>NZ_JBXAOE010000002.1:0-286065 GCF_058802485.1 Cupriavidus sp. GW822-FHT02D05 | reverse complement strand
TACCAACGCATAGCATAGCAGTAAGAAGTACCGAAGCAGTCCGGTTGATCCCGATAACCTGGAACGGAAGAGGCGCCATGTTCAAGACACAGCGAACTACTACCGCTAATTAGCGACAGTAGTCGAGGTGCGCCTTCGGACCCGGTGGATTGGGGTTAAATCGAAAAACAACGCAGCCTTGGCTGCGTTTTTTTTCGTCTGTCGCTTATTGGCTCCCTGCTATCCTGCTCGGTCGCCCGTGGGTGGATCCGAGCGAAGTCCCCGCTGCCAGGCCCATGCTGGTTTCACGAAAGGCATGAGCCGGGCGCTACAAGATGCTTTTTATTCGCTTGCCGGCCGCACGGCGCTGGCGGGTGGATTTCTGATGAGGTGCAAGATGATCGCAATCACGCTGCCGGATGGTTCCCGACGCGAGTTCCCCGGCCCGGTAACGGTGGCCGAAGTGGCGCAGAGCATTGGCTCGGGCCTGGCCAAGGCAGCCCTGGCGGGCAAGGTGGATGGGCAGATGGTCGACACCAGCTTCCTCATCGAGCGCGATGCTGATCTCGCCATCGTCACGGACAAGGATGCTGATGGCGTTGATGTGATCCGTCACTCGACGGCGCACTTGCTGGCCTACGCTGTCAAGGCACTGTATCCCGAGGCGCAGGTGACGATCGGCCCGGTGATCGAGAACGGCTTCTACTACGACTTCGCCTACAAGCGCCCGTTCACGCCCGAGGACCTGGTCGCCATCGAGAAGAAGATGGCCGAGCTCGCCAAGAAGGACGAGAAGGTAACGCGCGAAGTCTGGAGCCGCGACGAAGCCGTGAAGCTGTTCGAGTCGATGGGCGAGAAGTACAAGGCCGAGATCATCGCCTCGATCCCGCAGGACCAGGAGATCGGCCTGTATCGCGAAGGCGAGTTCGTCGACCTCTGCCGTGGCCCGCACGTGCCGTCCACGGGCAAGCTCAAGGTCTTCAAGCTGATGAAGGTGGCGGGTGCCTACTGGCGCGGCGACGCCAAGAACGAGATGCTTCAGCGCATCTATGGCACGGCCTGGGCCAAGAAGGAAGACCAGGAAGCCTACCTGCACATGCTGGAAGAGGCCGAGAAGCGCGACCACCGCAAGCTGGGCAAGCTGCTTGACCTGTTCCACCTGCAGGAGGAGGCGCCGGGCATGGTGTTCTGGCACCCGAAGGGCTGGCAGGTGTGGCAAGCGGTGGAGCAGTACATGCGCGGCCGCCTGACGCAGGCCGGCTATGAAGAAGTGCGCACGCCGCAAGTGATGGATCGTTCGCTGTGGGAGAAGTCAGGTCACTGGCAGAACTACAAGGAGAACATGTTCGTCACGGAGTCGGAGAAGCGCGACTACGCGATCAAGCCGATGAACTGCCCCGGGCATGTGCAGATTTTCAATCACGGCCTGCGCTCCTACCGCGACCTGCCGCTGCGCCTGGCCGAGTTCGGCGCCTGCCATCGCAACGAGCCCTCCGGCGCGCTGCACGGGCTGATGCGCGTGCGTGGCTTTGTGCAGGATGATGCGCACATCTTCTGCACGGAAGAGCAGATCGTCGCGGAGGCCAAGGCTTTCAACGAGCTGGCGTTCTCCGTGTACGACGATTTCGGCTTCAAGGATATCGCGGTCAAGTTGTCGCTGCGCCCGGATCAGCGCGCCGGTTCGGACGAGGTCTGGGATCACGCCGAGGAAGGCCTGCGCCTGGCGCTGCGCGCCTGCGGCGTGGAGTGGGAGGAGCTGCCGGGCGAGGGCGCCTTCTACGGCCCCAAGGTGGAATACCATATCAAGGACGCCATCGGCCGGTCTTGGCAATGTGGCACGCTGCAGCTGGACCTGGTGCTGCCGGAGCGCCTGGATGCCGAATACGTCTCCGAAGACAACTCGCGCAAGCGCCCGGTCATGCTGCACCGGGCCATCCTGGGCTCTTTCGAGCGCTTCCTGGGCATCTTGCTGGAAAACCACGCCGGCGCGCTGCCCGCCTGGCTGGCGCCAGAGCAGGTCCTGGTGCTGAATATTGCCGACTCGCAGGCGGAATATGCCGAAAACGTCGTGCAACTGCTGCAAAAACAAGGATTTAGGGCTAAGGCGGATTTGCGTAACGAGAAAATTACGTATAAAATCCGCGAGCATTCCCTTCAGAAGATTCCCTACCTCCTGGTAGTGGGCGACAAAGAACGGGATGCCAGTCAAGTGGCCGTGCGTGCCCGTGGCAACGTGGATCTGGGCGTGATGTCCGTTTCCGCGTTTGTGGAGCGTCTGCAACAGGACGTTGCCAGCAAAGCCTGATGGGATGAGCACGGCTTGTTTTTTGTCTTCTTGAGGTAACGCAACATCGCTACAGACAAAGGTCATCGCATCAATCGCGAAATCAGCGCACCCGAATTGCGCTTGGTCGGGGTTGATAACGAGCAGCTCGGCATCGTCAAGTTCATGGACGCGCTCCGCCTGGCTGAGGATAAGGACTTGGACTTGGTGGAAATCGCTCCTACAGCGGTGCCGCCGGTTGCCCGTATCATGGATTACGGCAAGTTCAAGTACGAGGAAGCCAAGCGCGCGCACGACGCCAAGCTGAAGCAGAAGATCATCCAGGTCAAGGAAGTCAAGTTCCGGCCGGGTACGGATGATGGCGACTACAACGTCAAGCTGCGCAACCTGAAGCGCTTCCTCGAAGACGGCGACAAGACCAAGATCACGCTGCGTTTCCGCGGCCGTGAGATGGCGCACCAGGAAATCGGCGCGCGTGTGCTCGAACGCCTGAAGGCGGACCTGGAAGAAGTTGGCCAGGTCGAGCAGATGCCGAAGATGGAAGGCCGCCAGATGGTGATGGTGCTGTCTCCCAAGAAGAAGAAGTAAGATTTTGCGCGCCGCTGCGGCCCGGAGGGGAATCCCTCCGGGCGCGGCGTCGTGCGAAAGCAGCGCAGAGGCCGCACGCGGCTTTAGCGCAACAATAAGTGGATGCGGGTTTTGCAAGTGTCGGCGCTAGCTGGCCACCTGCATGCATGTCATAGAAGCTGGAGTATTTCATGCCGAAGATGAAGACCAAGAAAAGCGCCTCCAAGCGCTTTACTGCGCGTCCGAATGGTTCGTTCAAGCGTGGCCAGGCCTTCAAGCGTCACATCTTGACCAAGAAGACCACCAAGAATAAGCGCCAGTTGCGCGGCACCCAGGACGTCCATGAGACGAACCTGAAGGCCGTTCGCGCAATGATGCCTTACGCATAACCCTAACGAAAACGAAAGGAGCATTACATGCCTCGAGTAAAACGTGGGGTCACTGCACGGGCCCGCCATAAGAAAGTCATCGTCGCCGCCAAGGGTTTCCGCGGCCGTCGCAATAACGTCTACCGTATCGCCAAGCAGGCGGTCATGCGTGCTGGCCAGTACGCATACCGCGATCGCCGCAACAAGAAGCGCGTGTTCCGCGCTCTCTGGATTGCGCGTATCAATGCTGCTTCGCGTGAGCATGGCATGACCTACAGCGTGTTCATGAACGGCCTGAAGCGGGCTTCGATTGAGCTGGACCGCAAGGTGCTGTCGGACATGGCTATTCATGACAAGCCTGCCTTTGCCGCCATCGTCAACCAGGTGAAAGCCACCGTTGCCTGATGCCGGCTCCGGGGTGCCACGCTAGTGTCTAGTGTGGTTTCCCGGGCAAGCACCGACCGCAAGGTCGACAGCATTTCCGCCAAATTTGCCTGAGCAGCGCTTGTCGCCGCGATGGCGATTCGGCCGGACATGCAGAAACGGGGCTCCTCACCGAGCCCCGTTTTCATTTCGGATACCGTTTCGCGCGCCGTTCCTGGTTCGATGCAAGACGACATCCGAAACGAAGCCCGCCACGCCCCCCGGTGCCGCGCGGGCTCTGCACCTACATCGCACTTAGTGCCAACCCACGCCCGGGCCCAGCGTGACCCGGACGCCAAATTTATCGCCGACCGCCGCCATGTCTCTGGATCCGGATCAAATCGTCGCCGACGCCCAGGCCGCCTTCGCTGCAGCCAACGACAACGCCACGCTGGAAAACGAAAAAGCCCGCTTTCTCGGCAAGACCGGTGCGCTCACCGAGCTGCTCAAGAGCCTCGGCAAGCTCGACCCGGAAACGCGCAAGAGCGAAGGCGCGCGCATCAACCAGGCCAAGCAGCAGGTCGAGGCCGCGCTGCAGGCACGCCGCCAGGCGCTGGCCGATGCGCTGATGAACGCGCGGCTGGCCGCCGAAGCCATCGACGTCACGCTGCCGGGCCGCGCGGTTGCCCGTGGCAGCCTGCACCCGGTGATGCGCACCTGGGAGCGCGTCGAGCAGATCTTCGGCTCGGTGGGCTTCGATGTGGCCGATGGCCCCGAAATCGAAACGGACTGGATGAACTTCACCGCGTTGAACAACCCGGACAACCATCCGGCCCGTTCGATGCAGGACACCTTCTATGTGGACGGCCGTGATAGCGACGGCAAGCTGCTGCTGCTGCGTACCCACACCAGCCCGATGCAGGTGCGCTACGCGCGCATGCACGTGGAGAAGTACAAGGGCCGCGAGATGCCGCCGATCAAGGTGATCTGCCCCGGCCGTACTTACCGCGTCGACAGCGACGCCACGCACTCGCCGATGTTCAACCAGGTCGAAGGCCTGTGGATCGGTGATGACGTGAGCTTTGCTGACCTCAAGGGCGTGTACACGGACTTCCTGCGCAAGTTCTTCGAGCGCGATGACATCCAGGTGCGTTTCCGCCCCTCGTACTTCCCGTTCACCGAACCGTCGGCGGAAATCGACATGGCCTTCGGCAACGGCAAGTGGCTGGAGATTTCCGGCTCGGGCCAGGTGCACCCCAATGTGCTGCGCAATATGGGCCTGGACCCCGAGCGCTATATCGGCTTTGCCTTCGGTTCCGGCCTTGAACGCCTGACCATGCTCCGCTACGGCATCAACGATCTGCGCCTGTTCTTCGAAGGCGACGCGCGTTTCCTGCGCCAGTTCGCCTGAGGCGCGTATCCGCGCCAGAGCACATCGTCACCGACACCCCAGAACAGAATACTTACCGGATCAGAAGCGCCATGCAATTCTCGGAATCCTGGCTTCGCAGTTTCGTCAATCCCGACAAGATTTCCACCGATGCGCTCTCGCACAGCCTGACCATGGCCGGGCTGGAAGTGGAAGAGGTCGGCCCGGTCGCGCCGCCTTTCAACAAGGTGGTGGTGGCGCGCGTGCTTTCCACCGAGCGCCATCCCAACGCGGACCGTCTCAACGTTTGCCAGGTCGATGCCGGCACCGGCGAGACCCTGCAGATCGTTTGCGGCGCGCCCAATGTGGCGCCCGGCGTCCTGGTGCCTTGCGCGCTGGTCGGCGCGGTGCTGCCGCCGTCCGAGGCGGGCGGCAAGCCGTTCGAGATCAAGGTGGGCAAGCTGCGCGGCGTGGACAGCTTCGGCATGCTCTGCTCGGCGCGCGAGCTCAAGCTGTCGGAGGACCACGGCGGCCTGATGCTCCTGCCCGAAGATGCCAAGATCGGCATGGACATTCGGGAGTACCTGGACCTGGACGACCAGGTCTTCGTCATCAAGCTCACCCCCAACAAGGCCGACTGCCTGTCGATCCACGGCGTGGCGCGCGAAGTCGCCGCGCTGACCGGTGCCGCGCTGCGCCTGCCGGAGATGAAGCCGGTTGCCGTGACGCTGGCCGACAAGCTGCCGGTGAAGATTTCCGCCCCTGACCTGTGCGGCCGTTTCTCGGGCCGTGTGATCCGCGGCGTGAACGCGCACGCGGCCACGCCGGCATGGATGGTGCAACGCCTGGAGCGGGCAGGGCAGCGCAGCATCTCCGCGCTGGTCGACATCTCCAACTACGTGATGCTTGAGCTCGGCCGTCCCTCGCACGTCTTCGACCTGGACAAGATCCACGGCGGGCTGGATGTGCGCTGGGGCCGCAAGGGCGAACAGCTCAAGCTGCTCAACGGCAATACCGTGGAGCTCGACGAGCAGGTCGGCGTGATCGCCGACGACAAGGAGATCGAGAGCCTGGCCGGCATCATGGGCGGCGACAGCACCGCCGTGACGCTCGACACCACCAACATCTACCTCGAAGCCGCCTTCTGGTGGCCGGAAGCCATCCAGGGCCGCTCGCGCCGCTTCAACTTCTCGACCGATGCCGGGCACCGCTTCGAGCGTGGCGTGGACTACGCCACCACGGTTGAGCATATCGAGCGCATCAGCGCGCTGATCCTCGATATCTGCGGTGGCCAGGCCGGCCCGGTCGACGACCTGATTGTCAACCTGCCGCAACGCAAGCCGGTGCAACTGCGCGTGGCGCGCGCCGAGCGCGTGCTTGGCATCGAGCTGTCGCCTGCAGTCATCGCCGACGTGTTCCAGCGCCTGCAGCTGCCGTTTACCCGCGAGCAAGGCGCGGACGGCGAAGTGTTCGTGGTTACGCCGCCGAGCTATCGCTTCGATATCGAGATCGAGGAAGACCTGATCGAGGAAGTGGCCCGCATCTACGGCTTCGAGCGCATTCCGGCACGTCCGCCGATCGCCGAAAGCGAGATGCGCCCGACCGACGAAGCACGCCGCTCGACCCACGCTGTGCGCCACGCGATTGCCGCGCGCGATTACCAGGAGGTGATCAACTTCGCCTTCGTTGAAGAGAAGTGGGAGCGCGATTTTGCCAGTAACGACAACCCGATCCGCCTGCTGAACCCGATCGCCAGCCAGTTGGCGGTGATGCGTTCCACGCTGATCGGTGGCCTGCTCGACAAGGTGCGCTACAACCTCAACCGCAAGGCATCGCGCGTGCGGATGTTCGAAGTGGGCCGCGTGTTCCATCGCGACGCCTCGGTTGCTGATGGCGGCCTGACGGTGGCCGGCTATCGCCAGCCGATGGTTGCAGGCGGCATTGCCTACGGCCCGGCCTTCGAGGAGCAGTGGGGCATCGCCACCCGCCCGGTGGACTTCTTCGACGTCAAGGGCGATGTCGAGGCCTTGCTGTTCCCGCGCATTGCGCGCTTCGAGCCGGTATCGCATCCCGCGCTGCATCCAGGCCGTGCCGCGCAAGTGGTGATCGACGGCAAGGTGGCCGGCGTGATCGGCGAACTGCATCCGCGCTGGCTGCAGGAGTACGAACTGACGCAAGCGCCGGTCGTGTTCGAGCTGGACCTGCAGGCGTTGCGTGAAGTGGGCCTGCCCGGCTACACCGAAATCTCCAAGTTCCCGGCCGCCGTACGCGACCTGGCGCTGGTGGTAAAGCAGTCGGTGCGCGTGCAGGACCTGCTCGACGCCATGCGCGAAGCCCTGGAAAAACAGGGCTCCGCCCGCTATTGCCAGAGCCTGGTGCTGTTCGACGAGTTCCGTCCCAAGGCGGCTTCGGCGGCCATTGGCGCGGACGAGAAAAGCCTTGCGTTCCGCATGACCTTGCAAGATACTGGGGCGACCCTCCAGGACGAAACCGTCGACAGCGCGGTGCGTTGCATGGTCGAAGCCGCCAGCGCTGCATTCCAGGCGCGGATGCGCGGCTGATCCACCAGCTGACATGACAATGGAGCGCCCGGACTTCCGCATCCGGGCGGATCGCCACACCGAATGACAATGAACGATCGACACGCGTATCTCATGGCCTCTGCAATGGGTGAAGCAGGCGACCGCCAGGCAGCCTCGCTCGACGACGATACGTCCGACGCTCGCGCCGCTGAGGTGCCGACCCTCACGAAGGCCGAGCTCGCTGAAATGCTGTTCGACCAGGTTGGTCTCAACAAGCGCGAGTCCAAGGACATGGTCGAAGCTTTCTTCGACGTGATTCGCGAAGCGCTGGAACAGGGCGACAGCGTCAAGCTCTCCGGCTTCGGCAATTTCCAGCTGCGCGACAAGCCGCAACGTCCCGGCCGCAATCCCAAGACGGGCGAAATCATTCCTATCACGGCACGACGCGTGGTGACGTTCCATGCCAGCCAGAAGCTCAAGGGCCTGGTGGAAGAGCGTGCCGGCCTGGTAGCAGTGCCCGGCTGATGGTTTGCCAGCAGCGTGACGACTCGTTATCCTGCTGAATCCGTGTATCACGCTTGTTTGCGCGCTAGCCCGCGCGAGCACCACAACCTCTCCCGGCACGGCCTGAAGCCCGCCCATTCACCGTATGTCGGAAAGATCCAGCGAACGCATCTTGTTGCCGCCGATTCCCGCCAAACGCTACTTCACCATTGGGGAAGTCAGCGAGCTTTGCGCCGTCAAGCCGCATGTGCTGCGCTACTGGGAGCAGGAGTTCACGCAGCTCAAGCCCGTCAAGCGACGCGGCAACCGGCGCTACTACCAGCATCATGAAGTCCTGCTGATCCGGCGCATCCGCGACCTGCTGTATGAGCAGGGCTTCACGATCAACGGTGCTCGCAATCGCCTCGACGAAGGGCGGCAGCACAGCCATGCCGCCACCGAGGACGAACAAGCGCTGGCAGCAGAAGCCGCCGGTGAAGCGCCGGTTTTCTCGCTCGACCTCAACAACCTGCGCAACGAACTGGTAGAAGTGCAGCACCTGCTCGCGCAGCTTCAACAGATCGCGAAGCACGAATAAAAAGTGCACTAATGACTAGCCATTTTTAAAAAGCTTCTGATATAATCTTTTTCTTTCGGGGCGTAGCGCAGCCTGGTAGCGTACCTGCATGGGGTGCAGGTGGTCGGAGGTTCAAATCCTCTCGCCCCGACCAGTATTAAGAAAAACCCGCACAGCATTTGTTGTGCGGGTTTTTTGTTGCCTGTTCAAAACGCCAACATTTAGCCCGACAAAAACACGCGGCAACAAGCATCATCGAATTCGCCTTAATCTCTTCGAATCGACGCAGCCTCCGCTGTCGCGCAGTCACCCCTTCCCTAAATCGCCGGCGAGTCACGCCAGGCCGATGAAGCTGCCTTGCCCCACGTGGCCCAATACGGATCGGCCGGCTCTTCGCGAGTGGCATAGTGGCGCTCGCCCCGTGTGCGCACGCGTAACGATCTCGCATCGAGAAAGTCGATGCCTTCCGCTAGTGCGAAGCGCAGCCGTGCCCCATCGTGCTCGATCACCAGGCTGTCGATAGGACGGGGCAGGGCCTTGAGTGCGGCGGTGTCGATGCCCATCAGATAGAGCGTTGCACCGGCGGCCTGCGCGGCGGCCTCGGCTTCCGGGTTCCAGGTATCCGCCGTGAGCAGTGGGTCGTCCACGGTCAGGGTCTGGCACGCGATGGCCGCGCCGTGGGTGTTGCCGGTGTTGCGGGTGTAGAGATAGATGACGCCAGGATCGCAGGTGAACATAGCTTCACTCAGAAAACACTGTATGGATATACAGTATAGCTGGGCTGTTGGCGTCCGGCTAGGCCGTCCGTGGCCCGTGCTAACGTAGCGGCGTCCAGACTATCCGGCGAGTGAGAATGGGTGGGTTTCTAGCTTTTCTAGGAGCACAGGTTGCTGACGCCGTAGTCAATTACATTGGCTACACGCGGAGCTGGGCGAAGCATCTCTACTTCCGGATATCTGGACTGATCATCCTCGCCTGCCTTGCCGCGCTAGTGGTGGCACGCGGGTAGCGCTAAGCGGACTAATGCATCTGTCCGATGCTCTTGCCGGCAAGATGTTTCACCATTGGATGATGGCTGCCGCTGGCGATCCCAGCGGGGGCTGAGCAGCTCCTTACAGCACGGAGCTCGCTCCACAGTGGAGAGCGCCATGATGCCACCCGTGAAAACCAAGCACACCAACCTCGTGGTCGGCGAGCCCCTTGACTGGGATGCAGCCAGGGACGGGGAATTCTCGGGGCTGCCGGTGCACCTCGATGCGGCGCATGGCGTGATGCACTCTTTCTGGCAGCCCACGGAGCAGGACATTGCCAACATACTGGCAGGCATGCCCATTCGCTTGTCCGTGTTCGGTGAGGTGCACCCGCCCGTTGCGGTCGCGGTGACCAATGACGTGGTGGGTTAGCGAAGCCTTTTTCCGATCAATCAGGTCAATCTGGTTTGTCGTGAAGGGGCGGCGGACTCTACAATCAAACCATCGACCGTGCGGTGTGCATGTCTTTTCAGGCAGACGTTTGCGATGCGCAGGGTCCCGGGGGCACTGGTTTGGCCGGATGCCGTTTACCGCGTGGAACGCATAGGATAGGAGTAGGGGATGGCCAAGCGCGAACGTGCTGCCAGGGCCTTGCAAGACGAGGTGAGCCGGCGCATCCAGCGTATTGATGACATTGTGGAGGACGGCGCGAAGATCCGGGTGCCGGCACCGCAAGCGCATGCGCGCGATGCGCGCGGGCGCAACTGGGATATGAAGGCCTTCGGCAATGCCGCGGGTTATGAAAGGAGTATCCGGGCCGTGGTGGACAAGGCGCGTGACGAGTTCGACCTGACCGAGGTGCCGGGCCAGCAGAGCGCTGATCCCTTTGGCACTCCGCCCTCGCTGGAGTGAGCGTTTTGTTGGAGTAAGGCATGCACGCTTGCGATCTCTGCCATCTTCTCGTTGGTGCGCCGACCACGGTGGAGCCGCATGAGAACCTGGCCGCATCGGGTGCGGCCGCACTTGGCATGGACATCAACTCGCGCTGGGTGGACCGGCCCTGGCGCTGCACGGTCTGCGGCGCCTGGATGTTCCAGAATGCCGCCCACGGCGAGCCGCCCAATGTCTGGCGCATGGGGCGCCGCCCACAGGATCGCCCGCAGGACCGGACCTAGGCCCGGCAGCCCCTTGCCCCGGCTGGCCGGACGCTGCGCTGCGGCATGCTACGATGGCCGGCAAAGGGAGACGCAATGAATGAATCCAGAACACAGCATTACCGAGGCTACGTGATTTTGATCTCGGTACAGCAGCATGAGCGCGGATGCCTGGTGAGTGCCTCGATCGTCCAGGAGGCCAAAGGCGCGGTGCGCAATCCGTCGCCGCTACAGTCGTGGGTGGGGCATGAGCAGGGCGAACTCATGGAAGTCGCTGACCGGGCGCAGGCGCGCGCTTGCCGGCTGATCGATGCGACGGTCGACCATGTTGCCTATGCCGCGGGCTGACTGATTGATCCTGGTGGCCTGGCAGGCCGTCCTGGCCATGCATTGGCTCGGGCAGAAGTTTCTCCGGCCAGCCTACATGGCGCGGGATCGCTGTCGTTAATCCGGGTATGAACTCATTCGATGCTTCCGAAGAATGCGCCGCAAATGCCGATGCCATGGGGTGGGGTTCGTCATCGCCCCATGTGCTGGCCGCGGTGCTAAACACCGCCCTGGCCGCCGAGGACCTGAGCGGCTTTGCCGCGCTGCTGTCCGACATGGCCCGCGATCGCGGCCTCAAAGGTGCGCGTGGCTCGCACCAGTCCATCTACGACATGCCCTATGCCAGCTTGTTGCCGCGCCAGCAGCATCTGCTGGCGGATGCGTTCGAGCTGCTCATCCGCCTGGGCCTGGAGTTGCAGCCGCGCAGGCCGCGCATGCTCGGCGACAGCCCAGGGAGCCTGCTGGCGCACGGCAGCCACGAGATCCCTGTCGACTAGATACCCCACGATCGGAGCAGTAGTGCGCCATGGCGGACACGGCGGCGAGGCTGCGTGCTAGCATCTCGCGATCAACCAGATCGCCGCACCGACGGCGACGTATCACCCGGCCCGACGCCGATCCCGACCGGGCGATGATGCTGACACGGCACGCGCGCGCACTGCCGTGGTGTTCGAGGGGAGCGATCGCGTGTTGTGGAGGTTGCAATGAACGAAGACGAGCCTTTCGGGGTAGTGTTCGAGGATTTTCGCGTCATCTGGGTGGCCGAGCGTTTGCAGGATGGCTCATGGACGGCGCGCTATTGCTGGAGTCCGGGCACGTCGGAGGCATCCGGCAAGGCGCTCCAGGCGGCAGTGCTCAGCGGCAAGTCCAAGCGGCTGCTGGGCGATTTCAAGACCGAAGAGGAGACCATCGACGCCATCAAGGCGGCGGTGCTGCTCGAGGCGAAATGGGGCCGGTGAATCCTGGCATCAAAGCCTAAGGTCCAAAAGGGGCCTAAGGTCCAAAAGAGGCCTTAGGCCAAATATGGCCTAAGGCTTGGAAAGCTCCGGCAGCACGACGCTGCTCCATTTCCACGTCCATATGCCTTGGCGCGTCAGGCCAATGAGAATGCGGTCGCCATTGTCCTTGGTGGCCGAGGCTTCCACGGTGTTCAGCGCGCGATAGGACAAACTGTACTTGAGCGCGTCCTTGGCGGCTTCCTCCTTGGCGGGCCCGGCCGGTTCGCCCTTGTTTTCCGCAGGTGCGGGGGCAGGGCGCACGCGGGGTGCTGGCTGCGGCGCCGTGGCGGGCTTCTCGCCGGCCATGAGCGCCATGACGCCGGCGGGCGACACCATGGTGTCGATCATGGTGTTGATGACCGCCAGGCCGATTGCCTGCCCGATGCCGGCAAAGGGCATGTTCTGCAAGGCGGGCGTGCCGAGCTTTTGCTGCAGGGACAACGTCAGCTGCGCCTTCAGGCTTTCCCGCAGGGCCGGATAGTCGACATAGCGGGAGAACTTGTCGGCATCGCGCATTTCGATGGCAGCGCGCATCTGGTAGAGCGTCCAGTAGGGGCTGGCGTAGCTGGTGGCAGCGACGACGATCGCCGCAGCAATCGCGGCTTTGACGGGTTTGTTCATCGGGGGTCCGGTGCAAGCGCGCTGGCTAAGGCCCCCATTGTCGCCAATCGGCCGTGCCTGCGTCTACCCGGCTTGCTGGCTGCGTTCCAGCAAGCCGATTTCCCGCACCGCCACCGACAGCATCGACAAGCCGGCCGCACCCGATGCACGCTGATCCGCCAGCATGCGCGAGAAACGCTCGATCTGCGCCTGGCGCCCGCCGCGCCATGCCTCGATCAGTTGTGCCGGCGTATCCAGTGCCTGTGGCTGCGCCAGCACGCTGACCGTGAGCGCGCGCTTGAGGCGGCCGAGGTCTTCGAGTGTCGTGGTGCGCGCCAGCAGGTCCCAATGGCTGTCGGCTGGCAAAGCCAGGGCGCGTTCGCGCAGCCAGCCAAAACTGAACTCCGTATCGAGCGCGAAATAGACACCTGCCACCAGCGCCAGGCTGCGCTGCGTGGCCGCCGCCACCTCGGCGATATCCAGTGCCGCCGCGGAGATTTCTCCCGCAGCCACGCGCAGGGCCAGTTCATCGTCCACGCCGGACTGAGTCAGGTCTTGCCGCCATTGCGCCAGCGCGGTGGCCTCTGGCCCGGCCAGCAGTGCGGGTAGCTGCGGTGTGAGCCAGGCCGCGGCTTCGGCGTAGCGCGCACTGTCGCCATCGGTGGGGCCGCCCGCGTGCGGATGCCGCAGGAACCACAGGCTGGCGTGGTCCAGCAGGCGTCCCACGGCGACGAACATGCGCGCCTGCACGTCATCGTCGACCTGGTTGTCCAGCGCGTCGATGCGCAGCCAGAGCGGGTCAAGGCCGAATACGTCGCGCGCAATCAGGCAGGCGCGTACGATGTCCGCGGGCCGCGCATCGGTTTCTTCCTGCATGCGGTGGACAAAGGTGGCGCCGATGCGGTTGACCAGCGTGTTGGTGAGGTGCGTGGCCAGGATCTCCCGGCGCAGCGGATGGCGCAGCATGGTGTCGGCGTGCCGCTCACGCAGCGGCTGCGGGAAATAGGCGGGCAGGAGGCCGGCCACCAGTGGGTCCTCTGGCAGCGCCGACGTGAGCAACTCGTCGTACAGCCACATCTTGCTGTAGGCCAGCAGCACCGCCCGTTCGGGCGAGGTGAGGCCCAGCCCGGCGGCCTTGCGCTCACCCAGTTCATCCTCGCTCGGGAGGAATTCCAGCGCGCGCTTGAGGCGGCCGGCGCGCTCCAGCCACCGGATCAGCCGGCCCTCCGCATCAAGCAGCGCGGCGGCGTTGCGCCCGGCAACCGACAGCGCCTGGCTTTGGTAGTAGTTGTCCTCGAGCACCAGCAAGCCGACTTCGTCAGTCATTTCCGCGAGCAGCTTGTTGCGTTGCTTCTCGGTCATCTCGCCGTCCGCCACCACCAGCCCCAGGAGGATCTTGATATTGACCTCATGGTCGGAGCAATCGACGCCGGCAGAGTTGTCGATCGCATCGGTGTTGATGCGCCCGCCATTGAGTGCGAACTCGATGCGGCCAAGCTGCGTGAAGCCAAGGTTGCCGCCTTCGCCCACCACCTTGCAGCGCAGCTCGGCGCCGTTGACGCGCACCGCGTCGTTGGCGCGATCGCCCACTTGCAGATGGCTCTCGCGGCTGGATTTGACATAGGTGCCGATGCCGCCGTTATAGAGCAGGTCGACCGGCGCCAACAGGATCGCGTGGACCAGTTCGGCGGGCGAGAGCACGCTCGCGCTGATGCCAAGGCTCGCCTGCACCTCCGGCGTGATCGCGATGGTCTTGGCGGAGCGCGGAAACAGCCCGCCGCCGGCGGAGACCAGGCTCATGTCGTAGTCCGCCCAGCTCGAGCGCGGCAACTCGAACATGCGCTGGCGCTCGCGCAAGCTGGCGGCGGGGTCGGGGTTGGGGTCGAGGAAGATATGGCGATGGTCGAACGCGGCCACCAGCTTGATATGGGGCGACAGCAGCATGCCGTTGCCGAACACGTCGCCCGACATGTCGCCGATGCCGGCGACGGTGAAGTCCGCGGATTGGATGTCGACGCCCATCTCGCGGAAATGGCGCTTGACCGATTCCCAGGCGCCGCGCGCCGTGATGGCCATCTTCTTGTGGTCATAGCCGACCGAGCCGCCCGAGGCAAACGCGTCGCTGAGCCAGAAGCCGTACTCCGCGGAGATCGCGTTTGCGTAGTCGGAGAAGCTGGCCGTGCCCTTGTCGGCGGCGACCACCAGATAGGGGTCGTCGCCATCTTCACGCACCACTTCCGGCGGCGGCACCAAGGTGCCGGCGACGCGGTTGTCGGTGACATCGAGCAGGCCGCGCAGGAAGGTCTGGTAGCAGGCAATGCCTTCCTGCAGGAAGGCGTCGCGGTCGTTCGCTGGCGGCGGGCGCTTGACCACGAACCCGCCCTTGCTGCCCACCGGCACGATCACCGTGTTCTTCACCATCTGGGCCTTCATCAGCCCCAGCACCTCGGTGCGGAAATCCTCGCGCCGGTCGGACCAGCGCAGGCCGCCACGCGCCACCGGGCCGCCGCGCAGGTGCACGCCTTCCACGCGCGGGGAGTAGACCCAGATCTCGAACATCGGGCGCGGCTCGGGCAGGCCGGGCACCAGCGCGGGGTTGAACTTGAACGACAGGTAAGGGCGCGGCCCGCCGTCGGGGCCGTGGCGAAAATAGTTGGTGCGCACCGTGGCGTTGATCACGCCCAGGAACAGGCGCAGGATGCGGTCTTCGTCGAGGTTGGGCACCTGGTCCAGCTCCGTGCCGATGGCTTGCTGCAGGCGCGCGCAGCGCGCGGCGCGGGCGCTTTCCGTGGCGGGGTCGAAGCGCGCGACGAACAGTTCCACGAAGCGCGAGGCGATAGCCGGGTTGCCGGTCAGCGCCCGCTCGATATAGGCATCGCTGAAGGTCGACCCGACCTGGCGAAGGTAGCGGGCATAGGCGCGCAGGATGGTCACGTCGCGCGCGGCGAGCTCGGCGCGCAGCACCAGGCGGTTGAAGTCGTCGTTCTCGATCTCACCGTTCCAGGCGCGCGCGAAGGCGTCCTCGAACAGCGCCTTGATGCGCGCTATATCGGCGCCAAGGTCGATGCCGGCCGCGACCCCATCGGCCATTTCCAGTCCGAAATCATGGACCCACACCGGTGCCGCGCCGTTGGGCTCGATCAGGTAGGGACGCTCTTCGTCCACGCGCACGCCAAGGTGCTCCAGCATCGGCAGGCTGAGCGACAACGCGATCGGCTCGCGGGCGCGGTAGACCTTGAAGCGGAATGCGCCGGGCGCGGCTTCGATGGGCCGGTACAGGTTCATGGCGATGCCGCCGGTGGCCTGTGCCGCCTCCATCAGCTCGATGTCGCGCACGGCGATGCGGGCCGGGTAGTCCTCGCGGTAGCCGGCCGGGAAGGAGTCCCCGTAGCGGCGCAGCAGGCGGTTGCCTTGCTCCTCGCCGGTGCTGTCGAGCAGGGCGGCGGCAAGGTCGTCCTGCCAGCGGCGGGCGGCTTGCACGATGCGCTCTTCCAGCTCGTCCGGGTTGACCTCGGGCATGGTGCCAGGCTCGCCGCGCACGATCAGCTGGATGCGCGCGAGCGGTGACTCGGAGAGTTGCGGCGTGAACTCGCAGCTGTTGCCGCAAAAGGCGGTCATCAGCAGCTTCTGGATGCGCTGGCGCAGATCCGTGTTGTACTTGTCGCGCGGCACGAACACCAGGCAGGAGACGAAGCGGTCGAAGCGGTCGCGTCGCACGAACAGGCGGATGCGCTGATGTTCCTGCAGGCGCAGGATGCCCAGCGTGATGTGGAACAGTTCGTCTTCCTCGGCCTGGAACAGTTCGTCGCGCGGGTATTGCTCAATGATGGTCACCAGCGACTTGTAGAGATGACCCTTGGTCAGGAAGCCCGCGCGCGCCAGGATGTTGCCGAACTTGCGCCGCACCAGCGGGATGTCCTCGCACGACATCATGTAGGTGGTGGAGGTGTAGAGGCCCACGAAGCGCCGCTCGCCAAAGAGCTTGCCGTTGGCGTCCGTCAGCTTGATGCCGACGTAGTCCAGGTAGCCGGGCCGGTGCACGGTGGAGCGCGAATTGGCTTTGGTCACGAAGATCGGCGACCTGTCTTCGATGACCGAGGTGGCCGCCGCGGGCAGCTCGGTCAGTGTGTCCTCCTCGGGCGGGTGCAGGCTTTCGCTCAGGATGCCGGTGCCGGAGCCGGGCACGCCGCGCAGGAAGAAGCGGTCGTCCTGGGTGACCAGTTCATAGTCGCGCTGGCCGAGGAAGGTGAAATGCTCGTCCAGCATCCACTGCAGGAAGGCGCAGGCCTCCTGTGTATCGGGCCGGTTGCCATCCGGGCCCTGCGCCAGCGTGTCGATGGTGGCGCGGGTGATGGCGGTCATCGCCGGCCAGTCCTGCACCGCGGCGCGCACGTCGCCCAGCACGCGGGCGATGCCGTTGCGCAAGGCCTCCTGCGTGGCGGTGTCGCCGCAGCGGTCCACTTCGAAATGGATGAAGGATTCGAGCCGGGGACCGCCGGCGGGCTCGCTCGCCGTGGTGTCGCCCTCGCCACCCAGGCCCACCTTGGCGATGGTGCCATCCGCGTTGCGCCAGACCCGGAAGACCGGGTGGATCGCGGAATGCAGGGCCAGCCCCAGCCGGTTGATCTCCATGGTGACGGAGTCCACCAGGAACGGCATGTCGTCGTTGACGATCTCCACCACCGAGTGGTCGGAGTGCCAGCCGTGCTGCTCGAGGTTGGGGTTGTAGACGCGCAGCCGCGCATTGCCCGGGACAAAGCGCTGGGCGGTCTGCCAGTGCGCCATGACCGCGCCATAGAGATCGGCCACGTTGCGCTTGAGCAGGTCTTCGGCGTCGGCCAGGTCGTAGTAGTGCCGCAGGAATGGCTCGGCCTGGACGAACACGTCGCCGGGCAGGCGGCCCTGGGCGAACTGCATCAGGTCGGCCAGCAACTGGGCCTGTCGCGCTTCGCTTTCCGCCAGCATGGTGTCTCTCCCCCAGACGGCTGTTTTGGCAGTCCGTTGCCGCCACAGGCACCGCGCGACGCGCGTCGTGTGTTGCCTGCGTCCTGGCAGCATGACCGTGCTAACTACTGTAGAGCATAAAGGGCGGCACCGCGCACAATGTGCGCGGGCTGGCTTTGCCCGCTCCGGCCTGGCGCGGGCGTTGGGATGTATGAGATTTACGACTGGTTTTCATGATTTTATATCGCCGCAGGAATGTGCCTGCCGTGGCTACACTGCCTATCTGCGCCTTACCCGCCGGTAGGAAGCGCGAGCCGAACTGGGCGCCTGGCCTTGTCGCGGCGCGCGGCGCGGCCTCACGGGCCGGGACGGGCATCATGGAGACATAAGATGTACAAGGAACGTATCCGGCTGGCCAGCCTGCTCGACAAGGTCATGCCGGCCGAGGCCGCGGCGGCGATGATCCGGGACGGCATGACCGTAGGCATGAGCGGCTTCACCCGCGCCGGCGACTGCAAGGCGGTGCCGCAGGCGCTGGCAAGGCGCGCGGCGCACGAGCCGCTGCGCATCACGCTGATGACCGGCGCCTCGCTGGGCAACGATACCGACAAGATGCTGGCCGAGGCCAATGTGCTGGCGCGGCGCCTGCCGTTCCAGGTGGATGCCACCTTGCGGCGCAAGATCAACGCGGGCGAGGTGATGTTCATCGACCAGCATCTGTCCGAAACCGTGGAACAACTGCGCGGGCGCCAGATCGCGCCGGTAGACGTGGCAGTGGTGGAAGCGGTCGCGATCACCGAATCCGGCGGCATCGTGCCGTCGACTTCGGTCGGCAACTCCGCGAGCTTCGCGATGCTGGCGCAGAAGGTGATCGTCGAGATCAATCTCAGTATGCCGGCCGGCCTGGAAGGCCTGCACGACATCTACCTGCCGACGGCGCGGCCACATCGCCAGCCCATTCCGCTGGTCTCGGTGGACCAGCGCATCGGCTTGCCCTTTATTCCGGTGGACCCCGCGAAGATCGCCGCCATCGTGATCACGCAAAAGGACGATAGCCCGTCCAATGCGCTGCCGCCCGACCAGGAAACGCGCCAGATCGCCGGGCACCTGAACGATTTCCTGTCGCATGAAGTACGCTCAGGCCGGCTGGCACCTTCGCTGCAGCCGCTGCAGGCCGGCATCGGCACGATCGCCAACGCCGTGCTGCATGGCCTGATCGATTCCCCGTTCCGCGATCTCACGATGTATTCGGAAGTGCTGCAGGACAGCACGATCGAGTTGCTGGACGCCGGGCGGCTGCGCTTTGCCTCTGCGTCATCGGTGACGCTGACCAGCGCCGTCTACGCGCGCTTCCTGGCAGACCTGGATCGGTACAAGGAGCGTGTGATCCTGCGCCCGCAGGAGATCAGCAACCATCCGGAGCTGCTGCGCAGGCTCGGGCTGATCACCATCAACACGGCGCTGGAGTGCGATATCTACGGCAACGTGAACTCCACGCACGTGGGTGGCACACACATGATGAACGGCATCGGCGGGTCGGGAGACTTCGCGCGCCATGCGCATTTGTCGGTGTTCGTCACCAAGTCGATGGCAAAGGCCGGCGCCATCTCCAGCATCGTGCCGATGGTGTCTCACGTGGATCACACCGAGCATGATGTCGACATCATTGTGACCGAGCATGGCCTGGCCGATCTGCGCGGCCTGGCGCCGCGCGAGCGCGCGCAGCAGATCATCGCCAACTGCGCGGATCCGTTGTATCGGGAGTTGCTGCGTGATTACGTGACGCGCGCCACGCGCCGCGGCGGGCATACCCCGCACCTCATCGAGGAGGCGCTGGCCTGGCACGTGCGCTTGCGCGAGGAAGGCACGATGGGCGGCACGAAGGCGGCCCTGGCCGCAGCCTGAAGCGGCTTGCGCTTGGACCTTCCCTGTTGTCTTCCGGCCTTCATCCCTTTTCGGTATCCCTTATCCCTTGAAGATGAGCACGGCCAGCACCAGGGAGGAAGCCATTAGGATCAGCAGGTCTAGCATGATGGTCTCCGAAAGGGAGAGGTCCGGGATCGCGAAAGGGTAAGCCTGCGCTACGGTTCACGCTGTAGGCGGCCTTCCGAATCCATTCTCGGACATTTCTCACATTTCCACATGCGGTG
Source organism: Cupriavidus sp. GW822-FHT02D05 (assembly GCF_058802485.1). Classification (NCBI taxonomy): domain Bacteria; kingdom Pseudomonadati; phylum Pseudomonadota; class Betaproteobacteria; order Burkholderiales; family Burkholderiaceae; genus Cupriavidus; species Cupriavidus sp. GW822-FHT02D05. Next base: position 266,409 of record NZ_JBXAOE010000002.1, on the reverse strand, counting down.
CCATCTGGCTCAGATGGCGTTTCAAGCGGGCGTTGGGCATTGCCGTGTTCGATCCCGCTGGCTGATCTTGCCTGTTCCCTGCGGCCCGGATGGTGCGCTGGCGCACCATCCGGCGGGACAGGCTGCTTGCTGCCTGCCGCTTCCGCTTATTGTTTGGCCTTGGCGCCGTCGGTATAGGGATCGAACTTGCCGGCCTTGGCGCCGTCCGTGTACGGATCGGGCTTGCCAGCCTTGGCCCCGTCCGTATAGGGATCGGCCTTCTTCTTGGCGCCGGAAGCGTTCAGGTTCGACTTGGTCGATTTCTTCGCGCCATCCGTGTACGGATCGAACTTGCCGGACTTGGCGGCGCTCTTGTTCGGGTCCGTCTTGTTGGTATGGGCGCCGCCATAAAGGTCGCCGCCATCGGTGTAGTTCTTCTGGGCGTGCGCCAGCTGCACGCCGCCAAAGGCGGTGAGGGCGGCGATGATCAGGGCGGGTACGGTCTTGTTGCGCATTTTCATCCTCGTGAGTAAAGCTTGGGTAGTGCGAGAGCAATGGCCACGGGCAGGGGGCATGGCCGCAAAAATGGTCGTCAGACCAGGGTGACTCTACCGACTTGGGATGACCCTGCGAAGTTAATCTTTCTTCCCACTGTATTGAACCGCTTATTGGCCTGGCCGGCTATGCGCCAGATCAAGGCAAGCGTTGTTTTTGGGGAGGGGCTTATGGAAGGGAGGGGGGCGGGTTTGCCGAAGGCGCGAGCCCTGGCAAGGCCCGGCTGCAGGCAGCCGGGCCGTTGCGACGTTACTCGTTACTGGTCGCCGGTTACTCGAGCGTAATGTTCTGGTCGCGCGCGATCTTCTTGCGCATTTCCAGCTCGCGCTTGATCTGCGCGGCGTATTGCTGCGGCGTGTTGCCGTCAGGGTAGGCGCCGCTTTCCGCCAGGCGGCGTTTCACGTTCGGGTCCTGCAAGGTCTTCACGGCAGCGTCATGCACCTTGGCGATGATCGCGGCAGGCGTGCCGGCGGGTGCCACCAGGCCGTACCAGGCCATGTTGTTCATGTCCTTCATGCCGGCTTCGGCAAAGGTCGGCACGTCGGGCAAGCCATCCACGCGCTTGGGCGCCGCTACCGCGAGGGCGCGCAGCTTGCCGGCCTGGATGTGCGGCATGGATGAGGGCAGGTTGTCGAACTGGCCGCTCACCTGGCCCGCCAGCGTGTCGTTCAGGGCGGGGCCCGATCCACGGTAGGGGATGTGGACCATGTCGGTCTTGGTCAGGAACTTGAACAGTTCGCCGTCGAGGTGGGAGATGCTGCCTTTGCCTGCCGACGCATAGCTGTACTTGCCGGGGTTGGCCTTGACCAGCGCGATGAACTCCTGCAGGTTCTTGGCCGGCACCTTGGGGTTGATCGTCAGCACGTTCGGCACATTGACCAGGTTGGTAATGGGCGCGAAGTCCTTGATCGGATCGTAGGGGTTGCGGGCGTTGGTGGCGGGGTTGGTCGCCATGGTGCTGACCGTCGCAATGCCCAGCGTGTAGCCATCGGGCGCGGATTTGGCCAGCGCATCGGCGCCGATCGCGCCGCCGCCGCCGCCGCGGTTCTCCACCACCACGACCTGGCCAAGCTCACGGCCGATGCCGTCGGCCACCGCGCGGCCCACGATGTCCGTGGTGCCGCCCGCGGCGAACGGCACGATCAGGCGGATCGGCTTGGTCGGGTAGGTTTGTGCAAAGGCGCTGTGGCACAGGCCAAGAAGGGCCAGGCAAGCTGCGCTGCCGACATTCAATACTGCTTTCAAGAGAGGCTCCCGAGGGTTCTAGGTCTAATGACGGCCCGGGCGGGCGCGGGTTGGGGCACGGCGATCTGCGTCGCGCTGCTGCCCTTGTTCCTGCTTGCCGCGGGACGCTGGAGATGTCGGATGGGTTCCGTGATGCGGAACCATGTTCCGCATTATGCTCCAGGCGCAATTCAACCGTGAAAGCGTAGCCGGCGGAATTGGTATCAACCCGCGTATGCGCCGTTGTGTGGGAGGAGGTTGGCCCAGGGTTGCCACGCCCACGGAGAGACCCAGCAGGGTTGGCGCGCCAATGGAAAAAGCCGGAAGCATTGCTGCTTCCGGCTTTTAGAATTCGCTGGTGGGGCGTGAGTGACTCGAACACTCGACCTACGGATTAAGAGTCCGCTGCTCTACCAACTGAGCTAACGCCCCAACGAAGTCCAAGATTATAGAGGACGATTTTTGACTTTGCAATAGCTGTTTTGCTTTTGGATTTTAGATATGTGCCTCCGGTCCGAGCGCGAATTTGCGGCAGTGTTCGAGGTAGCCCACCTCATGGCTGGCGATCAGGTCCAGCACGCTGGTCCATAGCCAGGACGGCGCATCCAGTTGCCTGGAGCGATTGCGCGCCAGCTCGCCAAGCCAGCTGCGCTGGGTGGCCAGGTCCATCTGGCGCGCATGGGCGTTGCCGACCACCTCACCCAGGTACCTCGCGACGCGGCTGGCTTCTTCCTGTGGCAGCGTATCGATCTCCAGTTTCAGGTCCTGCGGCAGCAGCTCGCGGATGAAGACCGCCTTGTCGAGCAGCTGCGCAGAAAGAATGCGATCGCCCAGTGCCGGCGAGAGATGGCGGGCGCCTTCCACTACCCGCTCGCCATTGCCGCGTGGCATGTTCACCTTGGGGTAGCCCGGCGCCGCAGCGTTTACCGCTTCTTTGATATCGATCAGGCAGATTTCGGGATCGGGGCTGTCATTGCTGCCAACGGACAGCAATACGGCGAAGCGCAATCGTCCCAGCGAGCTGCAGCCCTTGACCCAGTAGGCGGCGTCCATCACCTCCACGCGCGCGCCTTCGTCACGGGAGGTCAGCAGCGTGGCGAGGTGGGCGATCTCGCGCCGCTCGAAGAGGGCGCCGATTGCGCGCCGCTCGTCCGCGGCGAGCCGCCAGAACCGTTTGCCGAGTGGAATGGAGGGGGCGGTGTCCCGCAGGCGTTCGTGGGCGAGATGCTTCCATTGGCGCCCCAGGGCCTGGCGCATCACGGTACGTACCGCGGCAGGCCGGCGCGAAGTCAGGCCGGCCGCGGCCTCGGGATTATCGAAAGCGCTTTCATAGCCCACCATCAGGCTTTCCAGCATGCGCGCGGTAATCACGCCGGGCAGGTCCGAGCCGCGCGCTGCGGTGGCCAGCGACAGCGCCAGGCGGATCAGGTCGTGCGCCGGGTTGCCGATCACGGTCTGGTCAAGGTCGCGGATCTGGATGTCGACGTGGCCCTGGATATCGGCGATCGGACCAAGGTTGCCCACATGACAGTCGCCGCAGATCCAGATCGCCGGGCCCTCGGGCAGGGCGTGCGGTTGCTTGGCCTCCAGCCATTCGTAGAACTTGCGCGTGTTGCCGCGCACGTATGCGTGGGCGGAGCGCGCCATCTTCAGGTTCCGGCACCGCATCAGTGCATCCTGGCGTTTTGCCGGGCCGGGCGGGCGGGGTTCGCCGCCATGCTTTGCACCGCGCTTCGTGACGGGCTTCTTGCTGCTTGTCTTCGTGGCCATGGAAGTCGGAGCGCCGGGCGCTGGCAGGATATCGAGGTGGGCCGGGTCGCCATCGGCCGGCAACTGATGCCAGCGTACTCCATGTCGCCTGAAGAGACTGTCAGCGCGACACGGATTTCGTGCGCCTTGCCAGCGGCTACAATGCGCTCGTCTTCCCAGGCGCGGAATGTCGCTTCCGCGCTGAATCCAACGCCCGAATCCGGAGCCCGTCATGCACGCCAGAGTCCTGCGCTACCTCGATGAGGTGGTGAGCCGCGGATCGATCCGCCAGGCCGCGCTGCATCTGCACGTGGCGCCGAGCGCAATCAACCGGCAGATCCTGGACCTGGAGACGGAACTGGGCGCGCCCTTGTTCGAGCGCATCAACAAACGCCTGCGCCTGACCCCGCTGGGCGAAATGGTGCTGGCGCACGTGCGCCAGACGCTGCGCGAGCACGAACTGCTGCGCAGCCGTATCGAAGCCGTGAAGGGTGTGCGCCAGGGCGAAGTCACCGTGGCGACCACGGCCGGCCTCGCCGGCTCGCTGATGCCGTCGCTGGTGCATGCCTTTCGCCAGCAGTACCCGGGCATTCTGGTGCGCCTGCTGGATCTGCCCGTGGCCGACATCGTCAGCGCTGTCGAGCGCGGCGATGTCGATCTCGGCCTTGCCTACGACCTGCCCGATATCGCTGCCTTCCGCATCCTGGCCAGCAACGACTGGCATATCGGCGCGGTGGTGCCGCCCGGGCATGCGCTGGCCGCGCAGCCGTCGACGCTGCTCAGCGAGTGCCTGGCCTGCCCGGTGATCCTGCCCGCGCCGTCGATGTCGATCCGCGCCATCCTCGATGAGGCCTTCGCGCGAGCCGCGGTCGCGGTGTCGCCGGTCACCGAGACCACTTCGACCGCGCTGATGCGCCGCCTGGTCATGCTTGGGGCCGGCATCGCCTTCCTGAATCCGCTCGACGTGCTGGAGGAGCGGGAGCGCGGGGCGCTGGCCTGGGTGCCGCTGCGCGACGGCCAGCTGCCGTGTCAGACGCTGCGGCTGGTCGCGCGCGCGCGCAATCCGCTGAGCGCTGCGGCGGAACTGATGGCCGAGCGGATTGGCGAGGGCCTGGTGGTGTTGTTTGCTGGCGTGCGTTAGCGGCGCAGTGCTTGGTTGTGCTGTTTTTGCGTACACCGTCGGTGGAAATCGATGCTTTGCCAAGGCCTGCCGGCGTCTTAGACTGTGTGGGCCTGGCCGCATGACGTGCCGGGTATTTTCGCCACCAACCTGAAGATCCTGCCATGCCCCTCATCCTGATCAATGCCGACATCCTGGTGACCATGGATGCGCAACGCCGCGAGATCCCGGATGGCGCGCTGGTGGCGCAAGGCCCGACGATCGAATGGGTGGGCGCCACCACCGAGCTGCCGCCGCCATACCGCCGGCTGATCGACGAGGGCGGCGCCGAGGTGATCGATATGCGTGGCAAGGTGGTGATCCCCGGGCTGGTCAACACGCACCACCACATGTACCAGAGCCTGACCCGCGCCGTGCCGGCGGCGCAGGACGCCGAGCTGTTCACCTGGCTCACCAACCTCTATATGTTGTGGTCGCACCTGACGCCGGAAATGATCGACGTGTCGACCCGTACCGCGATGGCTGAGTTGATGCTGTCCGGCTGCACTACCACCAGCGATCACCTGTACCTGTATCCCAATGGCTCGCGCCTGGACGATTCCATTGAAGCCGCGGCGGCAATGGGCATGCGGTTCCATGCCGCGCGCGGATCGATGAGCGTGGGCCGCAGCAAGGGTGGCCTGCCGCCCGATTCGGTGGTGGAGGAGGAGCACGCCATTCTGAAGGACAGCCAGCGGCTGATCGAGCGGTACCACGACGCTTCGCGCCACGCGATGCTGCGGGTGGTGGTGGCGCCGTGTTCGCCGTTCTCCGTCTCGCGCGACCTGATGCGCGAGTCGGCACTGCTGGCACGCAACTATGGCGTGTCGATGCACACCCACCTGGCCGAGAACGACAACGACATCGCCTACTCGCGCGAGAAGTTCGGCCTCACGCCGGCCCAGTACGCCGAAGAACTCGGCTGGGTCGGCCCCGATGTGTGGCACGCCCACTGCGTCAAGCTGGATGATGAAGGTATTGCGCTGTTTGCCCGCACGGGCACGGGCGTTGCCCATTGCCCTTGCTCGAACATGCGCCTGGCGTCAGGCATTGCGCCGGTGCGCACAATGCGCGATGCCGGCGTGCCGGTCGGGCTGGGTGTGGATGGCAGCGCGTCGAACGATGGCGCGCATATGCTGGGGGAGGTGCGCCAGGCCATGCTGCTGCAGCGCGTGGGCTACGGGCCCGCCGCCATGAGCGCGCGCGAGGCGCTGGAGATCGCTACGCTGGGCGGGGCGCGCGTGCTGGGGCGCGACGATATCGGTGCGCTTGAGCCTGGCATGTCGGCCGATTTCGTGTCGTTCGACATGGCGCAGGTGGGCTACGCCGGTGCAGGCCACGATCCGGTGGCGGCGCTGGTGTTCTGCACGCCGGGCAATGTCGCCGCCAGCGTGATCAACGGCAAGGTGGTGGTGCGCGATGGCGAGTTGCAGACGGTGGAGTTGCCGCGCGTCCTTGCGCAGCATCGCGGGCTCGCGCGTGAACTGTTCGAGCGCGCCAGGCAAGGGTGAGGCAACAATGGAATGTGCCGCGCGTGCGACCCCTCTGGAGAGGGGTCGCGGCATGTCTGTAATGTATTCACACTAGGCCTCGGGTCGTTCCCTGAACGCCCCTGACCCTTCCCCAGCCCGCCATCGATAGCGGGCTTTTTTTTGTGCGTGTTTTTCGACGGATGGATCGCCGCAGACGTAGGGCGGGCGACGACAGACCTGGAGAGCCAATGGAAAAAGCCGGAAGCATTGCTGCTTCCGGCTTTTAGAATTCGCTGGTGGGGCGTGAGTGACTCGAACACTCGACCTACGGATTAAGAGTCCGCTGCTCTACCAACTGAGCTAACGCCCCAACGAAGAAAAAGATTGTATCATGGTTTTTGAGTTTGTCAAACACCCTGCGTAATTTTTCCCGCATGAGGGTGCTCTGGAAATGCCGTGTGCGATTTCGCCGTCGTACGTGCAATTCCCGGGCAGCCTTATTCCTTCTCCTTGCACCGAACTCAGGCACTCACGCCGTGGGAACTCGCCCGGGGTTTCGGCAGTCTTGCTTGGGGTGAGCGGAGCGTAGGCCTTTGCGGACGAGTCGGGCCGACCCATGTTAGGATGATTCTTCACTTGCAATGGAGGGCTGTACCGATGGATATCAAGTTCCAAGAGCAAGAGCGTTACGATATCAACAATGAAGGCTTGCTATTTCACGCCGTTGTCGACGGCCAACCAGTCACTTGCGTGGTGACCCGTGAAGCGCTGTGGGAAGGCTTCAGTGCCGACCAGGTGTTATCGCTGGAAGAGGCATTCCGCGCCGGACGTGAAACCATCGAGCGTGCTGCGGTGGTGCTGATCGAGCAGGGCGCCGCCCAGCCAGTGGTAGTCAAGCGCGCCCATGTGGCGCCGCTCTGAAGCGGATCCCAGTCCGGGCCGGTCATCGGTCCGATCCCGGGCTACCGCTTCAAGTCGTTGCGGCTTCTCGCCGCCTGACGCCGGTTTCCCGCCGGCGTTTCTCTTTTTAATTCCCCGCGCTCATCACTGAGCTTCCCGATCGCACCGATCGTGCCGATCACGTTGATCGCGCTCAAGCCGGTTTTGCCGGGTAGCCTGGCCCGCCAGGGCGGCTAGCGCATTCTTCGAAGATGCGTGCCTGGCATTGCGCACAGCCTGCGGGATCGAGGCGCGCAATGATGGTGTGCAGCGCCTGCCGCTTGGTGGAAAAGATGTGCCCTTCGCCCAGCTTCAGCGCGAAGCCGGTCTGGTCCCACGTCTGCAGCACCTGCGTGCGCGGACGATGGAAATACAGGTCGCCGCCGGTGGCGCGCCGCTCGCTCAGCTCGCTTTCCCACATCTCAGCGCCGGCCAGGTCGATGAAGTTCATGCTCTTGGTCATGGCCAGCAGATGGATCTGGCCGGGATGGGCGTTGCGTGCTTCGTGCAGGCGGTCCGTCACGTACTGGACCGCGCCGAAGTAGATCGCGCCTTCCATGCGCAGCAGCTTGAGCTGGGGGCATTCCGGTTGCGGGCGATGCAGTTCGTCGAGCGGCGTAAAGCGCCGGTCGGGGTCGTCGGCGTCTGGCACCAGGCTGCGCACCGCCGGCCGCGAGGTGCGATAGAGATAGGCCACCAGTGACAGGATGGTGCCGAGCAAGACCGCCATCTCCAGGCGGATGGCCAGCGTGGCGACAAAGGTGCTGATGGCGATGGCGAATTCCGTGCGGCTCAGGCTGGCGATGCGGCGCAGCCGGCCGAAATCGAACAGGCCCCAGGCCACCAGCAGCAACATCGCGGCGATGGAGGCCAGCGGGATCTGCGCCAGCAGCGAGGCGCTGGCCGTGACCAGCACCACCAGCAGCAAGGCCGAAAAAATGCTGGCCAGCGGCGTCTGCGCGCCGGCCTCGTAGTTAGGCATGGAGCGGTTCAGCGAGCCACAGGAGATATAGGCGGAGAACAAGCCACCTGCGATGTTCGACAGGCCCTGCCCGATGAATTCGCGGTTGGCATCGATATGCTGGCCCGAGCGCAGCGCCACCGCCTTGGCGATCGAGATCGACTGGCCGAGTGCCACGATGGTCAGCGCGGCGGCGATGCCAAGCAGGTCGGGGATCGCCTGCCAGGAAATATTCGGCAGGTGGAAGGGCGGGATGGCCGACGGGATCGGCCCGACCACATTGACGTGGTGCGCGCCTGCGCTCCAGCCCGGCGCGTTGAGCAGCAGGGCGACGCCGTAGCCCGCCAGCAGGCCGATCAGCATGAAGGGCAGGCGGCGCGAGACGCGCTTCACCGCGATGGTCACCGCCAGCGTGATCGCCGCTACCGTGAACGCGCTCCAGTTGATGCCGTCGGCATTGTCCAGCAAAAAGCGCACCACACCGAAGGCGCTCGTACCCGTCGGCACGGCCAGCCCGAACAAGTCCTTGAGCGCATAGAGGCCGATCAGCATTGCCGCGCCGCAGGTGAAGCCAAGCAGCACCGAGGGCGAGATGAAGTTGGCCAGCGTGCCAAGGCGCAAGGTGCCCACGGCAAGCTGCAGCAAGCCAACCATGATGGTGACGGCGAGCGCCAGATTGATGTACTCGGGACTGCCGGCAAATGCCACCGGGCTCAGCATGGCGAACAGCGCCAGCGAATTGGCGTTGGTCGGGCCGGACATCACATGCCAGCTGGAGCCGAACAAGGCCGCCACGATGCAGGGAATCACGGCCGCGTAGATGCCGTATTGCGGCGGCAGGCCGGCTAGCGTGGCAAAGGCCACGCCCTGCGGCAGCACCAGCACCGCGCCAAGCAGGCCCGCGACCAGGTCCGCACGCAAGGAGGCGCGGCTCACGCGGTGACGCCATGCCGGCAACAGGCGCCCGAGCATCCGGCCGGTTGTGCCCTGCGCAACCGGAGCGGTCATGCTTGCGGGTCTCGTTCGCTGAGGCTCACCAGCAATTCGTCGATCGCGCCATAGACCTTGCCCAGCCGCTCCGCGCCGATCATCTGCTCGAGCTCCTCATAGCGGCGGTCGATCAGCGGCTCCATCTCGGCGATCAGGGCACGGCATTTGTCGGTCAGCGAGATCAGCTGGCGGCGCTGGTCCGTGGTGGAGCGCGAGCGCAGGATCAGGCCCGCTTCCTCCATGCTCGACAGCATGCGGGTAAGGCTCGGGCTCAGGATCAGGCAGGCATCGGCGAGCTGGTTAGGCTCCATCTCGCCTTGCTCGTTGAGGGTGCGCACCACGCGCCATTGCTGCTCGGTCATGCCGTGCTGGCGCAGGATGGGCCGGAAGCCCGCCATCAGCGTTTCGCGGGCTTGCAGCAGCAGGTGGGGGAGGTTGCGGTGGCGGAAGGTAGCCGGTTTCATGCCCGCAAGTGTAGCCGTGCAGACGCCCGGACGCGAGCCGGTGGCTACCCGGATATGCCGACCGCCGGCTTGGTGGCCGGCGCCCTGGCGCAACGCCTCAGCCCAGGTCGAGCGTGGCCACCACCGGCGTGTGGTCCGAGGGCTGCTCCCAGGTGCGCGGCACGCGATCGATCACGCAGGCGCCGCACGCCTCGCGCAGGGCCGGCGACAGCAGGATGTGGTCGATGCGCAGGCCGGCGTTGCGGCGAAACGCAAACATGCGGTAGTCCCACCAGGAGAAGCTCTTCTCCGGCTGCTCGAACATGCGGAATGCGTCGGTCAGCCCAAGTGCCTCCAGCGCCCGGAACGCATCGCGCTCCGGCGGCGACACCAGGTTCTGCCCCTCCCACTTCTTGGGATCGTGCACATCCCGGTCTTCGGGTGCGATATTGAAGTCGCCCAGCAGCGCGAGCTTCGGGTACTTCACCATTTCCTCCTGCAGCCACGCGGTGATCGCCTGCAGCCAGCCCAGCTTGTAGGTGAACTTGTCGGAGTCCGGCGCCTGCCCGTTGGGGAAGTACGCGCATACCAGGCGCACGTCGCCATAGGTCGCCGCCACCACGCGCTGCTGGGGGTCGTCGAAGCCAGGGATATTTCGCACCACGTCGGTGGGCGTCGCCATGGTGGCATTGCGCGCCAGGATCGCCACGCCGTTGTATGTCTTCTGGCCGGTGAACACGCTGTGGAAGCCCGCGCTTTCCAGTTCGGCCAGCGGGTACTTGTCGTCCGGCATCTTCAGCTCCTGCAGGCACAGGGCATCGATCGGCGTATCGGCCTTTTCCTGCTCGCTCAACCAGTCCAGTACCTGCGGTAGCCGGACCTTCAGCGAGTTGACGTTCCAGGTTGCGATTCTCATGTTCAAATGGCTTGTTGATTGACGGTTGCCTGGGCGACATTGGAATTCGTCCCGGTGTCACCCTGGTTTGCCTGCACATTATGAACGACCGCTGCGGCCACAGGCACGTCGGGAGGCAGGTGTCCTCAGGCCCAGGTCTCATGCAAGTGTCGCCAAGTGACAAGCGCATCGTTCCCAGTCACGAACAGCGCCGAGGCACGCCGCTCGGAAGCGCCCGCGTTCCAGGCCTGCGTCTCCCGGTAGCTGACCGTGGCCGAGCGCGCGTCCTCATGCACGAGCGTCAACTCATCGATCCTGATTTGCAGCCCGGGCCGGGCGCCGCGCAGTCGTGCGAACAGCGCGGGAAAGCCGCCTGCCTCCATGCGCGCACCGGTTGGCGAGATCATGCTGAAGTCCGGACCAAACCGTTGCAGCAGCGTTTCCAGTACGGCTTCCGGGCAAGCGGGGTTCGACAGCCATTGCTCGATCAGCACATGGGTGTCGGCGATTTCACGCAGGCAAAGCGCGGCGATGTCAGGCATGGATGGTGTTTCCTTCAGGAGTTGGCAGGGCGGGTTGCCCCGGAGTTAGGGAAGCGTTGTCGATGCTGCCGGCTGGCGATCATGCCGGTCGTCCAGACGCCAGACGACAAGCAGCGGCACGAGGGTGCATAAGCCGGCGACGAGAAAACACCCATGGAACACCTGCGTCACGATCGTGGTGTCGCGCGCGAGGGCAAGGTCGGCCATGCCTTGCCGGGCCAGCCACTGGCCCAGTAAAAGACTGGCCATGGCGACGCCAGCGCAAAACGACAACTGACGATTCAGATTCCATATTGCGCTGACGGGGCCCATTCCCGCTGGGGACACATTCAGCAGCGCCAGGGTTTGCGCAACGCTCGAGCAGATGCCGCCGCCGGCTCCCATCAGCAAGAAGGCGGCCACCATGCCCGGCCATTCGCCAGGTTCGCTCACGGTCGCCAGCATGGCGATGCCGGTCGCGTGCACCGTCATGGCCGGCAGCAGCAGGGCGCGGGGCCCCAGCCGGTTGAAGAGGCGCCCGGCCAGCGTCATGCCCGCAGCGGCGGCCAGGGCGTAGGGAATCATCAGCGCCCCCGCGCTGACGGCCTTCAGGCCTAGCACGCTGCGCAGGAAGAACATATTGAGCAGGCTGACGCCGGTAAACACGCCGGGCACGAACAGGTAGACGACCATGGCTGCCCGAAGCAGCGGATCCCGCAGAACGCGGAAATCCAGGACTGGATGCTCCCGCCGGCGTACATGCCGCAAAAGCAGCAAGCCCGCGGCGACGCCGCTTGTGACAAGGGCGGCGCCCACGCGGGTCTGCCCGGTGTGCTCGAACCGGGACAAGCCGATCAGCAGCAGCGCAAGCGCCAGGCTGACCAGCCCGATGCCGGCAACGTCCGGCCTGTGTCCCCGGGTGGTTTCGCCGGAGCGCAGCCAAAGCACGGCAAGCACGAGCGCAACCAAGGCCAGCGGGATGTTGAGCCAGAATACCCAGCGCCATCCCAGGCTGTCCACGACGTAGCCGCCCATCAGTGGCGACAGCGCCGGCGCGAGCAGCGCGCAGGCCATCACGATCACTGACAGTTGCGCGCGCTCGTCCTGCGAGTAGAGACGATAGGTCATGGCTTGCCCGACGGGAATCAAAAGCCCACCCCCCAGGCCTTGCAGCAGGCGCCAGGCGATCAGCGCCTCAATGCTGCCGGCGAATCCGGCGCCGGCCGCGGCTGCGGAAAAAATCCCCAGCGATGCCACGAAGATCGCTTTGTCTCCGTAGCGGCCGGCCAGCCAGGTGCTTGCCGGAATGACCAGCGTCAGCCCCAGCGTGTAGGCACTGGCCACCCATGCAACGGTCCCCACGGACGCCTGCAGTGACTGGCCGATATCGGGGAACGCGACCGATGCCATGAACATATTGACCAGGTCGATAAATAAGCCGAGGAGGTAGACCGACGCAACGCGTGATTTGTAGGGCATGGAAAGTCGAGCAATGGCGGCAAGCGCCATGCAGGTGCAGGCTGGAAGACGGCATTCTAGAAACCATGGAGGAATAAGAAAACAGCCTAGTGGCCGATATACTGTTCTCTGATTTTTGACAATGGAGCGCTGAGAACGTGATCAATCTGAACCGTCTGGCCATGTTCGTGGCCGTGGTGGAGTGTGGCTCGTTCACGGCGGCAGCCGGCACGCTGGGCACCACCAAGGCCGTGGTCAGCTTCAACGTGAAGCAGCTGGAGCAAGATCTATCGGTGGCATTGCTCACGCGCAGCACGCGGCGCCTGGCACTGACGGAGGCGGGCGAGCGGTTCTATCGCGACTGCTCGGTCTTGCTGCGGCAGGCTGAATCGGCCGTGGAGCAGGTCCGGTCTGGTCATGCGTCCTTCTCGGGCAGCTTGCGCGTCACGGCATCGGTGGATTACGGCAACCTCGTCGTCGCTCCCGCGCTGGCCGGGTTTGCCCGCCTGCATCCCGATCTGCGGGTGAGCTACCAGGCCAGCTCGACCCACGCGGACCTGATCGCAGAGCGGCTGGACGTAGCCATCCGGGTGGGGCCGCTGGAGGACTCGCGGCACCGCGCTAAGCCGATCGGGCATTTCAACCTGGTGATCGTGGCAAGCCCGGCGCTGCTGAGTGCAACCGGCGCGCCCGATTCGCTGCAGGCGATGGCGGCGCTGCCGTGGCTTGCCAATCGCGCGGGGCAGGGCGGGCAATGGACCCTGGCTGACCCACACGGCAAGCCGCACACGATCCGGGTCCGCAACGTGGCCCACGCGGATACGGCCTCGGCCTTGCTAGCGTTTGTGCTGGCCGGCTGTGGCGTCGCAGCGCTGCCCGAGTGGCTGCTTGACGACCATCTCAAGGGCGGACGGCTTCAGGTCCTGATGCCGGACCATGTCTTGCCAAGGGCCGAGGTCTTTGCGGTCTATCCGGATACGCGGCACGTCAGCGCCAAGGTCCGCGGGTTTATCGACCATCTGCGCGCATTGCGGCCCGGCCGTGCCTAGGGCTTGAACGAGCCCTCGATGGTATAGCGCGACCCCGGATGCACCAGCCGTGCCAGCGTGATCGGCGAGCCCTGGCTTTCGGTGCGGCGGATCACGATCAGGCAGGGCTCGCTCGGCTTGACGCCCAGCAGCTCGGCCTCCTGCTCGGTGGGCAACTGCGCCTCGATGGAGTATTGCGCTTCCCATAGCGGTGCCACAGTCAGCAGGTAATTGGTAGGCGTGGTCTTGGTGAAGTCCACGTCGAGATAGTCAGGCGCGCGGGCGGGGTTGACGTAGCGGTCCTCGCACAGCAGCGGCACGCCGTTCTCGCTATGCACGATCAAGGTGTGGAAGACCTCGCTGCCGACGGGCAACCCGATGCGCGGCGCCAATGCCTCGGTGACGACTTCGGCGCGCGCCATGTGCACGTCGGAGCGGTGGCGGTGGCCCCGCTCCGTGATCTCGTCGTGCAGGTCGCGGATGGTCAGCGTGGACGACGCACGATAGGGCTGGGTGGCGAACGTGCCGACGCCCTGCACACGCTCCACCAGGCCTTCGGCCTGCAGTTCCCGCACCGCCCGGTTGGCGGTCATGCGGCTGACGCGGAACTGGGTGACCAGCTCGGATTCCGACGGCATCAGCGTGCCAGGCGGCCAGCGTCCGGCGCTGAGTCCGTCCTTCAGGTAGTTCTTGATGTGTGCGTAGGCGGCGGCGGGTGGCAGGTAGGTCATGGCACGCAGTTTACTTGACCGCGCTTGTCTAGCCAATTTCCATTGGTAGCGATTTTTCGTTTCAAGGTCGGCATCCGCCAGAAAAAAGGGGGCGGGTTTTGGCTTCGGGTGTGGCTCCGATCAGGGTAATCCCGGCTCGCTGATTTGTTGTCTTATCTTGTATATACAAGAATATGTGCCGCAATCGATGATTCCAGGATGCTGGAATCGCGGGCGGGCAGGCGAGAGGGCGACCGGAGACAACATGGCAAAGGTGAGCGCAAGGGGGAATGCGGGGATGAACATATTCCCGGGCTGGTATGTGGTTGGCGCGACGCACGTGCTGCTGGCGCTGATATTTGGCGCCGCGTACTCGTTTGGCGCATTTTTCGCGAGCATCCAGGAAGGCTTCGGGGTGGGCAGTTCGTCGGCGGCTTCCGTGTTCTCGTTCACCGCGCTGATTTACTACGTGGTGGGCGTATTCTCCGGGTCCCTGGCCGACCGGATCTCCACCCGCCGGGTCATTGCGATGGGCATTGTCTCGCTGGCGCTGGGATTTGCCATCGCCAGCGTCGTCACGGATTCGCTGGCGGGGTTCCTGGTGGCCTTCTGCTCGCTGGTGGGCCTGGGTGTAGGCCTGGTCTACGTGCCGGCGGTGACGGCGGTGCAGCGCTGGTTCGTCAGGCATCGCAGCCGGGCGTCGGGCCTTGCGCTGGCGGGCACCGGGCTTGGCACGTTCATCGGACCGGTGGTGGCGGGCCTGCTGATGGAGCATATGAGCTGGCAGGCGACAATGCGTTGCTTCGCGCTGGCCATCGCCGTGGTCGGGTTGGCAATGGCAATGCTGCTAAAGGGGCGCCCGGAAGAGGCCGGCCTGTATCCCGATGGCGCGCCTGCGGCGCCTGGCGTTGCCCATTCTCCCCCGCCATCCGGGCTCAGCCTGGCGCAGGCCGTGCGCGGCGGGCGATTCTGGTGGTACTTCGGCGCCATCCTGCTGGGCTCGGTTGGCCTGTTCGCCGCGCTGGTCCATATCCATCCGTACGCGCGGCAGCATGGCTTGTCTTCCACGGCCGGGAATCTGCTGATCGGGCTGGTGGGCGCCGGCAATATCCTGGGGCGCCTGTTGCTGGGCGGGCTCGGCGACAGGCTGGGTCCCGGGCGGCTGCTCATGTGCCTGACGCTGATGCTCGCGCTGCTCAACGGCGTGTGGCTTGGGGCCACAAGCTTCCCGGCGCTGGCGCTGTTTGCTGTCCTGTTCGGTGCGGCCAACGGCGGTTGCATCTCCTTGTACCCGGCGCTCGCTGCGACCTGGTTCGGCACGGCAAACCTCGGGGCGATCCTTGGGGGGTTGTACATCGCGGTGGGCATTGCCGCGATGGCGGGCGGCAGCCTCGCCGGCTGGCTCTTCGATGCCTACGGCAGTTACTCGGTGGCGATTGCGGTGAGCGGGGGCTGCGCGTTGCTGTCGACCACCTGCATTGCACGCGCGAGCCGCCATGAAAAAAGCGGCTCAGACCGAGCCGCTTAACCTCTTCTATTCTTCTATTAACGACGTGCTGCGTTAAGCCACCGCCATGCCGCCGTGCCGCAGCAGTGCGTCAATCTGCGGCGCGCGGCCGCGGAACGCGGTGAACGATTCCATGGCCGGGCGGCTGCCGCCCACCGACAGGATTTCCCTGCGGTAGCGTGCGCCGGTCTCGGCGTCGAGCACGGTGCCGGAGAGCTTCGCGGCTTCCTCGAAGGCCGCATAGACGTCGGCGGACAGCACTTCGGCCCACTTGTAGCTGTAGTAGCCCGCCGCATAGCCGCCGGCAAAGATATGGCTGAAGGTGTTCGGCCAGCGTGACAGCGGGTGCTGCGGCACCACATGGGCGCGATCGTTGATCTCCCTGGACAGCGCCAGCACGGACTTCTCGCCCGCGGGGTCGAAGCTGGTGTGCAGGTGCATGTCGAACGACGAGAACACGATCTGGCGCAGCGTCATCATGCCGTTCTGGAAGTTCTTTGCGGCCAGCATGCGCTCGAACAGCTCGCGCGGCAGCGGCTCGCCGGTGTCGACGTGCGCGGTCATGTCGGCCAGCACTTCGTACTCCCAGCAGAAGTTCTCCATGAACTGCGAGGGCAGCTCAACGGCATCCCATTCCACGCCATTGATGCCGGACACGCCCAGCTCGCCCACCTGGGTGAGCATATGGTGCAGGCCGTGTCCGAACTCGTGGAACAGCGTGATCACTTCGTCGTGGGTGAAGACCGCGGGCTTGCCGCCCACCGGCGCCGTGAAGTTGCAGGTCAGGTAGGCCACCGGGGTTTGCACGCGCCCGTCGTCCAGCAGCTTGCGGCCTCGGGCATCATCCATCCACGCGCCGCCGCGCTTGCCTTCGCGGGCGTAAAGGTCGATGTAGAACTGCGCCAGCAGCTCGCCCTCGGGCGATACCACGCGAAAGAAGCGCGCGTCTTCGTGCCACGTCTGGGCCTGGTCGGCTTCGATGCGCACCGAGAACAGCTTCTCCACCACGCTGAACAAGCCCTTGAGCACCTGCGGCTCGGGGAAGTATTGCTTTACCTCCTGCTCGGAGAAGGCGTAGCGCTGCTCGCGCAGCTTTTCCGACGCGTAGGCCACGTCCCAGGGCGAAAGGTCGCTCAGGCCCAGCTCGCTTGCGGTGAATGCCTTGAGCTCGTCCCAGTCCTTCTCGGCATACGGACGCGCTTTGGCGGCCAGTTCGTCCAGGAAGCGCAGCACTTCGGCCGGGGATTCTGCCATCTTGGGCACCAGCGAGACCTCGCCGAAGGAGGCGTAGCCGAGCAACTGCGCTTCTTCGCGGCGCAGCGCGAGCTGCTCGCGCATATTGGCCGTGTTGTCCCACTCGGCCTTGCCCTGGCCGTACTGCTCAGCCAGTTCCGAGGCGCGGGTGACGCTGGCCTCGTACATGGTCTGGCGCAGCGCGCGGTCGTCCGCGTATTGCAGCACCGGGAAGTAGGAGGGGAAGTGCAGGGTGAATTTCCAGCCCGGCTTGCCGTCCTTTTCAGCGGCATGGCGCGCGGCTTCCAGCGCGTCTTCAGGGATGCCGCTCAGGCGGCTTTCGTCCTCGATCAGCAGCGCGTAGGCATTGGTGGCATCGAGCACGTGGTCGGAGAAGGCCTTGGACAACTGGGCCTGCTGCTCCTGGATCGCGGCAAAGCGGGGCTTCTTGTCTTCGGGCAGTTCCGCGCCGCCCAGGCGGAAACCGCGCAACTCGTTTTCCATCAGTTGGCGCCGAGCCGCGCTCATGGTGGCGAATTCGGGGCTCGCGGCGATTGCCTTGTACTTGTCATAGAGCGCCAGGCTCTGGCCCAGCGACGACCAGAACTCGGTCATGCGCGGCAGGTTGTCGCTATGCGCCTGGCGCAAGGGCGGCGTATCCGCCACCGCGCTCAGGTGACCCACCACGCCCCAGGCGCGTCCCAGCGGCTCGGTGGCGGCTTCCAGCGCTTCCACGGCATTGGCCCACGTGGCTTCGGTGGCCGGGTCTTCGGCACGGTCGACGGCGGCTTGCGCGGTCGCCAGCAGCACGTCCAGCGCCGGGCCGATGTGCTCGGGGCGGATCTCGGAGAAACGCGGCAGGTCGGTGAAATCCAGCAGCGGATTGTCGCCGTTTGCGTGATTTGCAGCGTTGGCTTGGTTGGCGGCTTGGTCCATGACGTCTCTCTTGGCAGGGCCAGTAAGGGCAATGCCCCGCACATTGGGGCGGGGCAGCGGGATTTCCAGTGCCAGGCAGCACCCGGCGCGCAAGGCGCCGGCGCTGTCCGCGGCAGGCCGATACGACGTTCAGCCGGCCGCGCGCTCGGCGGCTTCCAGCGTATTGATCAGCAGCATCGTAATGGTCATCGGGCCAACGCCGCCCGGCACAGGGGTGATGTAGCCGGCCACTTCCTTGACGCCGTTGAAGTCGACATCGCCGCACAGCTTGCCATTGTCGTCGCGGTTCATGCCCACGTCGATCACGGCCGCGCCGGGCTTGACCATGTCAGCGGTGATGATGTTGCGCCGGCCCACGGCGGCCACGATCACGTCCGCGTCGCGCGTATGGGCGCCCAGGTCACGCGTCTTGCTGTTGCAGATGGTGACGGTGGCGCCGGCCTGCAGCAGCAGCATCGCCATCGGCTTGCCGACGATATTGGAGGCGCCGACCACCACCGCGCGGGCGCCGCGCAGCGGGAAATCGACCGATTCCAGCATCTTCATGCAGCCATAGGGCGTGCACGGGCGGAACAGCGGGGCGCCGGTCATCAGGGCGCCGGCATTGGCCACGTGGAAGCCGTCCACGTCTTTTTCCGGGGCGATCGCTTCGAGCACTTTGTGGCTGTCGATATGCTTGGGCAGCGGCAACTGCACCAGGATGCCGTGGATGTGCGGGTCGCGGTTCAGGGCGTCGATGCGGGCCAGCAGGTCGGCCTCGGACAGGTCGGCGGGGTAGCGGTCGAGCGAGGAATGGAAGCCATTGTCGTCGCAGGCCTTGACCTTGTTGCGCACATAAACCTGGCTAGCCTGGTCTTCGCCCACCAGGACCACGGCCAGGCCGGGCCGGTGGCCGCGTTCGGTCAGGCGGGCGGCGCGCTGGGCGGCTTCGGTGCGGAGTTGCTTGGCAAGGGCGTTGCCGTCGATGAGTTGGGCTGGCATGGGGATGGGCGCTGGAGAGCTGGAGGTGGTCAAAGCGGAATTATAAAGGTTGACGCAACCCGGGGCGCAGGAGAGTAGGGCGCTGGTAGCATGGCCGCATGGATGCCCCGAACCCTTTCGCCATGGCCGCCGCGGCCGAACCAGCTGTCCTCATCGTGCTCAGCCTGGCCGCCATGGCCTGGGCGCTGAGCCGCCGGCCTTGGCAACTGCTGCAGCGCGACGATTTGCAGCACGGCTGGCTGGGCGCGCTGGTGCTGCTGGCGCTGCTATGGACGGCCCGTGCGACGCTGCCGGGCGGGCTGGCGATCCAGCTGTTCGGCGCCACCCTGATGGTGACCCTGTTCGGGCTGCCGCTGGCCCTGCTGTCGCTGTTCGTGGTGGATCTGGTGTCGTTCCTGGGGCTGGGCTACCTGGCTGGCGACACCTGGGCCCGGCTGGACTGGGCGGCGCTATGGCCGCGCTATGTCTGGATGGGGTTGTTGCCCGCCTTGTTGTCGGCCGCGCTGCAGGGGGCCATGCGCCGGCTGCTGCCGCGCCATCCCTTTGTGTTCATCCTCGGCCATGGCTACTTTGCCGCTGGGCTGGCCGCCCTGGGCGCGGGGGCGGCGCGCGCGGTCTGGCGTAGCTACAGCGTGGGCGACGGGGTGCTGTCGCTGCCCGATACGCTGACCGCCGTGCTGATCCTGGCGTTTGGCGAGGCCTTTCTCACGGGCATGCTGGTGGCGGTGTTCGTGGTCTACAAGCCGCAATGGGTTGTGACCTTTCGCGACGAGGAGTACCTCGGGCGTTGAGCTGGCACCCCCCCGCAAGCTCGGCGGGGGGCTTCGGCGCCGGCTCGGCTGTTTCGGCTGTTGCTTCAGCTGTTTTTGGACAGGGCCAGGCGCAGCAGGTCGGCCACGGTGTTGACGTTGAGCTTTTCCATGATGTTGGCGCGGTGCGCCTCCACGGTCTTGATGGAAATGCCCAGGTCGTCGGCAATCTGCTTGTTCAGCCGGCCGGCCACGATGCGCTCCAGCACCTGCTGCTCGCGCGTGGTGAGCTTGCCCAGCAGGTCCTTGGCGGCGCGCTGCTCGCGGGCGGCGGAATGGTCGGTGCGGGCCTTTTGCAGCATGCGCTCCACCAGCGATCGCAGTTCGGACTCATCGAACGGCTTTTCGATGAAGTCGATTGCGCCCTTCTTCATGGTGGAGACTGCCATCGGCACGTCGCCGTGGCCGGTGATGAAGACGATCGGGATATTGATGTTCTCCGCGATCATGCGTTCCTGCAGCTCGGGCCCGCTCATGCCCGGCATCCGCACGTCCAGGATCAGGCAGGAGACCTGGCCCGAGTCGTAGGCGGAAAGGAACTGTTCGGCGCTGGTAAAGCTGCGAACCTGGTAGCCATTGCCCTCCAGCAGCCAGGTCAGCGAGTCGCGCATGGCTTCATCGTCGTCGACGATGAAGACGGTCTCGCCGCGGTGGGAGGTGGGGTTTGGCGTTACGGTCATGAAGTCTCCTGGGACATCAAAGTCATTTGCCGCCAAGTGTAACCGGGCCGGGCGGCAAGCGACAGGGGCGGCCCTGGCGCGCCTGATCCTGTCTTGGCAATGCCGGGCGGCCCGCCCGGCGCCTTATTGGTCGGTTATTGGTCGATCAGCGCCGGCTGCAGCGGCAGCATGATCTTGAACGTGCAGCCGATGCCGTCGGCATTGTTCTCTACCCACAGGCGCCCCTGGTGGGACTCGATGATGGAGCGGCAGATATTCAAGCCCATGCCCATGCCGTCGGACTTGGTGCTGAAGAACGGTTCAAACAGGCGTTCTTTCGTGGCTTCGTCAACGCCAGGGCCCTGGTCGATCACGTCGATGCGCATGTTCGGGCCGATCTCGCCCGGCTCGATGCGCGCGTGCAGGCGCACCACGCCGGTGGCGCGCAGCGCCGGCAGCCCGGCCATGGCCTCGACGGCGTTCTTAAGCAGGTTGACCAGCACCTGCTCGATCAGCACCGGATCGACGAACAGCACCACCGGCGGCGCCGGCAGCCGGGTCAGGATGGTGACGCGGCGGCGGGTGGCCTCCAGGTCGGCCAGCCCGACCGCGTCGGCCACGATGTCGTGCAGGGCGGCTTCGCGGCGCTGGGGCTGGCTTCGCTTCACGAAGCCCCGGATGCGGCTGATGATGGTGCCGGCGCGCACGGCCTGCGCCGAGGTCTTCTCCAGGATCGGGATCAGGTCCTCGGCAGTGCTGCGCCCGGAGCGCAGCCGGGCCACCGCGCCCATGCAGTAGTTGTTGATGGCCGCCAGCGGCTGGTTCAGCTCGTGCGCGAGCGACGACGCCATCTCGCCCATGGTGGTCAGGCGGCTGGTGAACTGCAGCCGTTCCTCATGCTGGCGCGCCATTTCCTCGGCGGCCTTGCGCACCGTGATATCGGTGGCGATCTGCATCTGCGCCAGATGGCCGTCGACCCACTGAATGTAGCGGCGGCGCACTTCGAACCATTTCTGCATGTCGGGCACGAAGACTTCCCGCGCGTCCGAGGAGTAGGGCATCAGCTCCGAGGCTGGCAGGCCGGCGTAGGCGTCGACGAAGTCGGTGGCGTCGCTGGAGACCTGCTCCTTGTCGACCTCGCCGCCGGCCAGCTTCAGGTGGCCCTCGGCTTCCCAGCCGAACAGCTGGCGGTAATAGCGGTTGGCGAACAGCAGCTCGGGCTTGTCGGTGGCCAGCACGGACACCGCGGCGTCCAGGCTTTCCAGCACCGTGGTGAAACGGTCGTGGGCGGCGGCGAGCTCCTCGCGGGCGCGCTTGGGCTCGGTGATATCCGTCATCGAGGCCATCCAGCCGGTGTGCCTGCCGCGGCTGTCCACCAGCGGCGAGACATACATGCGGGCGTAGAAGCTGCTGCCGTCGCGCCGCATGGCGCGCATCTCATAGCCGCTGGCCGGGGATTTGCCCTGCAACGTCAGGTCGATCTGCTTTTGCATCTCCTGATGGTCATTGGGCGGCCAATAAGGGAATGGCGGCACGCGGCCGACCAGGTCGCTGTCCTGCCAGCCGGTCATGCGGCAGAAGGCGGGATTGACGTAAGTGATGCGGCCATTCAGGTCGAGTGCGCGCAACCCGATCAGCATCGAGTTTTCCATCGCGCGGCGAAACGACGTCTCAGCCAGCAAGGCGCGCTGCGCCTCGGAGCGCCGGCTGGTGTGGCGCCACATGCTCCACAGGCTCCACAGCAGGAAGCACGACAGCCCCACCACCAGCCACAGCAGCATGTTGTTGGGCAGGTTGGAGGCGGGCGGGTAGGCGTCGGCGCGCAGCGACAACGAGTGCCCCGGCGGGTCCAGCAGCACCTCGTAGGACAGCGCGTTGCCCGGCACCGGCCGCAACGAAGTGCTGGCGCGGATCTGGTTGTTCTTGTCGATCAGCGAGAAGCGGTAGCGCTCGGTCAGCTCCGGCGGCAGCAGGTGGGTCAGGATGCCGTTGATGGAGTAAAGCGCGCCGAGGGTGCCGAGGAACTCGTTGTCCCGTACGATCGGCACCTCCATCAGCATGAAGCTGTCGCCGCGGTCGTTGACCAGCGGGCGCGAGTACACCACGCGCTGGGTTTCGCGCGCTGCGTCGAAGGTATCGAGCACCTCGGGCTCCAGCGGCTGGTCCTGGGTTTCGCGCAGCCGGCTGGCGAATTCGGAGGTGGACGGCAGCGACCAGCGCCCGCGCCGGGTCGCATCCAGCCAGTTGACGAAGACGATTTCCGGGTTCTCGCGCAGGATTTCCTGCGCGGCGGTGCGGTAGGCGCCCTGGTCCAGCTGGGCGGCGGCGATGTCGCGCGCCAGCGAGGCTAGCTGATCCTGGTTGCTCAGCAGGGACAGGCGCACGCGCTGCTGGGCCCAGGCAGCGTCGCGATAAAGCGCGTCGCGTTGCTGCTGGCGCTCGGTTTCATGGAGCGACCACAGGATCACGCCCATCGCCACCGTGAACAGCACGATCGCTATCAGCGGGATGAACATGAACCAGCTGGTCGCCACCAGGTTGCGCCAGCGCAGCCACCACAATCCGCGCGGCGGCCCGTTGACGGCGGCGGGCTCGTCCACGTGGCCAAGCGTATCGAGGGGCGTCAGCGGGTTGGGCGGGGCGACCAGCGTAGGGTCGCTGCCGCTCGCCTTGGCGGAGCCGGAAGCGGAGGGAGGGACGACTGCGGCGCGGAGGTGGGAAAAGAAATCTTTGAGGGACGGCATGGTGGGATTGACGACTGACCGACCAGTGTAGCGGGATTGCGGCGCCCCGTCGCTTGGGGTAAGCGCCAATGCGGCACTGCGGCATTCCTGCCGAAGGCGCGGCGGGTCGGCGGCGTTTGGTGGCAAGGGCTGGCGCAGTTTTGTGGTGCGCTGCCGCAATATTTCGCATTGTAAGAAACCATATCGCAATTTGAAAATTGGGCTTGTCTTGCCCAATGTGCTTCCATAGAATCGGTCCGACCGAAAAGTGCGGACGGCAGTGCTGCGTCCGGTCCTGCCAGCCTCGCTGGCAAGCCCGGGCGAAGCGCTAGCGAAGGACCGTGCGAAGACACTCGCGGCCCGCGCGCCGTACCGTAGTCACACCGTCAGGCCGGGGCTCCCACCACAAGAATCAGGGGGCACCGAGGCAGGAATTCACCAGGAGACAGTCATGTCAGCTGTACCAGAGCAGATCCTCGGCGCAAGCAGCGCCAACGACGCCGATCCCCAGGAAACCCACGAGTGGCTTGATGCCCTGCAGGGCGTGATCGCCGCCGAAGGCACCGACAGGGCCGCCTTCCTGATCGACAAGCAAATCGAATACGCACGCGTGAACGGCGTCACCCAGCCGTTCCACGCTGAAACGCAGTACATCAACACCATCCCGGTGGAGCAGCAGGCCCGCATTCCCGGCGACCAGGACATCGAGCACCGCATCCGCTCGTACACCCGCTGGAACGCCATGGCGATGGTGCTGCGCGCCAACAAGCACACCAACGTTGGCGGCCATATTTCCTCGTTTGCCTCGGCGGCCACGCTGTATGACGTCGGCTACAACCACTTCTGGCACGCTCCGTCCGAGAAACACGGCGGCGACCTGGTGTTCGTGCAGGGCCACTCGGCCCCGGGCGTGTATTCGCGCGCCTTCCTGCTCGGCCGCCTGAGCACGGAACAACTCGACAGCTTCCGCCAGGAAGTCGACGGCAAGGGCATCTCGTCCTACCCGCACCCGTGGCTGATGCCGGACTTCTGGCAATTCCCGACGGTGTCGATGGGCCTGGGCCCGATCATGGCCATCTACCAGGCCCGCTTCATGAAGTACCTGCACAGCCGTGGCCTGGTGCAGACCGAAGGCCGCAAGGTCTGGGCCTTCCTGGGCGACGGCGAGACCGATGAGCCGGAATCGCTGGGCGCCATCGGCATGGCCGGGCGCGAGAAGCTGGACAACCTGGTGTTCGTGATCAACTGCAACCTGCAGCGCCTGGATGGCCCGGTGCGCGGCAACGGCAAGATCATCCAGGAACTCGAATCCGAGTTCCGCGGCGCCGGCTGGAACGTGATCAAGGTGGTGTGGGGCAGCCGCTGGGACCAGCTGCTGGCACGCGACAAGAAGGGCCTGCTGATGAAGCGCATGATGGATTGCGTGGACGGCGAGTACCAGACCTTCAAGGCCAAGGACGGCGCCTACGTGCGCGAGCATTTCTTCAATACCCCTGAGCTCAAGGCGATGGTGGCCGACTGGTCCGACGAGGACATCTGGCGCCTGAACCGTGGTGGCCACGATCCGCACAAGATCTACGCCGCCTATAGCGCCGCCAACGAACACAAGGGCCAGCCCACGCTGATCCTGGCCAAGACCATCAAGGGCTATGGCATGGGCGATGCCGGCCAGGCCATGAACATCAGCCACCAGCAAAAGAAGATGCCGGTGGACGCGATCCGCCGCTTCCGCGACCAGTTCAACATCCCGGTCTCCGACGACAAGATCGAGGAAGTGCCGTACATCACCTTCGAGGAAGGCTCGAAGGAACTGGAATACATGCGCGCCCGCCGCATGGATCTGGGCGGCTACCTGCCGGCCCGCCGCCAGAAGGCAGAGGCCCTGAAGGTGCCTGAGCTGTCCGCCTTCGACGCGCTGCTCAAGGCCACCAGTGAAGGCCGTGAAGTGTCCACCACCATGGCCTTCGTACGGATCCTGAACACGCTGCTCAAGGACAAGCAGATCGGCAAGCACGTGGTGCCCATCGTGCCCGACGAGTCGCGTACCTTCGGCATGGAAGGCCTGTTCCGCCAGATCGGCATCTGGAACCAGCAAGGCCAGAAGTACGTGCCGGAAGACCACGACCAGCTGATGTTCTACAAGGAATCGCAGACTGGCCAGGTGCTGCAGGAAGGCATCAACGAAGCCGGCGCCATGTGCGACTGGATCGCCGCCGCCACGTCGTACTCGACGCACGGCATCCAGATGATCCCGTTCTACATCTATTACTCGATGTTCGGCATCCAGCGTATCGGCGACCTGTGCTGGGCGGCCGCCGACATGCGCTCGCGCGGCTTCCTGCTGGGCGGCACCTCGGGCCGCACCACGCTCAACGGCGAAGGCCTGCAGCACGAAGACGGCCACTCGCATGTGTTCCATGCCGTGATCCCGAACTGCATCTCGTATGACCCGACCTTCCAGTACGAGCTGGCGGTGATCATGCAGGACGGCCTGCGCCGCATGTACGCCGAGCAGGAAGACGTCTACTACTACCTGACGGTGATGAACGAGAACTACGAGCATCCGGAAATGCCGGCTGGCGTAGAGGGCGACATCGTCAAGGGCATGTACCAGTTCAAGAAGGGCGTGGAAAACAGCAATGCGCCGCGTGTGCAGCTGCTGGGTTCGGGCACGATCTTCCGCGAGGTGATTGCCGCTGCCGACCTGCTCAAGAAGGACTGGGGCGTGGAATCGGACCTGTGGGGTTGCCCGAGCTTTACCGAACTGGCCCGCGAAGGCCACGACGTGGAGCGTTGGAACTTGCTGCACCCGAGCGAGCCGCAACGCGAGTCGCACGTGACCAAGAGCCTCAAGTCGGTGCGCGGCCCGGTGATCGCCTCGACCGATTACGTGCGCGCCTTTGTCGACCAGATCCGTCCCTTCGTGCCGCGTCGTTTCGTGGTGCTGGGCACCGACGGTTTCGGCCGCTCGGACACCCGCGAGAAGCTGCGTCACTTCTTCGAGGTGGACCGTCACTGGGTGACGCTGGCTGCACTGAAGGCGCTGGCTGACGAAGGTGCCATCGGTCGCGACAAGGTGGCCGAAGCCATCAAGAAGTACAACCTCGACCCCAACAAGCCGAACCCGATGTCGGTCTAAGCAGGCCGACTGCACGAACCCCCGCAGGAGCGGCAATGCCGCGTGCGCGGGCGCCGGGCTGATTCCCGGCGCCTTGCGGCGCGGCGGCGTGACAGATCACGGCGGTGAGGGTAACCTCACACGCTCGTGTTTGTCGTGCGCGCCGGCCTGCCCAGGAGACACTGAATGAGTCAAGCGATTGAAATCAAGGTGCCGGATATCGGCGATTACGACGCCGTTCCCGTCATCGAAGTGCACGTGAAACCGGGCGACACCATCAACGCGGAAGACGCGCTGGTGACCCTGGAATCGGACAAGGCCACGATGGACGTGCCTTCGCCCCAGGGCGGCACTGTCAAGGAAGTCAGGATCAAGATTGGCGACAACGTCGCCGAAGGCACCGTGCTGGTGATGCTGGAGCCTGCCGGTGCGGCTGCCGCCGCGCCCGCACCGGCCGCAGCCGCACCGGCTCCCGCAGCCGCCGCCGCCGCGCCGGCTCCCGCCCCGACGCCGGCCCCGGCCCCGGCGGCAGCCAGCGCTCCCGCGCCGGCCGCTGCCGCAGGCCCGGTCGAGGTCAAGGTGCCGGACATCGGCGACTACGACTCGGTCCCGGTGATCGAAGTCCACGTCAAGCCGGGCGACACCATCAACGCCGAAGACGCGCTGGTGACGCTGGAGTCCGACAAGGCCACCATGGACGTGCCGTCGCCGGCCGCCGGGGTGGTCAAGGAAGTCCGGATCAAGGTCGGTGACAACGTCGCCGAAGGCACGCTGATCCTGATTCTCGAAGGCGCCGCCGGTGCTCCGGCCAGCGCGCCTGCCGCTGCTGCCCCGGCTGCCCCGGCTGCTGCTGCTCCGGCTGCCGCTCCCGCTCCCGCAGCCAGCGCTCCGGCCCCGGTCCCTGCGGCCGCGCCCGCCGCGGCTGCTCCGGTAGCCGGCGTGACCGGCACCGCTGCCCATGCCAGCCCCTCCGTGCGCAAGTTCGCGCGTGAGCTGGGTGTGGATGTGTCGCGCGTGCCGGGCACCGGCCCCAAGGGGCGGATCACCCAGGACGACGTGCAGGCCTACGTCAAGGGCGTGATGAGCGGTCAGGCCGCAGCCCCGGCAAAGGCAGCCGCTGCCCCGGCTGGTGGTGGCGAGCTGAACCTGCTGCCGTGGCCGAAGGTGGATTTCACCCGTTTCGGCGAGGTCGAAAGCAAGCCACTGTCGCGCATCAAGAAGCTCTCGGGCGCGAACCTGCATCGCAACTGGGTGATGATTCCCCACGTCACCAATCACGACGAGGCCGACATCACCGAGCTGGAAGCCTTCCGCGTGCAGCTCAACAAGGAATACGAGAAGCAAGGCGTCAAAGTCACCATGCTGGCCTTCATGATCAAGGCCACCGTCGCCGCGCTGAAGAAATTCCCGAATTTCAACGCCTCGCTCGATGGCGAGAACCTGGTGCTGAAACAGTATTTCAACATCGGTTTCGCCGCTGACACGCCGAACGGCCTGGTTGTGCCGGTGATCAAGAACGCCGACAAGAAGGGCGTGATCGAGATCGGCCAGGAAATGAACGAACTGGCCAAGCTGGCGCGCGACGGCAAGCTCAAGCCGGACCAGATGCAAGGCGGCTGCTTCTCGATCTCCTCGCTGGGCGGCATCGGCGGCACGTATTTCACGCCGATCATCAACGCGCCGGAAGTGGCCATCATGGGCGTGTGCAAGTCGTACCAGAAGCCGGTGTGGGATGGTAAGCAGTTCGTGCCACGCCTGACGCTGCCGCTGTCGCTGTCGTGGGATCACCGCGTCATCGACGGTGCGGAAGCGGCTCGCTTCAACACCTATTTCGGTCAGTTGCTGGCCGATTTCCGCCGCATCCTGCTGTAAGGCGGGCAGGGCGCGCCCGGCCTCGCGGCCATGCGCGCCCTTACCTGCAACGTCTGCAACCTGCAAACAGGAAGCGAGCCCATGACTACCTGCGTTGTCGTCAAGAAGGCCGGCGAAGTGGCGATTGCCGCCGACGCGCTGGTGACGTTTGGCGACACCCGGCTCACGCGCGCCTACGAGCGCAACCAGAAGGTGTTCCCGGTGGGTGACAGCTTCGTGGCGCTCGCCGGCACCACCGCGCACTTCCCGGTCATGCGCAGCCTGTTGGCCGGACTGGGCGAGGATTGCCGGCTGGGTTCGCGCGATGACGTCTTCCGGACCTTCCTCAAGGTGCATGAAAAACTCAAGAACGAGTATTTCATCAACACCAAGGAGGACGAGGACGATCCTTACGAGTCCTCGCAGATCGTCTGCCTGATTGCCAATCCGGCCGGCATCTTCGGCGTGTATTCATACCGCGAAGTCTTCTCGTTCGATCGCTTCTGGGGCATTGGCTCGGGGCGCAACTACGCGTTGGGCGCCATGCACGCGGTCTACGACCAGCCGGGCCTGGCTGCCCGCGAGATCGCGCGGATCGGGGTGGATGCAGGGGTGGAGTTCGACAAGAGTTCGGCAGGCCCGGTCGAGGTGCAGGTGGTGCAACTGGCTGACATGGCTGGCGACGGAGCAACCAATAACGATGGCGCGCCCCGCATCTGAAGCGGAGTGCGTTCTTGAGGAGCAAAACATGAGTGTGATCGAAGTCCAGGTGCCGGATATCGGCGATTTCGACGCGGTGGAAGTCATCGAGGTGCTGGTCAAGGCTGGCGATACGGTCGAGCAGGAGCAGTCGCTGATCGTGCTCGAGTCCGACAAGGCCAGCATGGATGTGCCGTCATCCGCCGCCGGCAAGGTGGTGGAGGTGCGCGTCAAGGTGGGCGACAAGGTCGCCAAGGGCGCCGTCATCTGCACGCTGGAGAGCGAAGCCGCGGCCAAGCCGGCGGCCGCGCCGGTCCCTGCGCCCGCGCCTGCGCAGGCATCCGCGCCCGCGGCGGCTCCAGCTCCGGCTGCGGCTCCCGTGGCCGCCGCGCATGCGGGCAGCGCGGATATTACCTGCGACATGCTGGTGCTCGGCGCCGGCCCTGGTGGCTACTCGGCCGCCTTCCGCAGTGCCGATCTCGGCATGAACACCGTGCTGGTCGAACGCTACAGCACGCTCGGCGGCGTCTGCCTGAACGTGGGCTGCATCCCCTCGAAGGCGCTGCTGCACAACGCCGCCGTGATCGACGAAGCCAAGGCCCTGGCGGCCCACGGCATCCTGTTCGGCGAGGCCAAGATCGACCTCGACGGGCTGCGCCACTACAAGGAAACCGTGGTCGGCAAGCTGACCGGCGGCCTGGCCGGCATGGCCAAGGCACGCAAGGTACAGGTCGTGCGCGGTATCGGCACCTTCCTCGACCCGCATCACCTCGAGGTGCAGGAAACCGAAGGCGACGCCAAGGAGACGACGGGCAAGAAGACGGTGATCCGCTTCGAAAAAGCCGTCATCGCCGCCGGCAGCCAGGCGGTCAAGTTGCCTTTCATCCCCGAGGACCCGCGCATCGTCGACTCCACCGGCGCGCTGGAACTGCCGGAAGTGCCCAACAAGATGCTGGTCATCGGCGGTGGCATCATCGGGCTGGAAATGGCCACGGTGTACAGCACGCTGGGCGCCAACATCGACGTGGTGGAAATGCTCGATGGCCTGATGCAGGGCGCCGACCGCGACCTGGTCAAGGTCTGGGACAAGATGAACAAGAAGCGCTTCGACAAGGTCATGCTCAAGACCAAGACGGTCGGCGTGGAAGCGAAGCCGGACGGCATCTACGTCAAGTTCGAAGGCGAACAGGCGCCGGCCGAGCCGCAACGCTACGACCTGGTGCTGGTGTCGGTGGGCCGCGTGCCCAACGGCAAGCGCATCGGCGCGGAGAAGGCGGGGGTGGCGGTCACGGATCGCGGCTTTATCGACGTCGACAAGCAGATGCGCACCAATGTGCCGCACATCTTCGCTATCGGCGACATCGTCGGCCAGCCCATGCTGGCCCACAAGGCGGTGCACGAAGCGCACGTGGCAGCGGAAGCCGCGCACGGCGAGAAGGCCTACTTTGATGTCAAGCAGATTCCGTCGGTGGCCTACACCGATCCGGAAGTGGCCTGGGCCGGCGTGACCGAAGACCAGTGCAAGGCGCAGGGGATCAAGTACAGCAAGAGCGTGTTCCCGTGGGCAGCTTCCGGCCGTGCTATCGCCAATGGCCGCGACGAAGGCTTTACCAAGCTGATCTTCGACGAGGAAACCCACCGGATCATCGGCGGGGGCATCGTTGGCATGCATGCCGGCGACCTGATCAGCGAAGTCTGCCTGGCAGTCGAGATGGGTGCCGATGCAGTGGATATCGGAAAGACCATCCACCCGCACCCGACGCTGGGCGAATCCATCGGCATGGCAGCCGAGATCTACGAAGGTGTCTGCACCGACGTCCCGCCGCCGCGCAAGCGCTAAGCCCGGACGTTAGCGACACGAGTGAGGCCCGCCGTATGGCGGGCCTTTTTACATCTCGATCCGCAATTAACCGCCAGATTTTTTCCGCATACGCTTGCGGCTACGCCGGTCAAAGCTTGCTTGCACAGGGGAGGGCGTGTGTCAGTGTGTCCGCTTGCCCATGTGTCGCGGGCAAAAAAATCCCGGCGCATGGCCGGGAATGAATCGATATTGGAATACATGGAAACCAGATACCGAGGAGACACCGTAGGAGGCAGAGCGGCTTGGGTAGCCTTCCGTGCTGCCTTCGTTGGCAAAATGCGCTGGCCATGCCAGGCGCGCTTTGCCAACGAACCGGCCGAAGCCGGTCCGTTTCCTGCCGTCGCGGATTAGGCGGCGGTGGTGGCCTTCTTGGTCGCGGTGCGAGCCGTGGCGCTGGCTTGCTGTGCGGCCTTGGTGGCGGCGCTGGCGGCTGCCTGGAAGTTGGTCTCAGCGATTTCAACAGCTTGCTTGGTGGCCTTCTGGACCGACTCGTAAGCGTTGTTGGCGGCGCTGATCGCGGACTTCACGATGGCAACGGTCGACTCGGAGCCGGCCGGGGCGTTCTTGGCGAGGTTCTCGACCAGGGTTTGCACCTTCTTCGAGTTCTCGGCCAGCTGGGCTTCGGCGACCTTGGTGAATTCAGCCTGGGTTTCCGAGGCGATTTCGTACACGTGGCGGCTGTAGGCCAGGGCCTTTTCGGCAACCGGCTGGACCAGCGAGGTCTGGAGGGCCAGGAATTCCTGGGCGTCCTTGGCCGAGAGGGCCTTCTTGGCGTTGTCCACGTTTTCAGCGAACGTGGCCTTGACGACTTGCAGGTTCAGCTCGACCAGCTTTTCGATGCCTTCAAAAGCTTTGGTGGTCAGGCCAAACAGGGTTTCGAGGTTGGCTTTTTGCGCTGCGGCGACTTGTTCCGGGGTGAAGCTCATGCTGGTCTCCAATAATGAAGTTCAAGGTCATGCAAAATTAGGCCGCCCAGATGTCAAAGCCATGACGAAATCAAGGTTAAACCTGTTTTCTCGTCAGCCAGCCCCAGGCGTAAGGGGGTTATCGGCGCGCTCCGCTTGCTCTGCAAAATCGATGGTGCGCCGCAACAATTCCAATTGTAGGGAAAAGAAAAACGGTGTCAAGGGCTTCTTGTGCATTGCACAAATAACTGTTGTTGAAGTCGGTGCGCTGTCACATTTTGGCTGCGTAGCATCGGCAGGCGTGCCACGCCCGGCACCTTGCAGGGAGGAGGGACGGGAGGGGCCGCGCACCCTGGAGCCAGCACAGTGCTACCATCGCGGTCTGCCGGAATCGCCGTCTCCCAAGGGCGCAACCCGCCGGCCGATGCACGGCCAAGTTGCCGCGACCGGCCGCCCGCCTATGTTTGCCCTCATGCTCGCTTTTTACGCCGATCATTTTGTCCTGCCCCTACCTGAGGGCCACCGCTTCCCGATGCGCAAGTACAGCATGTTGAGGGAGACGGTCGAGCGCGACGTGCCAGGGCTGGTGCTGGTCGAGGCGCCGCGGGCCGGGGACGATGCCTTGCTGCTGGCGCACACGCCTGAATATGTCGCGAGCGTCTCCCTGGGCGAACTGGACCCGGCGCGCCAGCGCGAGATTGGCTTTCCGTGGTCGGACGCCATGGTCGAGCGCTCGCGGCGCTCCGCTGGTGCCACCATCGAGGCCTGCCGCGTAGCGCTGCGTGAGGGTATCTCGGTCAACCTGGCGGGCGGCACGCACCACGCCTATGCCGATAAGGGCGGTGGCTTCTGTGTCTTCAACGACGCGGCCATCGCCGCGCGCCAATTGCGTGGCGACGGCCGGGTGGCGCGCGTGGCCGTGGTCGACCTCGACGTGCACCAGGGCAACGGCACCGCCTCCATCCTGCGTGACGATCCCTTCGTCTTCACGCTGTCCTTGCATGGCGAGAAAAACTATCCCTTCCGCAAGGAGGCCAGCGATCTCGACGTGGGCCTGCCCGATGGCTGCGACGACGAGGCTTACGCCCAAGCGCTTCAGGGCGCACTCGATACGCTGTTCGCGCGTTTCGCTCCCGACCTGCTCATTTATCTAGCCGGGGCCGATCCGCATGAGGGCGACCGGCTTGGACGCCTGAAACTGACGCTGGCCGGGCTGGCCCGGCGCGACTGCCTGGTGTTTGATGCGGCCCTGGAACGCGGCCTGCCCATTGCCGTGGCCATGGCCGGCGGCTACGGCAACCAGATCGAGAATACCGTCGCGGTGCATGCGCAGACCATCGCACTCGCCGCGCAATATCACGAACGCTATGCCCGGCGCGACAAGCCGGACGCCGCTGGTGCAGGTGCGGGTGCAGGTGCGATCCTGCCCACTGGCGATACGGAGAAGGCGCAACGATGAGTGCAACCAGCCAGGCCCACGCGGCACGCGGCACCTTGTGGATGGCCGCCATGCCGTGGCTGTTCGTCATGATCTGGAGCACGGGATTCATCGTAGCCAAGTACGGCATGCCGCACGCGGAGCCGATGACCTTCCTGTTTCTGCGCTTTGTCGGTGTGCTGGTGCTGATGGTGCCCTTCGTGTTGATGGCGCGCGTCCCGCTGCCGCAGCGCGCCGGGGCGACCGACTGGCGCATGGTCGGGCACATCGCGCTGGCAGGGCTGTTCCTGCAGGCGGGCTACCTGGGTGGCGTGTGGGCAGCGGTCAAGCTTGGCATGCCGGCGGGCGTCTCCGCGCTGATCGTCGGCATGCAGCCGATCCTGACCGCGCTGGCGGCCTCGCGCATGGGTGAGACCATCGGGCGGCGCCAGTGGCTGGGGTTGCTGCTAGGCATCCTTGGCGTGGGTCTGGTGGTGGCAAACAAACTGTCGGCCAGCGGGCTGTCCGCGCCAAGCCTGCTGCTGGCGCTGGGCGCCTTGTTCTCGATCACCTTCGGCACGCTATACCAGAAACGCCATTGCCCGATGTTCGACCTGCGCATGGGCTCGGTGATCCAGTTCGCGGCGGCGGCGCTGGCCTGCCTGCCGTTCATGTTCCTGACCGAAACCCGTCACGTTGAGTGGAATGCCGAGATGGTTGGCGCGCTCGCCTGGTCGGTGGTCGCGTTGTCCATCGGGGCCATCTCGCTGCTGTTCCTGTTGATCCGCCAAGGCGCGGCCACCAAGGTATCCAGCCTGATGTATCTCACCCCGCCGACCACCGCCGCCATGGCGTGGCTGCTGTTCGGCGAGAGCTTCCCGCTGCTGGCCGCGCTTGGCATGGCCCTGGCCGCCGGTGGCGTTGCGCTGGTGATCCGCCGCTAATTTCCCCATTTCGCGCTTTTCGATGAAACCGACCGCAGATACCCGCAGCGCCTATCGCCATTTCCAGCCCATCACCACGCGCTGGATGGATAACGACGTCTATGGCCACGTCAACAACGTCATCTACTACAGTTATTTCGATACCGTGGTGAACACCTACCTGATCCGGGAGGGCGTGCTGGATATCGAGTCCGGCGACACCATCGGGCTGGTGATCGAGACGCAATGCAATTATTTTGCCGCGCTGAGTTTTCCCGACACGGTGGTGGCGGGGCTGCGCGTGGCGCGGCTGGGCAATTCGAGCGTGCGCTACGAAGTGGGCCTGTTCCGTAACGATGAAGACGTCGCTGCGGCGCAGGGCCATTTTGTTCATGTCTATGTGGATCGCGCCACGCGCCGCCCGGTGCCGCTGCCGCCCGCGTTGCGCGATGCCCTGCAGGCCCTGGTGTGCGAACCCGCGGATGCCGGTGCATGATCCGGCCCGCGCAGAGGAGTTAACAACCATGGATTCGCTGCAGAAACGGAGCGCCGCCCTGATCGATCAGGCCATCATCACGCGCCGCTCGGTGCGCGCGTTTCTCGATACGCCGGTGCCGCGCGACGTGGTCAACGAGATCCTGGCCGTGGCCAGCCGGGCGCCGTCGGGCACCAACGCACAGCCATGGCGGGTCTATGTGCTGACTGGCGATGCCAAGGTGAAGCTGTCGGCGGACGTGCTGGCCGCTTACGACGATCCGCAGCGCGACAGCAAGTATCGCGAGGAGTATCCCTACTATCCACGCGAGTGGGTGGCGCCGTACATTGACCGCCGCCGCAAGGTAGGTTGGGACCTGTACAGCCTGCTGCAGATCAGCCGCGAGGACAAGGCGCGCATGCATGCGCAGCACTCGCGCAACTTCACGTTCTTCGGTGCCCCGGTGGGCATGATCTTCACGATCGACCGCATCCTGGAGCTGGGCAGCTGGCTGGACTACGGCATGTTCCTGCAAAGCATCATGGTGGCGGCGCGGGCGCGCGGGCTGGATACCTGTCCGCAGGCGGCGTTCACCCAGTTCCACGCGGTCATCGGCAATCACTTGCGCCTGCCGGCGGATGAAATGGTGGTGTGCGGCATGGCCCTGGGCCATGCTGACCCCGCCGCCATAGAGAATACCCTTAGTACCGAGCGTGAACCGGTAAGCGGGTTCGCGCGTTTCTTATCTTAAGAAGCTGTCGGCGGCGAAGGCCCGCTTTGTGCCGTCGCTGCCGCTGCATGTTGGCTCGGGGCAACCCCACGGGCGGGTGAGAAAGATGAAACAGTGTGGAATTACCACAGTCGACGTCGGTCTTAATGCACGTGTCATGTGATGCGTGCCCCGCATTTGCCGTAATGTGGAATTGTTTGCAAATCGAACTTTAAAGAGGCTTCGTAAGTCTTTAATCTTGCTAACAATTTCTTTTTTTCCTAAACTGGCGCAATCCTAGTTGCGCGCTGAATGAATCATGTTCCGGTCTGATTCCCCCCTATTTTTGCGATTCTTCGGCTCTACCCCTCTTACTTCGGTTGCGGCCTCTGTGCTGTTGACCGTTTCCATGCTGGCCGCCCCTGTGGCCGATGCCGCGACGAAAACGTCGGACACCGCTAAAACCAGCAAAAAGTCGGCAAAAGTCGCCAAGTCCGAAAAAAAATCGGCAAATTCCCCCTCTAAATCCGCGAAATCCAAGCAGGTCGCGACCAGCGGCAAGGCCGAGCGCGCCACTACGCGCAAGGTCGTGGTACTGAAAAACGGTAAGCGCACCGTGGTGGCGCAGCGCCAGGCGGTACCGGTTCGTGCGGCGTTCATCCCCGCGAAACCCTCGCTGGGCGAGGCGCTCGGCCTGCGTGACACCGAAGACGCGCTCGCGCTGCGCTCCAGCGTGGCGCTGGTGATGGATCAGAACTCCAACGAAGTGCTGTTCCAGAAGAACGCCGCCGCGGTTCTGCCGATCGCCTCGATCACCAAGCTGATGACGGCCCTGGTTGTGATGGACGCGCGCCAGCCGATGGACGAGGTGCTCACCATCAACGAGGAAGACCGCGACAACGAAAAGCACAGCAGTTCGCGCCTGCGCTTTGGCGCGCAGCTCTCCCGTCAGGAGGCGCTCCTGCTGGCGCTGATGTCCTCGGAGAATCGTGCGGCATCGGTGCTGGGCCGCAGCTACCCGGGCGGCCTGCCGGCCTTTGTGCAAGCCATGAACCGCAAGGCACGCGAGCTCGGCATGAACGACAGCCACTTTGTCGATTCGAACGGCTTGTCGAGCAGCAATGTGTCGAGCGCGATGGACCTCGTGCGCATGGTCAACGCGGCGTACCGCAACCCTACCATCCGCGAGTTTTCGACGCAGACCGAGCATGAGGTCAATGTACTGGGCCGCACCCAGCACTACGTCAGCACCAACCGTTTGGTTCGCGGCGGCAACTGGGAGATCGGCCTGCAGAAAACAGGCTTTATCTCCGAGGCTGGCCAGTGCCTGGTGATGCAGGCACGCGTAAATGGCCGCAATGTGGTGATGGTGTTCCTGGATTCCGTTGGCAAGCTGTCCCGCTTCGCCGATGCCAACCGCGTCAAGGACTGGCTGGAACACGTGCAGACCGGGCCTGGCCGCCCTTTTCCGACGTCCCCAAACCTGACGCAGGGGCCTGGCAGCCCAACCAGCCCCCAGGCAATCCTGACCGCCCAGCAGCCTCGCGGCATCTGATGGCGGCGCCGGAGTGATCTGGCCGCCTGCTGCTTGAAATCAAAAAAACGCGCCGTCACCGGCGCGTTTTTCTTTGGGGCGTGGGCGGCGCGCTTAGAGCAGCTTGCCCGGATTCATGATGCCGGCCGGATCCAGCAACTGCTTGATGCCCCGCATCACGCGCAGCTCGAGTGGGTCCTTGAGGCGCAGGAAATCATCGCGCTTGAGCTGGCCGATGCCATGCTCGGCGCTGATGCTGCCGCCGTAGCGCGCCACTTCATCCAGCACTTCGGCGGTCAGCGCCTTGCCATGCTGCGCGGTCCAGTCGCGCTCGGCGCCCGCGGGGCGCGACAGGTTGTAGTGCAGGTTGCCGTCGCCGAAATGCCCGAAGATAAACGGGCGGATGCTGGGGCTGATGGCCTTGAGGCGCGCCTCCATCGACACCATGAAGGCCGGGATCTGCTCGATCGGCAGCGACACATCGTGCTTCAGGTGCGGCCCGTCGGCGCGCTGGGCCTCGGAGATTTCCTCGCGCAGCTTCCACAGACTCTGCAGTTGCGATAGCGACGCAGAGACGGCGGCGTCCATGCACAGCTCGCGCTCCAGTGCCTCGCCAATCACGCGCTCCAGCAGCACGTTGAGGGCGGCTTCGTCGGTGGTGTCGGCCAGCTCCACCAGCACATAGGCGGGATAGCGTTGGCTGAAGGGTTCCTGCACGCCTTCCGCATGCTTGAGCACGAGGTCGACACAATCGCCGGTGAAGAATTCGAAGGCTTGCAGGCGAGCGCCGCACTGCGCGAACAGCAGCTCGAAGAGCTCCAGCGCCTGCAGCGGGGAGGCCACTGCCGCAAGCACCACCGAGCGTGCGTCGGTGCGCGGAAACAGGCGCAGCGCTGCCGCGGTAATGACGCCCAGCGTGCCCTCGGAGCCGATCAGTAGTTGCTTGAGGTCGTAGCCGGTGTTGTCCTTGCGCAAGGCGCGCAGGCCGTGAAAGATCTCGCCGTTGGGCAGCACGGCTTCCACGCCCAGCACCAGCTCGCGGGTCATGCCGTAGCGCACCACATTGACCCCGCCGGCGTTGGTCGCGAGATTGCCGCCGATCTGGCAGGAGTCCTCGGCTGCCAGGCTGAGCGGCAGCAGGCGATGCGCCTCCTGCGCGGCGCGCCGCAGGTTGCCCAGGATGCAGCCCGCTTCGGCGACGAGCGTGTTGGCGATGGTATCGATCGAGCGGATCGCGTTCATGCGGTCCATGCTCAGCACCACGTTGGCGGGGCTGCTGTCCGGCGCGGCACCGCCGCACAGGCCGGTGTTGCCACCCCGCGGCACCACCGGGACCGCGGCCTGCTGGCACAAGGCCAGGCAACGTGCCACTTCATCCACCGAGCGCGGGCGCACCACGGCCTGCGCGTTGCCACGGTAAAGGCCGCGCCAGTCGGCGAGCCACGGCGCAACCTGGTCTGGCTCGGTAGCGACCACGTCGGTGCCTAGCGCTTCGATCAGGCGGGGCAGGAAAGCTGAATTTTGCATGATGGGTCTATCCGGAGTGGCAATGCGGCTTCAGGCCGCGGAATGAGTGGGGTCCTGGCCGCTGGTGAGGGGCTTGCCGCGCGCTGCCAGTTGCAGGCCCAGGCGTGCCGCCGCGCCGCGCAGGTGGGCTACCGCCGCGGCGCGCGCTTGTTCAGGGTCGCCGGCGCGGATCGCGTGGAAGATGGCCAGGTGTTCCTGGTGGACCTGTTCGGACAGGCCTTCCTGCTGGCGGGTATTGAGCCGCGCCACATGCACGGCCTGGTGCAGTTGCAGGTTCAGGTACTGCAGCAGCTGCAGGTAGTACTTGTTGTGGGTGGCGGTGGCGATCGCCACATGGAAGGCCGTGTCTGCCTCAGCGCCGCGGTGCGGGTCGTGCAATTGCGCCGCGAGCCGGTCCAGCAGCGCCTGCATGCCGGAGACATCCTGCGCGGTACGCCGCAGCGCCGCCAGCGCGGCGGCAGCGCTCTCCAGATCGAGCCGCAGCTCGTAGATGCTGGCCAGTTCGTCGCGATCGATGCCGATCTCCTGCGGCAGCTGGAAGCCGGCATTGCCCACGCGCGAGCGCACCGTGCTGCCCACGCCCTGGCGGCTTTCGACCAGGCCTTGGGAGCGCAGGTGCTCGGTCACCTCGCGGATGACGGCGGGGCTCACACCGTATTGCTCGGCGAGCTGCTTGCCGGTCGGCAGCCGGGCGCCAACGGGGTAGGTGCCGCCGGCGATCTCGGCGCGCAACTGCTGGGTTACCTGTTCGGTGAGGGTAATGGCTTTGGTCCGCATGCCCAGCAGGATATAGCTATTCAGGTTATCTGAAAACTAAGGGTATATACCTAGTTGTCGATTGAGGCCCTGCGTGAGGGAAAGGAGAGAAGGGAAAGGAGAGAAGGGGAAGGGAGAGGGGAAGGGAGAGGGGAAGGGAGCGAGGTAAGGGTTCGGCGCGAAGGGCGCGTGGCTTCCCGCGCCGTTCACCCCGCCATGTTCAGGCTGCGACGTCGGTCGCGTAGCCCATGCCGCGCGAGATCTGCAACGCGGTGTCCTTCAGGTTTTGCAGCCAGCTGTCCTGCAGGCGGTCGGCCGGGGCCGAAAGCGACAACCCGGCCACCAGACGGCGCGAGTCGTCGTAGATGCCGGCGGCGATGCAACGCACGCCGAGTTCCAGCTCTTCGTTGTCGCGCGCATAGCCGTTGGTGCGCACCCAGTTGAGTTCGCGCTCGAGCTTGATCAGGTCGGTGATCGAGGTGCGGGTGTGGCCGGCCAGCCCGGTGCGGGTGGCGTAGTTGCGAACGCGCGCCACTTCGTCGGCGGCCAGAAACAGCTTGCCGACCGAAGTCAGGTGCAGCGGGGCGCGGCCGCCAATGGCGCGCACCACCTGCATGCCGGAGCGCTCGCTATAAGCACGCTCGATGTAGACGATCTCGTCGCCTTGCCGCACCGACAGGTTCACCGTCTGGCCCGTCACGCGGTGCAGGGCCCGCATCGGTGCCAGCGCGGCGTCGCGTACCGACAGCCGGGCCTTGACCAGGTTGCCGAGCTCCAGCAGCCGCATGCCAAGCCGGTAACTGCCCGGATCGGAGCGGTCCACAAAGCGGCAGGCCACCATGTCATTGAGGATGCGGTGCGCGGTGGACGGGTGCAGCCCGGTGGTCAGCGACAGCTCCTTGAGGCTGACCGGATCAGCGTGCTGGGCGAGCGCATCCAGCAGGGTCATCATGCGTTCGATGACCTGGATGGACGTCTTGCCGGGGGCTTTGTCTGCTTCTGCCATGGGGAAATGTTGCCGTGCGGCAAATTAAGCGGTTGCCTGATTCTATCTCGCATTGTGAAAATTTCAATAGGTGAAATGGCATTGCCGAAAGAATCTTCTGATTTTGCTGATGACGAATGTGTCGAAAAAGGCATGCAAAAATGCGGCGAATTCACCCCTGCCGTGCACGCTTTTGTATGCTGGCCGGTGCGCAAGGGCGCATAATTGCGGGGTTTCGGGGTCTGGAAAAGGGAAACAATGCGAGTTGGTCTGTTCGCCACCTGCCTGGTGGACCTCATGCGTCCGGAAATCGGCTTCTCGGTGCTCAAGTTGCTGGAGAAGGCTGGCTTCGAGGTGATGGTGCCCGAAGCCCAGACCTGTTGCGGGCAACCTGCCTACAATTCGGGCGAGCGCACGGCATCGCGCGACCTGGCGGAAAAATTCCTGCGTGAGTTCGAAATGTTCGACTACGTGGTGATTCCGTCCGGATCCTGCGGCGGCATGGTGCTGCACCACTATGCGGACCTGCTCGGCGACGATCCCGAGTTGAATGGCCGTTACGAAGGCCTGCGCTCCCGCGTGTTCGAGCTGACCGATTTCCTGGTCAATGTGGCCAAGCTGGGCGAGTTCGATTCAAAGTTCACGGGCCGCATTACCTACCATGACTCTTGCTCCGGCTTGCGCGAACTGGGCGTCAAGAGCCAGCCCCGCGCTCTCCTGGCGCAATTGCCCGGTGTGCAGCTGAGCGAGATGAAGGACTGCGAGGCTTGCTGCGGATTCGGCGGCACCTTCTCGGTCAAGTACGGCAATATCTCCACGGCCATCGTCGATGAGAAG
This sequence comes from Cupriavidus sp. GW822-FHT02D05, assembly GCF_058802485.1. Lineage (NCBI taxonomy): Bacteria > Pseudomonadati > Pseudomonadota > Betaproteobacteria > Burkholderiales > Burkholderiaceae > Cupriavidus > Cupriavidus sp. GW822-FHT02D05. The sequence continues at coordinate 225,881 of NZ_JBXAOE010000002.1, read as the reverse complement.
TGCGCCAACATCAAGGCCAGCGGTGCCGATGCCGTGGTGCTGGGCGACCTCGGCTGCATGCTCAATATCGAGGGGCGCCTGCGCAGGACCGGCGACACGCGTACCCAGGTGCTGCATATCGCGCAAGTGCTCGCCGGTGATGCCTGATCCCGGCCAGCTGAAAAACAAACCTTAGCGAGATCCCCGCTATGCAAGTTCGCAGCATGGAGTTCAAAGCGCGCGCGGGCCAGAAGCTGGCCGACCAGCGCCTGCAGCAGAACCTCAAGAAGCTCTCCACCAAATTCGTCACGGCGCGCGCCGACGCCATCCGCGACATCGACTTCGAAGCCACCCGCGAGGCACTCAAGGAGCGCCGCGACCGCGCGCTGCAGAACCTCGACGTCTGGCTCGCCACCTTCGAGGAAAACGCCACGCGCCGCGGCGCCACCGTGCTGTTTGCCGAGACCACGGCCGACGCCGCGCGGCTGGTAGCCGAGATTGCGCACAAGCACGGCGTGAAGAAGGTCATCAAGAGCAAATCGATGGTGACCGAGGAAATGCGCCTGAACCAGGTGCTGGGCGAGATGGGCGTGCAGAGCATCGAGACGGATCTGGGCGAATACATCCTGCAGATCAACGATGCCGAGCCGCCGTCGCACATCATCGCCCCGGTAGTGCACAAGGACAAGGAAGAGATCGCCGATCTCTTCGCCAAGGTCCACCACAAGCCGCGCCTGACCGATATCTCGGAGATGACGCGCGAGGCGCGTGAAGTGCTGCGGCCGGAATTCCTGTCGGCCGACATGGGCGTGACCGGCGGCAATTTCATCATTGCCGAAACAGGCTCGGTGGCGGTGGTGACCAATGAAGGCAACGAAGGCATGTGCACGGTGATGCCGCGCGTGCATGTGGCCGTGACCGGCATCGAGAAGGTGCTGCCGACGCTGGAAGACCTGGCTACCGTGATGCGGCTGCTGCCGCGCTCGGCCACCGGGCAGGCCATCTCGAATTACTTTTCGCTGCTGACCGGCCCGCGCGCCGAGGGCGAGCGTGACGGCCCGGAGCATATGTATTTCGTGCTGGTCGACGGCGGGCGCAGCGGCCTGATCGGCGGCGACTTCCAGGACATGCTGCGCTGCATCCGCTGCGGCGCTTGCATGAACCATTGCCCGGTGTACCAGAAGATCGGCGGCCATGCCTATGGCTGGGTCTACCCGGGCCCGATGGGCAGCGTGCTGACGCCGAGCTATGTCGGCATTGCCAATGCGCTGGACCTGCCGCAGGCTGCCACGCTGTGCGGAGAATGCAACCGCGTGTGCCCGGCTTCGATCCCGCTGTCGGACCTGCTGCGCAAGCTGCGCGAGAAGCAGATGGAGCGTGGCCTGCGTCCCTGGCAGGAGCGGCTCGGGCTGCAAGTGTGGGGCTACGTGGCGCGCCGCCCGGGGCTATACGCCTTCGCCACTCGCGTCGGCGCGCGCTTGCTTGCGCGCATGGGCGGCAGCAGCAAGCTGATTGCCAGCTTGCCGATGGCGGGCCGTGGCTGGACCGAGACCCGCGACCTGCCGGCACCGAGCGGACGCACGTTCCGCGAACTTTACAAAGAAAGGAGGGCGCGTTGATGGCCACGACCATGAACAATGCACCGGCGCTGGCAACCATGCGCGCCGCACTTGAACAACACGTCGGCGGCCAGCTCGCGGCCGATGGCCTGGTGCGCAGCTGGCGCGAGGCAGCTCCCGGCCTGGTGCTGCCGCCGATGTTCGGGCAGGCGATGGAAGAGCTGCTGCGCCGGCTGGAGATGGCGGCGGTATTCGCGCAGGATAGCTGCTCGTTCTCGAGCACCGCCGTCACCGACCAGCTCAAGCGCTGGCTGGACAAGGCGGCCACAGCCTGAGCAGCCACACGCCGTGCCCGAATGCAAAAGGCCCCCGCTCAAGCGGGGGCCTTTTGCATGGGTGCGTGGCTAAGCGAACGAAGCGCGAGGCTCAGCCCAGCAGCAGGGCATCATCATCCAGTTGCTCATGCCGTGTCTGCTCGAACATGCGCAGCAGGTCCGGCACGTCCAGCCCGGCGCGCTGGTCGCCCGACACGTCCAGCACCACCTGGCCCTGGTGCAGCATCACCGTGCGTTGCCCGTAGTCCAGCGCCTGGCGCATGCTGTGCGTGACCATCATCGTGGTGAGCTTGGCTTGCTCCACGATCTTGGCGGTCAGCTCCAGCACGAAGGCGGCGGTCTTCGGGTCCAGCGCAGCAGTGTGCTCGTCCAGCAGCAGGATCCGCGAGGGCTGCAGCGAGGCCATCAGCAAGCTCACGGCCTGGCGCTGGCCGCCCGACAGCAGGCCGATGCGGTCGGTCAGGCGGTTTTCCAGGCCGAGGTTGAGCAGGCGCAGCTTGTCGCGGAATAGCTCGCGCGAGGGCTTGTTCAGCGCCGCGCGAAAGCCCCGGCGGCTGCCGCGTGCCATGGCCAGCGCCATGTTTTCTTCGATCGTCAGTGCCTCGCAGGTGCCCGCCATTGGGTCCTGGAAGACGCGCGCCACCAGCGGGGCGCGGTCCCAGGCCGGCTTGCGCGTGACGTCGACGTCGTCGATCGTGACGCGCCCGGTGTCCACCATCTGATCGCCGCTGATGGCATTGAGGAAGGTGGATTTACCGGCGCCGTTGGAGCCGATCACGGCAACGAACTGGCCCGTCGGGATATCCAGGCTGAGGCCGCGCAGCGCGCGCGTCTCGATCGGGGTGCCGGGATTGAAGGTGAGTTTCAGGTCTTGTGCGCGCAGCATCTCAGGCACCTCCGTTCTTGCGGCCGAACAGCTTCTTGCGGGTCCCGGGCAACACCAGGGCACCGGTCACCAGTACGGCAGTGACCAGGTTCAGGTCTTGTGCCTTGAGGCCGATGAACTCGCTGTTCAGGGCCAGCGCAATGAAGAAGCGGTAGAGGATGGCGCCCAGTACCACGGCCAGCGTGGTGTACACCAGCCGGCGCGCCGGCAGGATGCTCTCGCCGATGATCACCGCGGCCAGGCCGATCACGATGGTGCCGATGCCCATGGAGATATCGGAGCCGCCCTGGGTCTGCGCGAACAGCGCGCCCGCGAGGGCTACCAGGCCGTTGGACAGCGCCATGCCCGCCAGCGTGGCGCGGCCGGTGGCGATGCCCTGGGAGCGCGCCATGCGCGGATTGGCGCCGGTGGCTCGCATGGCCAGGCCGAGCTGCGAGGAGAAGAACCAGTCCAGGCCAACTTTGGCCACGACCACCACGATCAGCAGCAGCGCGGGGCGCAGCATGTAGTCGGGCAGCCAGTCCGGCTGCAGGATGGTGAAGATGGTCGACTCGGTGATCAGCGGCACATTGGGCTTGCCCATGATGCGCAGGTTGATCGAGTACAGCGCGATCATCATCAGGATACTGGCCAGCAGGTCCATGATCTTGAGGCGCACGTTGAGCCAGCCGGTGACGAAGCCGGCAAAGGCGCCCGCAACAATCGCCAGCGCGGTGGCGATGAACGGATCCTGGCCCGAGGCGATCAGCGTGGCCGCCACGGCGCCACCCAGCGGGAAGCTGCCATCGACCGTCAGATCGGGGAAATTGAGGATGCGGAAGGAGATCAGCACCCCCAGGGCGACGAGGCTGAAGATCAGGCCGATCTCCAGGGCGCCCAGCAGGGAAAAGAGGGACATGGGGGAAATCCAGTTGCTTGTGTCCGGCACGGGAGGCCGAATCTGAAAACGCCTGGCACGCTGCCCGGGTCAGGCGGCGCGGCGCAGGCGTTTCCGGGGGCGGGCTCGGATAGAGCCACCTGCGCGAGAACGCGCAGGGTCAGCGTGCCGTGATTACTTGATGACGGTCTTCGCTTCCTTGATCAGCTCGGGCGACAGCGTCACGCCTTGCTTCTCGGCCGCGCCGGTGTTCACGAACAGCTCCAGCTTGTCGCTGGTTTCCGAAGCGATCGCGCCGGGCTTCTCGCCCTTCAGGATACGCACCACCACCTTGCCGGTCTGATGGCCGAGGTCGCCGTAGTTGATGCCAAGCGCGGCAATGGCGCCACGCTTGACGCTGTCGGTATCGGCAGCCACCAGCGGGATCTTCGACTCGTTGGCAACCTTGACCAGGGCTTCGTACGCCGACACCACGTTGTTGTCGGTGTTGGTGTAGATCACATCGACCTTGCCGATCAGGCTCTTGGCGGCGGCGCCGATGTCGACCGTGCGCGGTGCGGCGGCTTCCTTCAGCGTCATGCCTTCCTTGGCCAGCATCGCCTTCAGCTCCTTGACCACCACCACCGAGTTGGCTTCACCGGGGTTGTAGACCATGCCGACCGTCTTGGCCTTGGGCACCACGCGCTTGATCAGGGCAACCTGGCGGTCCAGCGGCAGCTTGTCCGACACGCCGGTCACATTGGTGCCCGTTGCGCTCCAGCTCTTGACCAGCTGGGCGGCGACCGGATCGGTCACGCCGGAGTACACCACCGGCACCGACTTGGTGGCGGCCACCACGGCCTGGGCCGACGGCGTGGCGATGGCCACGATCACGTTGGGCTGGTCGCCAACGAACTTGCGGGCGATCTGCGCGGCCGTGCCGGTATTGCCCTGCGCGCTCTGGTATTCCCACTTCAGGTTCTTGTCGGCGTCAAAGCCGGCGGTCTTCAGCTCGTCGCGCACGCCATCGCGGATGGCGTCCAGCGCGGGATGGTCGACGATCGAGAGCACCTTGACGGTCTGGGCCTGCACGGCGCCACCGTACAGCAGCGCGAGGGCGACGGCGCTGCCCAGGATGGTCTTGGTCGATGTCTTGAGACACTTCATAATTTTTAATCTCCCCCGGATATGGGTTCTGGGTGATGAGCCGCGTTTCGTTCTCGATAAGAACTGGTCCGCCGTCTTGCCCGGCGGCGCGCTGCGCCAACCGGCCGGTCCGTTGTGTGGGCGATACACCAGGCGGCAGGCTGGAGGACGCTCTTGTACAGCGGATACGACGGCGATAAGCCTGCGAGGATACCATTTTCGAGGCGAAATTTGCCCGGTTTTGCCCTGTTCCAGTGCGTCAGTAGGGGAAAACGGCAGGCCCGGAGCGCGCCATGGGCGGCGCCGGGCGGCGCACCGTCGCTGGTGCCTGGAACGCGGAAACGTTACTGCGCCGGATTGTGGATTTCGGCGTGGATGCGGGCGATGGCCGCGGTGATCGCCTCAGGCAGCGGCGTTTGCCAGGCATCGATGTTCTCGCGCAGTTGTTCCAGCGAGGTGGCGCCGATGATGGTGCTCGCCGCGAACCAGCGCGAGTAGCTCCAGGCCAGCGCCAGCGTTGCCGGCGAGAGGCCGTGCTCGCGTGCCAGCGTCACATAGCGGGCTGCCGCGGCCAGGCTTTCCGGGCGCAGGTAGCGCGGGCTCCAGTCGGGCGGGAAGCGCGTCAGGCGGCCCTTGGCCTGCGCGTCAAACACGGGGTGGGCGAGGTCGCCGCCGAGGTACTTGCCGGTGAGCTGGCCAAAGGCCAGCGGGCTGTATACCAGCAGGCTCACGTCGGTGCGAAAGCACGCCTCGTCCAGGCCCTGCTCGAAGCTGCGGTTGAGCAGGTTGTACGGGTTCTGGATGGTGGCGATGCGCGGCAGGCCGTGCAGCTCCGCCTGCTTGACGAACTCGGCCACGCCCCACGGCGTTTCGTTGGACACGCCGACATAGCGGATCTTGCCCGCGCGCACCAGCTCGCCCATGGCTTCGAGCTGCGCCTGGATCGAGGCGCACTCGCGCTCATTGGCCGGATCGAACTGCTTTTGCCCGAAGATGGGCGCGTTGCGAGCGGGCCAGTGGATCTGGTACAGGTCGATGTAATCGGTCTGCAGGCGCGCCAGCGAGGCGTCCACCGCCGCGCGGATGCTGTCCGGGGTCAGGTCGCCACCATTGCGGATCCACGGCATGCGCGCCGGGCCCGCCACCTTGGTGGCCAGCACGACGCGCTCACGCTGCTGGCGCTTGAGCCAGGTGCCGACGATGCGCTCGGTGCTGCCATAGGTCTCGGCACGCGGCTTGACCGGGTACATCTCTGCGGTGTCGATGAAGTTGATGCCGCGCGACACCGCGTAGTCGAGCTGGCTGTGGCCTTCGGCTTCGGTGTTCTGCTCGCCGAAGGTCATGGTGCCCAGGCAGATGCGCGAAACCTGCAGGTCGCTGCGGCCAAGACGGGTGGTTTCCATGGCTATCCTTGTGAGGCTGGGGTGATAAGGCGCAAAAAACGGGTTTGGGCCGGGGCCGTCAGGCGCGCAGCGCGGCGGCGCATTCCTTGACCAGCACCGGGCCGCGGTAGATCAGCCCGCTGTACACCTGCACCAGTTGCGCGCCGGCCGCGATCTTGGCTTGCGCATCGGCACCGCTGAAGATGCCGCCCACGCCTACGATGGGCACCGCGTCCCCAACCACCGCGCGCAGGCTCTTGACCACGCGCGTGGAGGATTCGAACACCGGCCGGCCCGACAGGCCGCCGGCTTCCTCGCCGTGCGGCAGGCCCTTGACGGCGTCGCGGGCGATCGTGGTGTTGGTGGCGATCACGCCGTCGATCCGGTGGCGGACCAGCGCATCGCCGATATTGCCGATCTGGTCGGCATCGAGGTCCGGCGCGATCTTGAGCGCGAGCGGCACGTAGCGCTTGTACTTGTCGGCCAGGCGCTGCTGTGCGTCCTTGAGCGTGGAGAGCAGGTGGTCGAGCTCGCTGGCGCCCTGCAGCTGGCGCAGGTTCTTGGTGTTCGGCGAGGAGATATTGACGGTGACGTAGCTGGCGTGCGGGTAGACCCGTTCCAGGCAGTGCAGGTAGTCGTCCACCGCGTGCTCGATCGGCGTATCGGCATTCTTTCCGATGTTCAGGCCCAGCACGCCGCCTTCGGCCTTCCAGCGCGACGCGTTCACATTGGCGATAAAGGCATCCACGCCGCCGTTGTTGAAGCCCATGCGGTTGATCAGCGCATCCGCCTGCGGCAGGCGGAACATGCGCGGCCGCGGGTTGCCCGCCTGCGGGCGCGGCGTTACGGTGCCTACCTCGATAAAGCCGAAGCCGAAGGCGGCCAGCCCGTCGATGTAGGCGCCATCCTTGTCGAGCCCGGCGGCCAGGCCAACCGGGTTGGGGAAGCGCACGCCCATCACCGTGCGCGGGTCATCGGCGATGGTATTGCCGATGCAGCCCGCCAGCCCCATGCGCTTGGCGCGGAGCAGGTTGTTGAGGGTGAAATGGTGAGCGTCCTCCGCATCCATCGAGAACAGGGCGGGGCGAAACAGGGGGTAGAGCGCGTTCAGCACAGGGAATCAGCTTGGAAGTCGGGACCAAGGCGGCATTGTAACGGTTGGGCCGGATCGGGTACTGCGCCGCTGGCGCGGGCATGACTTGCGCAGGCTGTCCGCTACAGGCTGTTTTCCGGGGCTTCGTCGCCAGGCTGCGGCGGCACGACGGGCACAGCGGTGGGCGATGTCACGGCGGGTGCCGCATCCCGCAGCGACGCCGGCGCCGCATCGAACGCGCGCCACTGGTTTGCGGTCAGCACCTGCAGCGGCTGGTAGCGCGCCTTATAGGCCATTTTTCGGCTATCGGCGATCCAGTAGCCCAGGTACAGGTGTGGCAGGGCGAGTTCGCGGGCCTGTTGGATCTGCCACAGGATGTTATAGGTGCCGTAGCTGGCGTGCACCTCCAGCGGGTCGTAGAAGGTGTAGACCGAGGACAGGCCATCGTCGAGCACATCGATCATGCTGACCATGCGCAGCCGCCCGGCCTCGGCCGAGCCCGGCGGCTCGCGGAATTCCACCAGCCGCGAATTGACCCGGCTTTGCAGCAGGAACTGCTCGTACTGGTCGCGGCTGTCCTGGTCCATGCCGCCGCCGGCGTGGCGCATCGACTGGTACAGCAGGTAGAGCGAATAATGCTCTTCCACGTAGGTGAGCGGCGCCACCAGCGCCTGCAGGCTGCCGTGCTGGCGCCAGGCCCGGCGCTGGCTGCGGTCAGGGCGGAACTGGTCGACCACCACGCGGCACGGCGTGCAGGCGTGGCATTCATCGCAATAGGGGCGGTAGGTAAAGATGCCGCTGCGCCGGAAGCCGGCGCGCACCAGCCGCGAATAGACATCGGCATTGATCAGGTGGGCGGGCGTGGCCACCTGAGAGCGCGCCATGCGGCCATCGAGGTAGCTGCAAGCGTAGGGTGCCGTAGCGTAAAACTGCAACGCGGAAAGGGGGAGTTCCTTTAGCTTGCTCATGTGTCTGCAACGGCCAGGGATGAAACAGCAACGCGGGAAAGCCGATGGCGCAGCGACCAGGCCTTGCGGCGAGTGGCCAATGCGGTGCGCCCTACGGCTGCACCTGAGTCCATCTCTGCAGCACCGTCTTGTCAAAACCCCACGGCACGATATCCGGCTGGCGGGTGGCAATGCGGATATGGGCCGCGAACTCCGCACGCGGGATGGGGCTCGCCCCGAGCGAAGCCAGATGATCGGTTTCCTGCTGGCAGTCTATCATCGCCACGCCGTGGCTGCCGAGGAACGCGCACAGCGCGGCCAGGGCGATCTTGGAGGCATCGGTGCGCCGCGCGAACATCGATTCGCCATAGAACATCCGCCCGAGCGCCACGCCGTACAGGCCACCCGCGCGCTCGCCCTGGTACCAGGTCTCCACGCAATGCGCCAGGCCATTGCGGTGGAGTGCGCCATAGGCGGTGATGATGTCCTCGGTGATCCAGGTGCCATGCTGGCCATCGCGCGGGGTTTCGGCGCAGGCCTGCATGACGGCGATAAAGTCGTCGTCGACGCGGACTTCCCAGTCGGGGTCGCGCAGCACGCGCTTGAGGGTCTTGCGAAAGGTGCTGGAAACGCGCAGCGCCTGCGGCGGCAGCACCATGCGGGGATCGGTGCTCCACCACAGCACCGGCTGGCCTTCGGCATACCAGGGAAAGATGCCTTGGCGGTAAGCCAGCAGCAGGCGCTGCGCCGACAGCTCGCGGCTGGCCGCAAGCAGGCCGGGCGCGTCGGAGCCCGGGCCGAGCGCACGCTCGACCGGCGGGAACGGATCATGCGGATCCAGCCAGGTGATCATGCGGGCAGTGCGGGCAACGTGCCCGGGTTCAGGGTTCGACCGTGGCCCGGGTGGTCAGCGGGCGCATCGGCTTGTCGATATCCAGGCTGTGCAGGCGGAAGGTGCCGTCGGCTAGCCGTCCCGCCGCGCGATCCGCGAAGAAGCAGCGCAACGAATGGATTACGGTGGGGAAGGCCAGTTCGTCCCAGGGTACGTCGGCTTCCTCGACCAGCTTTACCTCCAGGCTTTCCTCGCCCGCCGAGATGTCCAGGTCTTCCAGCGTTGCCAGGTAGAACATGTGCACCTGATGCACATGCGGCACATTCAGGATCGAGAACAGTTCGCCGACCTGCACCCGTGCCCCGGCCTCCTCCAGCGTCTCGCGCGCGGCGCCCTGCGCGGTGGTCTCGCCGATCTCCATGAAGCCGGCCGGCAGCGTCCAGAAGCCGTAGCGCGGCTCGATGGCGCGCTTGCACAGCAGGACCTTGTCCTCCCACACGGGAATGGTGCCGACCACATTGCGCGGGTTGACGTAGTGGATGGTGCTGCAGTTGTCGCACACTGAACGCAGGCGCGAGTCGCCTTCAGGGATGCGCAGCACGACCGCATGGCCGCAGTTCGAGCAGAATTTCATGAGGGGCGTCCGGGAGGAATGGCGAAAGTGTATCACCGCCGATGGGGGCTGCCGGGGGTGGGGTGCGAGTTTGGGGTGGGCTAGCGCGCGGGACCGCACCGAAGTCGAGCACCCGGCGCACAAAACAAAAAACGCCCGGAATTGGGCGTTGGGGCGTTGGTTTGCTTTGCATTCGACCGTGACTGCATTGGCATGCAGGCGTTTGGTTGCGGGGGCAGGACTTGAACCTGCGACCTTCGGGTTATGAGCCCGACGAGCTGCCAACTGCTCCACCCCGCGTCCGTCGAAGAAAAAGATTATAAGGCAAATCCTACCGCGGTGCAACAGCCAATTGCGCCAGAATGGCGAAGGGCGCAAGAACTCGCCCCGATAAGGATCGCGGCCGCAATGGCGCGCGGGGGTTCAGGCAGGGGCGGGACTGGCCTTGCTGCGCTGCCAGACGCTGGCGGCAAACTGGAAGCTGTCCCGCTGCAGCAGGTCGTCGCGTTGCCAGATGACGCGGTCAGGCCGCACGGTCAGCATCCAGGTGGTGGTGACGCGTGGCTGGGGTTCGGCGAAGGCGCGCGGGGTTAGCAGTGCGGCGCAGGCGCCGTGCTCCGGGTCGCGCACCGAGGTGTAGCGGATCATGCCGAGGCCAGCTTCCCGGGCCGTGCGGGCCAAGGCCTGGCAGGCATCATAGTGGTCGGGATCGGTCCACTTCGTTGCGTCTTCGGCAAAGGGCGGGGCGTCGAGCGCGATGCCTTCGGTGCGCACGCTCACCTGGAACAAGGTATGGGGCCGGGCGTCGATGCGGGGCAGCGCCGGGCTGTCGAGCAGGAAGCGCCAGCGCCAGTAGCCCAGTTCCGCGCAGGCGGTGCGAATATCGTCCGCGCCGTAGAACACGCCAGGATCCTGCTCGGCGCGAAAGCGCGAGCCCCAGGGCGAGGGCGGGTAGCGAAAGGGCGTGAACAGAAGGTAGTGCAGGTGGCGTGCGTCGGCGGGCACCGCGGGCTTGCCGGCGTCCAGCACGGCTTCCAGCACGGCCTGCTCCTCCAGGCTGTCGACCAGCGGCATGGTCGATACCACATGCTGGGCCTCAACCGCGCGCCAGAGCGTGAGCGCAAACGGCTTGCGCTCAGACGCGACCGCGGGTGGCATCCAGATAGTGAACGACACGTACCAGGCCCTCTGTTGTGCGGATCAGGTCGAGCGGCTTGCCACCCAACGCCAGGTTTTCGTTGGCCAGCCAGAGGCGGGCCTGGTCGCTGTGGCCGAGGATGGCGTCGAGCGAGCGGAACAGGCGCACGAACAGCACGCCGAACTCCCATTCCTTGCGATGCGCATCGAGCACATAGCCCCCGGAAGCCATTCGGGACACAGAGGCGGTGCTGATGCCCAGCACGTTGGCCACGCCTGCCTGGCTGATGCCAAGAAAGCCGGCTGCACGCATGACCGCCTTGGTGAGGGTGGTGCCGGGGTCCGGACTGCCGGCAGGAAGATGCTCCGGGACTTGCTTGGGTTGCATCGCCTCGCTCCTGTTTCTTCAGAAACATTATAGGCGGTTCGTTTCGTAAGGGAAGCGGGAAAACACCATCTTTATCCGCATGGTTTGGTGGCCTCGCCCACTGCAGAATGCGCACTTGTCCTGTATACGACATTTCTGCGGCGCTCTGCGTTGCGAGGGTGTGGGGCGCAACGGAGCGAGGCCTTCCGCCGGATCAGTATGTCTCAGTACGTCTCAGTACGTCTCAGTACGTCTCAGTACGTCTCGATATGCAGCCGTCCCTCTGTCTTCATGGCAACCTCCAGTTCACCCCAGGCCAGCCCGGTGCTGGCGCAGACCTCTGCGAACGCAGCCAGCACCCCGTCTTCCATTCCCTTGAGGCCGCAGATGTAGACATGGCCGTGCGGGTCGTTGAGCAGCGCCGCCACGCGGGCGCCGGCTTCGCGGATGGCGTCCTGCACATAGCGTCGGGGCTGGCCGGGATCGCGCGAGAAGGCGAGATGGATATCGAGGAAGCTCGGCGGCAGTTTCATCAACGGGCCGAAGTAGGGTAGTTCCCGCGCGTTGCGGGCGCCGAAGAACAACAGGCGCTGTCCGTCGAATTGCTCGACGTTGCGCCGCATGTGCTCCGTCATGGCGCGCATCGGGGCCGAGCCGGTGCCGGTGCAGATCATCATCACGCTGGCTTCACGGTGGTTGGGCATCAGGAAGGTGGTGCCGAACGGGCCGACCACGCGCACTTCGTCGCCGCGCGCGAGATCGCACAGGAAGTTGGATGCCACGCCGCGCACAGGCTGCCCGTCATGATCCTGCTCGACGCGCTTCACGGTGAGCGCCAGGTTGTTGTAGCCCGGCCGCTCGCCGTCGCGCGGGCTGGCGATCGAGTACATGCGGATGTAGTGCGGCTTGCCGTTGGCGTCGGTGCCGGGCGGCACGATGCCGATGGCCTGGCCTTCCAGCACCGGGAAATAGTGCTGCCCGAAATCCAGCACGATGTGATGCACATCGCTCGATGCGTCGTCGGCGGTCAGGCGGTAGTTGCCGGCCACGGTGGCGGTGACGGGGGCGCGCACGCCGTGCAGGTTGACATACGGATGCGCCGCCGACCACGGCGCCTTGGGCGAGGTATGCCGGCTGGTTTCCACCTGCTGGGTTTGCGGCTCCTGCCCGGTCTGCGGCGGTGAAGCCGGATCCGGCGCGCTATCGAGCCCCGCGTCCGCCGGCAAGGGCAGGCTGGCGGGGAGTTCGTCCCATAGCAACTGCGCCTCGATCGGATAGGCCGCGCTTTTGAGCATCGTGCGCCAGTTGTCGATCGCGCCGGTGGGGCACGGCCCCAGGCAGGCGCCGCAGCCGTTGCACACGTCGGCCCTGACCACGTAGTTGCGGTCGTCATGGGTGATCGCGTCGATCGGGCAGGTGTCTTCGCAGGTGTTGCAGCGGATGCAGATCTCGGGGTCGATCAGGTGCTGCTTGATGATGTCGGGGGCGCCCATCTCTTTGGTCTCCTTGGCGCGCGGCCGGTCTGTCGCCGGTGCTGCGCCGCATGTTGCCCGTGGGTCAGTCCGGGCTGGTCAGGGTCAGTTGAAGCGCACGTACTCGAAATCCATCGGCTGGCGGTTGACGCCCACCACCGGCGGAGCGATCCAGTTGGCGTACTTGCCGGGCTCGGTGACCCGGCCCATCAGCGAGGCCACGAAGGCGCGGTCCTCGTCGGTTGCCAGCCACTCGCGCTCGCCGGCCTGCCATTGCGCTTCGGTGAGCAGTTCGCCAGCCGGCGAGACATGGACGTTGGCCAGGCTGCCGATCTTGCGGTTGAATGCCTTGTGCGGCACTGTCATGCGGAATGCGATGCCGTGCTTTTCGATCACCTTGTTCCAGCGCGCCACGCCGCCGAGCGTGTCCTTGACGTAGTCGTCGCGCAGCACCTCGTTGAGCGCGTTGAGCATGGGCACCTCACGCTCGCCCAGGCGGCCGTCGGTGACGTCGAGGATGCGGTACACCTCGCCCTTGAGCACGTGGTCGTCGCCACGCTTGCCTTCCTCGAAGCGGCCCTTGAGCCCGGCGCTGTAGAAAGTGGCGGCGTTGGACGACTGGTCGGCGCCGAACAGGTCGATGGTCACGCTGTAGTGGAAGTTGAGGTAGCGCTGGATGGTATCGAGATCGATCACGCCAGCAGCACGCACGTCCGCGGGATCCTGGATGTCGCGCTCGCGCATGACTTCGCAGGTGCGCTGGATCACGCGGGAGATGCCGGACTCGCCGACGAACATGTGGTGGGCTTCTTCGGTCAGCATGAAGCGCGTGGTGCGCGCCAGCGGGTCGAAGCTGGATTCGGCCAGCGCGCAGAGCTGGAACTTGCCGTCGCGGTCGGTGAAGTGGGTGAACATGAAGAAGGCCAGCCAGTCGGGCGTGCGCTCATTGAAGGCGCCCAGGATGCGCGGGTTGTCCTCGTCGCCGGAACGCCGTCCCAGCAGCGCCTCGGCCTCTTCGCGCCCGTCGCGCCCAAAATGGCGATGCAGCAGGTACACCATGGCCCACAGGTGGCGGCCTTCTTCCACATTGACCTGGAACAGGTTGCGCAGGTCGTAGAGCGAGGGGCAGGTCATGCCCAGGTGGCGTTGCTGCTCCACCGAGGCCGGCTCGGTGTCGCCCTGGGTGACGATGATGCGCCGCAGGTTGGCGCGATGCTCGCCCGGCACTTCCTGCCAGGCCGCTTCGCCCTTGTGCTCGCCGAAATGAATGCGGCGTGCAGGGTCGGCGGGCTGGAGGAAGATGCCCCAGCGATAGTCGGGCATCTTGACGTGGTCGAAATGCGCCCAGCCGGAAGGATCGACCGAGACCGCCGTGCGCAGGTAGACATCGTGCTGGTGCGAGCCTTCGGGTCCCATGTCGCGCCACCAGTCGAGAAAGGCGGGCTGCCAGTGCTCGAGCGCGCGTTGCAGCGCGCGGTCGTCGGACAGGTTGACGTTGTTCGGGATCTTCTGGCTGTAGTCGATGCTCACGGGGTTGTCTCCTTGTCTTGTTTCTTGTTTTTTGTTTCTTGTTGCGCGGACGGCTGGCCCGGATGGGCAAACGGGCTCAGACGCGGTCCCAGTCGAAGCGGGCGTTGTTGCCCGAGCCGAACACCTTGAGCGCGCCTTGCTCGCCCACCGCATTTGGCCGGTTGAAGATCCAGTTCTGCCAGGCGGTGAGGCGGCCAAAGATGCGGGTCTCCATGGTCTCCACCGGCCCGAAGCGCAGGTTGGCTTCGAGTCCCGTCAAGGCGTCCGGCGACAGGCTGGCGCGCTCCTCGATGGCAATGCGGATCTCGTCTTCCCAGTCGATGTCGTCGGGCGTGGCGGTGACGAGGCCGAGCGAGGCGGCGTTGATGGCGTCGAGCGGCGCGCCGATATGGTCCTGCACGGCCTGGACCGCCACCTCGTCCTGGTAGAAACGCGCGGCCAGCCGGGTCAGCCCGTTGACGGCCGGATAGCGGCCGAAGTTGGCGGCGCTGGCGAACACGCGCGGTGCATCGTCCGGCGCGTCGGGCAGGTGCAGCATGTAGCTGCGGTCGGCGGCCAGGGCCAGCTCTAGCAACGTGCCGGCAAAGCAGGAGTCCGGCTCGATCAGCGCAAACAGCGTGCGCGACGACACCTCCAGGCGCGCCAGCGTGCGGCGCAGCATGCCGATGGTTTCGCGCACGAACCAGTGCCCGGCATGCGCATCCAGCAGCGCATCGGTGGCCAGCACCTGATGGGGATCGCCTTCGGTCTTGAGGATCCACATGCCAATGTCGAGATGGTTGGCGCGCAGCGTGAGGATGGCGTCGTCGAGCTCGCGCGCCATCTTCAGCGGCCACCAGTCGGCGCCGGCGGCAAGGATCGCGGCCAGCGCCTGCGGCTGGTGCTTGGTCGGGCCGAAGACCGTCAGCGTGGCCTTGCGGGCATGCGGGTCGATATGCACCTGGACCGTTTCATAGCGGTATCCGTGCGCATCCTGGCTGCGCGACAGTGGCGTGAGCTTCACGCCATCCTGGCCGGCGGGCCGGTCGCTCTGCGCGGCAAGCGCAAGCGCGCGCTGTTGCACATGTTCCGCGAAGCGCGCCGGCTTGACCACGGCATCGACCAGTTTCCAGTCGTGCGCCCGCTGCCCACGCACGCCCTCGGTGGTGGTGCAGAAGATGTCGGCGTGGTCGCGCCGCACCCGGCGCTTGTCGGTGATGCGCGTGAGCCCGCCGGTGCCAGGCAGCACGCCCAGCAGCGGCACTTCGGGCAGGCTGACGGCGGAGGAACGGTCGTCGACCAGCACGATCTCGTCACAGGCCAGGGCCAGCTCATAGCCGCCGCCGGCGGTGGTGCCGTTGCAGGCCGCGATGAACTTCAGGCCAGAGTGGCGGCTGGCGTCCTCGATGCCATTGCGGGTTTCGTTGGTGAACTTGCAGAAGTTCACCTTCCAGGCGTGCGATGACTTGCCGAGCATGAAGATGTTGGCGCCTGAGCAGAAAATGCGGTCCTTGGCGCTGGTGAGGACCACGGTGCGCACTTCCGGGTGCTCGAAGCGGATGCGCTGCACGGCGTCGTGCAGTTCGATGTCCACGCCGAGGTCGTAGGAGTTCAGCTTGAGGGCATAGCCGGGGCGCAGGCCGCCGTCTTCGTCGACATCCATGGACAGCGTGGCCACCGGGCCCGCGAACGTCAGTTTCCAGTGGCGGTACTGCGCGGGGTCGCGCTCAAAGGTGACGGGGGCTTGCTCAATCGTCGTGGCGGTGGGAGTGGCCGGGGCGGACATCGTGGTCTCCTTTATGCATTATATTGTCGATCATCCCTTGTGATGAAATATAGTGCACAAATCTGGCCGACGCAATCCTTGCTCGATGTTCAGGCGCCAAACAGGTACCAATCACGCGCCAATCACGCGAAGATGGGCGCGCAAAGCCTGCAGGGAGGTGGTGGGATCCTGGCCGCTGGTGTCGATCGTCACGTCCGCGCGGGAGTACAGCGGAGTGCGCGCCAGCAGGATCCGGCGCAGATCGTCCATGGCTTCACGGTTGCCTTCCATCGGGCGCATGTCGCCCTGCGCTACCACTCGTGCCATGTGTTCCTCGGGCGAGGTCTTTACCCAGACTGTGTAGCAGCGTGCCAGCAGCAGGTTGAAGGTGGAGGGCTCCGAGACCAGGCTCCCGGGTGTGGCCAGCACCATGCGGTCGTTCTCCCGCAGCACGCGTTCAAGTGCGCGCATCTCGTAGCGGCGGTAGGCGGCCTGCCCGTAGAGGGAGTGGATTTCGGCCAGGCTGGCACCGGCTTCCTGCTCTATGACACCGTTGAGCTCGACGAAGGGCACTTCCATGGCCGCGGCCAGCGCCCGCCCGAGTGTGGATTTGCCGGCGCCGCGCAGCCCGATCAGCGTAATGCGGCGATGGCGCGCGTCATGGGAGGCGGAGGGCGCCAGGGCATGGCGGCAAGCCTCGCGCACGCGTGACAGGTCGGCCGCGGGCAGTTGCGCCAGCCACTGCACCAGCTGCGAGAACTCCGAGGCAGGCTGGCCACCAGCAGCGTGCTGGGTCTCCATCTCCGCCAGCACCACCGGCAGCGGCACATCCAGCGCGCGCGCCACCTGGCGCAGCAGCAGCACGGACGCATTGCCGGTGCCGGTCTCCAGGTTGGCGAGGTAGCGCTCGGACACCTCCGCGCCGCGCGCGAGGTCCTTGCGCGACATGCCCCGCGCCGCGCGCAGCGAGCGGATGCGCTCGCCGAGTTGCGTCAGGTAGGGATCGCGCTCGCCGGCAGGGCGGGCGTCGGAGGAATCGGGGGCCAGCAGTGGGTCTGGGTCGCGGCGCATGGCGGGCGGGTTTGGATAGGGAATGGGAGCGGTTGGGGCCAGGATCGGGGTTGCGATTATAAGGGACGCGGCCTTCGTGTCATATAGTGCATTTCTCTGCTTGCATAATAGGCGATATGCAATAAAATGCATCGACAAATGCAGGTCAAGAAAAAACAAAAAATCACGACAAACCTGACTCCGTTCCCACGGCGAAGTGCGACCCCGGGGACGGCATCGAGGAGTGGAGACATGACGCCCCCCATTGCATCCCCGTCCCCGGCGGCCGATGCGACTCATGCCGCTACAGCGGCGGCCATTTCCGTACTGCCGGCCCGCTACAACGCCGCCGCCGACTTGCTGTCGCGCAACCTGGCGGCAGGCCGCGCCGACAAGGTCGCCTATGTGGACGATGCCGGCCTGCTCAGCTTTGCCGCGCTGGACCAGCGATGCCGGCGCTTTGCCGCCGCCCTGCTGCATGCCGGGATCCGCCCCGAGGAGCGCCTGCTGCTGTGCGCGCTGGACACCATCGATTTCCCCACGGTGTTCCTCGGCTGCCTGCTCGCCGGCGTGGTGCCCGTGGCCGTCAACACGCTGCTGACCGTCGACGACTACGCCTACATGCTGGACCACAGCGGCGCGCGCGCGGTCGTGGTCTCGGCACCGCTGGCCAGCGTCATGCGCGATGCCATCGGCAAAGCTGGCACCGCGCCCGCGCTGATCCTCGCCGCACCGGATGCCGGCAGTGCCGGCCCGGGGCCGAGCGTGGCCGAGATGGCCGGGCAGGGCATGGCGCTGGAAGGCGCTGCCGCCACACGGCCGGACGACATCGCCTTCTGGCTGTATTCGTCCGGCTCCACGGGGCGCCCAAAGGGCACCGTGCACACGCATGGCAACCTGTTCCATACCGCCGATCTCTATGCGCGCCAGGTGCTTGGCCTGCGTGAAGACGACGTGGTTTTTTCCGCGGCGAAGCTGTTCTTCGCCTACGGCCTGGGCAATGCGCTGACGTTTCCGCTTGCCGTTGGCGCCACCACCGTGTTGATGGCCGAACGTCCCACGCCGCAAGCGGTGTTCCGCCGGCTGCGCGAGCAGCGCCCGACGGTTTTCTGCGGCGTGCCCACGTTATATGCCGGCATGCTGGCCGCGGGCGACCTGCCGCGTCGGCCGGAGGTTGCGCTGCGCGTTTGCACGTCGGCGGGCGAGGCACTGCCCAAGGATATCGGTGATCGTTTCCGCGCGCATTTTGGCTGCGACATCCTCGACGGCATTGGCTCCACCGAGATGTTGCACATCTTCCTGTCGAACCGTCCCGGCGACGTGCGCTACGGCACCACCGGCAAGCCGGTGCCCGGCTACGCGCTGAGGCTGCTGGATGAAGCGGGCCAGCCCTGCGCGCAGGGCGAGATTGGCGACCTCTTTATCAAGGGCCCGAGCGCCGCGCTGATGTACTGGGGCAACCGCGACAAGACCCGCGACACCTTCGTGGGCGAATGGACCCGCAGCGGCGACAAGTACCAGCAGGATGCGGATGGCTATTTCATCTACGCCGGGCGCAGCGACGATATGCTCAAGGTGGGCGGCATCTATGTATCGCCATTCGAGGTCGAGGCCGTGCTGGCCTTGCATCCGGCCGTGCTGGAGGCAGCGGTGATCGGCGTGGCCGATGCCGACGAACTGGTCAAGCCGAAAGCCTTCGTGGTGCTGCGCCCCGGCCAGTCCTGGCATGAGGGCATGGCGGCCGAGCTGCAGGCGTTCGTCAAGTCGCGGCTGGCCCCGTATAAGTATCCGCGCCAGATCGAGTGCGTGGCTGAACTGCCGAAGACGGCCACCGGCAAGATCCAGCGCTTCCGGCTGCGCCAGCGTGAGCAGGCTGCGCACGCGGCTGCCGATGGCGCGGCTCCGGAGTCGGCAATCGCGCCGGCGACGACAGACCGATGATGAAGGGCAAGGGCATGCAAAGCGAATTGGTGGAAATTCCGTTCGACGGCCGCCGTATCCAGGTAGAGATCCAGTGGCTGCGGCCGCAGCGGCAGGAGCGCCCGCTGGTGGTCTTCCTGCACGAGGGGCTGGGTTCGATCAGCATGTGGCGCGACTATCCCGCCGCGCTGTGCGAGGCTGGAGACTTTCGCGGGCTGGTGCTGTCGCGTTATGGCTATGGGCGCTCCACCCCGCGTCCCGCCCCGGAAAAGTGGGGCGTCGACTACATGCATCGCCAGGCGCGCGAGGCACTGCCGGCGCTGTTCGACACACTCGAGATCGGGCCGGGACGCAAACGTGGCAAGCCCTGGCTGTTCGGCCACAGCGACGGCGGCTCGATCGCGCTGATACATGCCGCGAGTTTCCCTCAGGCGGTCGATGGCATCACCGTGCTGGCGCCGCACATCCTGGTGGAGGATATCTCGGTGAGCAGCATCCGGGCCGCCCGCGAGGCCTATCTGCAGGCGGACCTGCGCAGCAAGCTGGCGCGCCATCACGACGATGTGGATTCCGCCTTCTGGGGTTGGAACGATATCTGGCTCGATCCCGCGTTCCGCGCCTTCGACCTGCATCCGCTGCTGTCGCAGATCCAATGTCCCGTGCTGGCGGTGCAAGGCGAGGACGATGAATACGGCACCATGGCGCAGATTGAGGGTATCCATCGATATGCGCCACAAACCGTCCTGCTTAAACTCCCGCGATGCGGCCACTCGCCTCACCGCGACCAGCCCGGGCCGTTGACGGACGCGGCAGTCAGGTTTATAACGGCACATACTTCATACCTAAAATAATTCCGCGCCCCCTGCGCGTTGGCCTGCAGTTCCCCCCCGTCCGGCAGCTCGCGAGGTCTGCGAATGCCGCGCACGGATGGGAGTCCCGCAGGCTGGCGATGCCGGCCCAGGCGACGGAAGTCGGCTTGACCACCAGGAGACATCCATGCATCGCTTCACATCGCGCGGGCTGGCCCCCGCATGCCTAGCCATCGCTGCATCCCTTGCCTTTGCCGCGGGCGCCAATGCCCAGGGCACCGGCAAGATCAAGGTTGGCTTCATGCTGCCTTACACGGGCACCTATGCGTCGCTGGGCAACGCCATCGAGAATGGCTTCAAGATGTACGTGCAGGAGCAGGGCGGCAAGCTGGGCGGGCGTGAGATCGAGTACTTCAAGGTGGACGACGAGTCCGATCCGGCCAAGTCGCCGGAGAACGCCACCAAGCTGATCAAGCGCGACCAGGTCGACGTGGTGGTGGGCACGGTGCACTCGGGCGTGCAGATGGGCATCGTCAAGGTGGCCAAGGAAAACAACACGCTGCTGATCATTCCCAATGCGGGTGTGGATGAAGCCACCGGCCCGCTGTGCGGCCCCAATATCTTCCGCTCCTCGTTTTCGAACTGGCAGCCGGGCTACGCCATGGGCCATGTGCTGGCCGAGCGCGGCATGAAGAAGGTGGTCACGCTGACGTGGAAATACGCGGCCGGCGAGCAGTCGGTCAAGGGCTTCAAGGAAGCCTTCGAGGCCAAGGGCGGCAAGGTGGTGAAGGAGTTGAGCCTGCCGTTCCCCAACGTGGAATTCCAGGCGTTGATCACCGAGGTCGCATCGATCAAGCCCGATGCGGTCTTCGTGTTCTTCGCCGGCGGCGGCGCCGTGAAATTCGTCAAGGACTGGGCCGCGGCGGGCCTCAAGGACAAGATTCCGCTCTACGCGTCGGGCTTCCTCACCGACGGCACGCTGGAAGCACAGGGCGCCGCGGCGCAAGGCATCGAAACCACGCTGCACTATGCCGATGGCCTGCCCAACCCGCGCGACAAGAGCTTCCGCCTGGAATACGCCAAGGCCTACAAGCTGCAGCCCGACGTGTACGCCGTGCAGGGCTACGACGCCGCGCAGTTGCTGGCCGCAGGCGCCGGCGCGGTCAAGGGCGACATGAGCAAGAAGGCCGAGGTCATCAAGGCGATGGAGCAGACCAAGGTCGATAGCCCGCGCGGGACTTTCACGCTCTCGAAGGCCCACAATCCGGTGCAGGATTTCTACCTGCGCAAAGTCGATGGCCGGGAGAACAAGCTGGGCGCCGTTGCAGTGAAGGCGTTGGCCGATCCGGCGCGCGGCTGCCGGCTCTGAGCGGGTAGTCGCCGTGGCCCGCCGCCGCCAAGGCGCCGTGCCGAAGTCCGGCCCGGCGCCAGCCGGGCCGCATACCGCAACCGAGTTGCCGCTTTGCCGCATGGATATCCATGGATATCGTTTCCTTCTTCATTCAGTGCCTCAATAGCATCCAGTACGGCCTATTGCTCTTTCTTGTCGCGAGCGGCCTGACGTTGATCTTCGGCATCATGGGCGTGATCAACCTCGCCCACGGCAGCTTCTACATGCTGGGCGCCTACCTGGCTTTCACGCTGGCCGGGCTGACCGGCAGCCTGCTGATCGCCATTCCGCTGGGCATCGTGCTGGCGGTGGCGTTCGGCTACGTGCTGGAATGGGTGTTCTTCAGCTATCTCTACGAGCGCGAGCATCTGCAGCAGGTGCTGATGACCTACGGGCTCATCCTTGTGTTCGAGGAACTGCGCAGCATCCTGGTGGACGACGACGTACATGGCGTGACCGTGCCGGCCATGCTCGACTGGGCCCTGCCGATCGGCAATGACATGACCTATCCGGTCTATCGCCTGTTTATCTCCGCGATCTGCCTGCTGGTGGCCGCGGCCATGTACCTGGTCATCCGCCGCACGCGCCTTGGCATGATGATTCGCGCCGGCGCCACCAATCGCGAGATGGTGCAGTCGCTGGGCATCAACGTCACGGTGCTGTACCGCTTCGTGTTTGCGCTGGGCGTGGCCCTGGCGGTGCTGGCCGGCATGATCGCCGCGCCGGTGTCCTCGGTCTATCCGGGCATGGGCAGCCAGGTGCTGATCGTGTGCTTCGTGGTGGTGGTGATCGGTGGCATCGGCTCGGTCAAGGGGGCCATGGTGGCCTCGCTGCTGCTGGGTTTCGTCGATACGTTCGGCAAGGTGTTCTGGCAGGAGGCCTCCGGCGTGCTGGTCTACCTGCTGATGGCACTCATCCTGCTCTGGAAACCCCAGGGCTTGTTCAAGGCGGGGTAGGGATATGCCAAGCGATACCAATGCATTGGAGGGGCCGGCGCGCGCGCGCAGCCAGCCCATGCCCTGGCTGGGCGGCCTGGGCTGGCTGGCCGCGTTTGCGGTGCTGGCGGTGCTGCCGCTACTGCTGAACTCGGACGGGCAGCGTTTTTACATCGAGCTGGTCAGCAAGGTCATGATCATGGCCATCTTCGCGCTGTCGCTGCAGTTGCTGATCGGCTACACCGGGCTGGTCAGCTTGGGCCATGCGGCTTACTTTGCCATGGCCGCCTACGCCACCGCGATGATGGCGCCGCAGGCCGGTCCGGGCAACGGCTGGCTTTTGCTGATGGGCGCGCTTGGCGCGGCCGCGCTGCTGGCGCTGGTGGTGGGCGCGCTGGTGCTGCGCACGCGTGGCATCTATTTCATCATGGTCACGCTGGCATTCGCGCAGATGGTGTATTTCGTCTTTCACGACACCAAGATCGCGGGCGGCAGCGACGGTACCTATATCTATTTCCGACCGGAGTTCGGCTTGTTGGGGGCGCACCCGTTCGACGTCAACGACGTCACGCATTTCTACTGGCTGGTGCTTGGCGCGCTGGTGCTCACGGTGGCCGGGCTGGCGGTGGTGCTGCGCTCGCGCTTCGGCCATGCGCTGGTGGGCATCAAGCATAACGAGCAGCGCATGCGTGCTGCCGGTTATGCCACCTATCGCTACCAGCTTGGCGCCTTCGTGGTGGCCGGCACCTTTGCCGGCCTGGCCGGCTACCTGTATGCCATCCAGTACGGCTTCGTCAATCCGGAGATCGCATCCTGGCACCAGTCCGGCAACGCCATGCTGATGGTGATCCTGGGCGGGGCCGGCAGCCTGGCGGGCGCGGTGCTGGGGGCCTTCTCCTTCGTCTTGCTCGCGGAGTGGTTCAGCACGCTGACCAAGCACTGGCAGTTGCTGATGGGCGGCTTTGTCATCCTGGCGGTGGCTTTGCTGCCGCATGGGCTGATCAGCCTGGCCCGTGGTGCCGCGCGCCGGCGCCAAGGAGGATCACGATGAACGCACCTGTACCTGTCGTACCTGCGCCGGTCCTGTCGGCCCGCAAGCTGACTCGCCGCTTTGGCGGCCTCACCGCGGTGGGCGACGTGGACCTGGACCTGGCCTTGCATGAGATCCACGCGGTGATCGGCACCAATGGCGCGGGCAAGTCCACGCTGATCAATATGTTGTCGGGCGAGCTGCCGCCATCGTCTGGCGCGCTGCAATTGCAGGGGCGCGACGTGACCGGCTGGTCGCAGCCGCGCCTGGCGCGCGAAGGCGTGGGCCGCAGCTACCAGCGCAACAATATCTTCCTGCCGCTGACGGTGCGCGAGAACTGCCGCCTGGCGGCACAGTCGCGCGCGCAGCGGGCCTGGCGGCTGTGGGAGGGCGCGCAGCGATGCCGCACCAGCCGCGCGCTGGGCGACGAAGCCTTGGAGTGCGCCGGCCTGGCAGGCTGCGCGGATACCGTTGCCACGGCGCTGTCGCATGGCCAGAAGCGCCAGCTCGAGGTGGCGATGTGCCTGGCCACCCAGCCCACCGTGCTGCTGCTGGATGAGCCTTTGGCCGGCATGGGCGCGGAGGAGTCGGCACGCATGCTTGCGCTGCTGCGTTCGCTGCGCGATGGCCACGCGGTGCTGCTGGTCGAGCACGACATGGAGGCGGTGTTCTCCGTGGCGGACCGGATCACGGTGATGGTCAACGGCACTGTGATCGCCTCTGGCGATCCCGAAGCGATCCGCGTCAATCGCGAAGTCCAGCAGGCTTACCTGGGCGAGGAGGCTGAGAAGGACGAGGAGGGGGCAGCCTCCCACCAGGCGGCCCTGCATAGGGAGCAGGCAGCATGAGCGCGCCAAGCGAGATGATTGCCGCACGCGGCGTCCATGCCTGGTATGGCAGCAGCCACGTCCTGCGCGGGATCGATTTCAGCGTCGGCACGGGCGAGACCGTGGGCTTGCTGGGGCGCAACGGCATGGGCAAGAGCACGCTGCTGCGTACTCTCCTGGGCCATGTGCGGCAGCGCGAGGGCACCATCCTCGCCGGCGGGCGCGACGTCTCCCGCGCGCAGCCGTATGAAGTGGCACGCCTGGGCGTGGCCTATGTGCCCGAAGGACGGGGCATCTTCCCCAATCTCTCAGTGCGCGAGAACCTCTTGATGGCGGCGCGCAAAGGGCCGTCTGGCCGGATGGACTGGGACGAGGCAAGGGTGCTGGACCTGTTCCCGCGCCTCAAGGAGCGCCTTGGCCACGGTGGGCAGCAACTGTCCGGCGGCGAGCAGCAGATGCTGTCGATCGGCAGGGCCCTGATGACCAACCCGGACTGCCTGATCCTCGATGAGGCGACCGAAGGCCTGGCGCCACGCATTGTCGCCGAGATCTGGCAGGTCATTGCCACCGTGCGCGCCACCGGCATTGCATCCGTGGTGGTGGATCGCAACTACCGCACGGTGCTGGCCAATGCCGATCGCGTGGTGGTGCTGGAGAAGGGCATGGTCGTCATGAACGGGCCTGCGGCCGAACTGGCGGTGCAACCCGGCTTGCTGGATCGCTATCTTGGCGTTTGATCCGCACACGATCCATGTTCAATTGTGACTAAATGTGCACAGTTTGTGGCGGTGCAGCAACGTGCGTATCCCCCTATTCGTGGGCGATTTGGTGGTCCACCCCGCGCAAGCGCTTGACCGGGCGGGACTTCCCTCGCATGCTTGCCACGTCACCAGCACGAGGCAGGTTCCTCAAGGCGGGATGCTCCCTAGTGGTCGTCACCCGGCACTTCATCTAGAATGGCGCGCGTTTGTGCAATGCAATAGCGGCGCGGTGCCGTTGCGCCATCTCAGGCGCACATATCCGTGCGCCGATGCCGTTGCGCGAGCCTTTCAACCTTACCCTTATCCATGACCCAGCCCGCATCCAGTCATTATTTCGTCGAAAGTCCCAGCAAGCGTGCGCTGGTGATCGGGGCGATCGGCGTCGTCTTCGGCGATATCGGTACCAGCCCGTTGTACGCCCTGAAGGAGTGCTTCAGCACCGAGCACGGCATCCCATTTAGCGACGCCGCCGTCATGGGGATCATCTCCATGTTGTTCTGGGCGATGATCATCGTGGTTTCGCTCAAGTACGTGATGTTCGTCATGCGCGCCGATAACGACGGCGAGGGCGGCATCCTGGCCCTGATGGCGCTGGCGCTGCGTACCGCGGCACCGCGCTCGCGCATGGCAAAGCTGCTGATGATGTTCGGCATCTTCGGCGCCTGCATGTTCTATGGCGATGCGGTGATCACCCCGGCGATCTCGGTCCTGTCCGCAGTGGAGGGCCTGGAGATCGCTGCGCCCGGGCTGTCGCACTTCGTCATACCGATCACGCTGGTGATCCTGGTGGCCTTGTTCATGATCCAGCGCAGCGGCACCGCCGCGGTGGGCAAGCTGTTCGGGCCCATCATGATGGTGTGGTTCGCCGCGCTAGGCGCGCTGGGCGCCTACCATATGATGCATGTGCCCTCGATCCTGATGGCGGTCAACCCGTACTACGCGGTCACCTTCCTGATGGAGCATTCGCTGCAGGCATTTGTGGTGCTTGGCTCGGTGTTCCTGGTGCTGACCGGCGCGGAAGCGCTGTACGCCGATATGGGTCACTTTGGCATCCGGCCGATCCGCACGGGCTGGTTCGCGGTGGTGATGCCTTGCCTGATGCTGAACTACTTCGGCCAGGGCGCGATGCTGCTGCAGAACCCCGAAGCCATCAGCAACCCGTTTTACCTGATGGTGCCGCAACCCTTGCTGCTGCCGATGGTGTTGCTGGCCACCTTTGCCACGGTGATCGCCTCGCAGGCTGTCATCTCCGGTGCTTTCTCGCTGACCAGCCAGGCTATCCAGCTGGGCTTTGTGCCGCGCATGCGCATCCGCTATACCTCGGACGCTGAAATCGGCCAGATCTACCTGCCGGTCATCAACTGGCTCCTGCTGGTGCTGGTGGTGATCGTGGTGGTGGCCTTCAAGAAGTCCGACAACCTGGCGGCCGCCTACGGTATCGCGGTGACGACCACCATGGTGATCACCACGTTCCTGGCCGCCGTGGTCATGCGCAACGTGTGGAAGTGGAACCCGATCCTGGTGACCCTGATTGGCCTGACCTTCCTGCTGGTTGACCTGGCGTTTTTCTCGGCCAACCTGCTCAAGATCGCCGAGGGCGGCTGGTTCCCGCTGCTGATGGGCGGCACCGCCTTCTTCCTGCTGATGACCTGGCACAGCGGGCGCAAGCTGCTGCGCGCACGCAGCCTGGAAGATGGCATTCCGCTCGAGCCGTTTATCGGTGGCCTGCTGGCGCACCCGCCGCATCGGGTCGAAGGCACGGCCGTGTTCCTGACCGGCAACACCGAGTCCGTACCGGTTTCGCTGCTTCACAACCTCAAGCACAACCGCGTGCTGCATGAGCGCGTGGTGTTCCTGAGCTTCGTCACGCGCGACGTGCCCTATGTGGACGATGACCATCGCCTGACCTGCAAGGATCTTGGCGGCGGCGTGTTCATCCTCAAGTCCGAGTACGGTTTCAAGGAAACGCCGGATGTGCAGCGGGTGCTGGATCTGGCCCAGCGCAAGCTCAACATGCAGTTCGAGCTGATGGAAACCTCATTCTTCATCGCCCGCGAATCGGTGATTCCGTCGAAGCTGCCGGGCATGTCGATGTGGCGTGAAAGCCTGTTCGCGTGGATGCATCAGAACGGTGCCAAGCCCTCGGACTTCTTCCAGATTCCAGCCAACCGTGTAGTTGAGCTTGGAACCAAGGTGGAAATCTGACGGCACCCCCCGGCTCGCATGCCGCAGTAGCGGCTGGGATAGCCTCACTGGCCCGCAGAAAGTAAAAAAGCCCCTGTGCACATGGCACAGGGGCTTTTTTACGTCGGTCCCGCGAGGCTCAGCGCTTGAGCTTGGCGAAGGCTGCCGCCATGGCGCCTGACGGTTCATCGCGGCGCTGATTGCCGCCGAACCCCTTGCCCTGGCCGGGCCGCTGGCCCTGACCCTGGCGCGGCGCGTTGCCGCGGTCGGTCTGGCCCGCGCGGACCGGGCCCTGGCCGGGTTCGTCGTCCAGCCGCATGGTCAGGCCAATGCGGTTGCGCTTGACGTCCACTTCCATCACCTTGACCTTGACGATCTGGCCAGCCTTGACCGCCTCGTGCGCATCCTTGATGAACTTGGTGGACAGGGCGGAGATATGGACCAGTCCGTCCTGATGCACGCCGATATCGACGAACGCGCCAAACGCGGCAACGTTGGTGACCACGCCTTCGAGCACCATGCCCGGCTGCAGGTGCTTGATGTCTTCCACGCCGTCCTGGAAGGTGGCGGTCTTGAACTCGGGGCGCGGGTCGCGGCCGGGCTTTTCCAGTTCGGACAGGATGTCGCGCACGGTCGGCAGGCCGAAGGTCTCATCCGTGAAGGATGTCGGCGAGAGGCCACGCAGCGCTTCGCGATTGCCCATCACTTCCGGCAGGCCCTTCTTGATCTGGTCGAGGATCCGCTTGACCACCGGGTAGGCTTCCGGGTGGACCGAGGAGCGGTCCAGCGGGTTGTCGCCATCGTTGACGCGCAGGAAGCCCGCGGCCTGCTCGAACGTCTTGTCACCCAGTCGCGGCACCTTCTTCAGCGCAGCGCGATTGGGGAAGGCCCCGTTGGCATCGCGGTACTCGACGATATTGCGCGCCAGCACCGTGTTCAGGCCGGACACGCGGGCCAGCAGCGGGGCCGAGGCGGTATTCACGTCCACGCCCACGGCGTTCACGCAATCCTCCACCACGGCGTCCAGCGCGCGGGCCAGCTCGCGCTGGTTCACGTCATGCTGGTACTGGCCCACGCCGATCGACTTGGGATCGATCTTGACGAGTTCCGCCAGCGGATCCTGCAGGCGCCGCGCGATCGAGACCGCGCCGCGAATCGACACGTCGAGGTCCGGGAATTCCTTGGCGGCCAGCTCCGATGCCGAGTACACCGAGGCGCCGGCTTCGCTGACCACGATCTTGGTCAGCTTGGCTTCGGGCAATGCCTTCATCAGGTCCAGCACCAGCTTGTCGGTTTCGCGGCTGGCGGTGCCGTTGCCGATCGAAACCAGCATGACATTGTGCTGCTTGGCCATGCGCGCCAGCGTGGCGAGCGAGCCGTTCCAGTCGCGGCGCGGCTCGTGCGGGTAGATGGTGGCGGTGTCGATCAGCTTGCCGGTGGCGTCGACCACGGCCACCTTGCAGCCGGTGCGGATGCCCGGGTCGATGCCCATCACGGACTTCGGACCCGCCGGCGCGGCCAACAGCAGTTCGTGCAGGTTGCGGCCGAACACCTTGATGGCTTCACTTTCCGCGGTTTCACGCAGCTGGGTCAGCAGCTCGGTTTCCAGGTGCGGCTGCACCTTGACGCGCCAGCACCAGCGGCAGACATCGGCCAGCCACTTGTCAGCCGGGCGGTTCTGGTTCTGGATGCCGACATGGCGCGCGATCATGCCTTCGCACGGGTGCGGCACCATCGCGTCCTGTTCCTCGCCCAGGCCGAGCTTGACCATCAGCACGCCCGCATTGCGGCCGCGGAACAGCGCCAGCGCGCGGTGGGACGGAATGGTGCGGATGGTTTCGCTGTATTCGTAGTAATCGCGGAATTTCTCTTCTTCCGCGCCTTCCTTGCCTTCCATCACGGAGGAGGTGACCAGGCCATGGCTCCACAGGTGCTCGCGTACTTTGCCGAGCAGCTCGGCGGTTTCGCCAAACTGTTCCGACAGGATGTCGCGCGCGCCATCCAGCGCGGCCTTGACGTCCGGCACGCCGCCCTCGGCGGTGGGGTTGCCGTTGACGTACTTGGCGGCCTCGGCCTGCGGGTCCAGCGTGGGGTCGGCCAGCAGCGCCAGCGCCAGCGGTTCCAGCCCGCATTCGCGCGCGATCTGGGCGCGGGTGCGGCGTTTGGGCTTGTAGGGCAGGTAAAGGTCTTCCAGGACCTGCTTGGTCTCCGCGCCTTCGACGGCTGCGCGCAGCTCGGGCGTCAGCTTGCCCTGTTCCTCGATCGAGGCGAGGATGGTGGCGCGGCGCTCTTCCATCTCGCGCAGATAGAGCAGGCGTTCTTCCAGATTACGCAGATGCGTGTCGTCCAGGTTGCCGGTCACTTCCTTACGGTAGCGCGCAATGAACGGCACGGTCGCGCCTTCGTCGAGCAGTTCTACGGCCGCCGCCACCTGGCGGGGTTGGACGGACAGTTCGGCCGCGATGAGCGACACGATCTTTTGCATGACGGAAGCTGGCAGAGTGGACATCAGGAAAACAGTCGGTCGAAAGCGGGGCATTTTGCCACAAGCTTGCCGCCACGCGGCGAGGCGCTTGGGAGTGGGGCTGCCTGCGTGGCCCCGGGGTGCCCGCGGGGGCGGTGGCGCCGCGCCGGGATGCCGGCCTGCCCGTATGTCAACAAGCGTGGCAACAAGCACGGCAACCGGCAGGGCGGATGTTAGAATCCAAGCATGATCGTCAAGCCACATCCGACCGCCCTTGCGGCCGCGTTCCCCGACCGCCTCGCCACTCCGGCTGTGCTCCGCGCGGCCCGCTTCCTGCCTGCGCAGGTGCGGCTTGCCGTGCTTGCCACTGGCCTGGCGGCGTTGTTCCTGCCAACGCTCGGCCAGGCGCAGGCGGCCCCTGGTGCCGCGCAGCCTCCTGCCGCTGCCGGCGCGGCGCAAACGCCGCCCCGGGATTTCGCCGCGGAGCGCAAGGCCATCAGCGACTCGCGCGCCTGGACCACCTATCGCTATGGCACGGCCGAGCACGATTGCTACAACAAGTTCTTTGTCACGCATTGCATCGACAAGGCCAAGGACGCGCAGCGTGCCGAGTTGCAGGTGCTGCGCAAGCGGGAGCTTGAGGTCGGTGACGCTGAGCGCGCATTCAAGGCGGCCGAGCGTGACCGGCAACAGGCGATCCAGCGCGCCCAGTACGAAGCGGAGCAGCCCAGCCGCGACGCCAACGAGCGCGCCAGCCGCGAAAGCTACGAGCGCAAGCAGCAAGAGCAGAAACTGCGCGATGCGCAGCACGAGGCCGATGCGCCGCAGCGCGCCGCCAATGCCCAGGCCTACGACAAGAAGCAGGCCGACTTCGATGCCCGCGTCAAGGCCGCCCAGGAGCAGGGCGCGCAGCAAGCCAAGCAGCGGCAGGAAAATGTCAAGGCTTACGAGCAAAAGCAGCGTGACGCCGAGCAACGGCAGAAAGACGTCGACGAGCGTCGTGCCAAGGCCAAGGAGCAGCAGGGTCAGGCGTCCGCGCCACGTCCCTTCGGTTTCTGAGCGGCTAAGCGCCGCGCCCACAGCCGGGGGCAATACCGGCGACAATAGCCGGTGCCAGACGTCGGCGCGATGCATCTGGCCGCGCCCACGTCATTTGCCGTACCGGCCCGCCGGCGCCCAGCGCCGGCTTTGAGCGGGGGAGCCCATGGACCGCAACCTGAATACCTTATCGCGACAGATCATGGAATTGCAGATCGAGCATCGCGATCTCGATTACCTGATCGACCGCATGGCGGCTGATGCCGCGCACGATGAGCTGCAACTGCGCCGACTGAAAAAGCGCCGTCTCAAGCTCAAGGACGCGATTACCTTGCTACAGCTTCAGCTCGAGCCGGACGTGCCCGCCTGATTCCCCGATTCCCCTTGCCCCGGGCCGCTCTTGAAGTGGCTCGCCAAAAAGCCTCGCCTTGCCCGACTCCGAAGACCTGCCCGCCGCCAACGTAACGTCAGATCCGTCTGATCAAGCCGCTACGCCCGACACGCCTGACTCGCCCGAAGCACCGGCGGCCAGCGCTGCCGGGCCGTCCGGTACGGCGGCTTCGCACGCCGCTCAACTGGCCACTATCTTTGCCGAGACCGGGACACTGGCCACCGGCATCGAAGGCTATCGCCCGCGCGCGGCGCAAGAGCAGATGGCTGCCGCCGTGGCCGGGGCGATCGAGCGCGCAGACACGGTCATCGTCGAGGCCGGCACGGGCACGGGCAAGACCTTCGCCTACCTGGTTCCGGCCATGCTGTGGGGCGGCAAGGTGATCCTCTCCACCGGCACCAAGAACCTGCAGGACCAGCTTTTCCTTCGCGATATCCCCACGGTGCGCAAAGCGCTCAACGTGCCGGTGTCGGTGGCGCTGCTAAAGGGGCGGGCCAACTACCTCTGCCATTACCACCTGGAGCGGGCCGAGATCCAGGGCCGCCTGGCTTCGCGCCAGGATGCCGCCTGGCTGCGCGAGATCGCCCGCTTTGCCAAGGTCACGTCGTCGGGCGACAAGGGCGAGCTGGCCTCGGTGCCGGAAAACGCGCCGGTCTGGCAGCTGGTTACCTCGACCCGCGACAACTGCATGGGCACGGAGTGCCCGAGCTACAAAGAGTGCTTTGTGATGCGCGCCCGCAAGGAAGCACAGCAGGCGGACATCGTGGTAGTCAACCACCACCTGTTCTTTGCCGACGTGGTGCTGCGTGACACGGGCATGGCCGAGCTGCTGCCAGCGGCCAATACGGTGATCTTCGACGAAGCGCACCAGTTGCCCGATACGGCGACGCTATTCTTCGGCGAGAGCCTATCCACCAGCCAGTTGCTGGAGCTGGCGCGGGACACCGTGGCCGAGGGCCTCTCGCACGCGCGGGACGCCGCCGACTGGGTGCGGATCGCGGCCCCCCTGGAGCGCGCCGCGCGGGACCTGCGCCTGGCCTTCACCCGGGACAATTCCCGCCTCGCGGTGAGCCAGATCGAGGCGGATCCCCGCATCGGCAAGCCATTCTTCGAGACGCTGGATGCGCTCGAAACCGCGCTGGCGGAATTCGTGACCCTGCTGGAAAGCCAGGCCGAACGTGCCGAGTCATTGGAGCAGTGCCATCGCCGCGCGGTGGAGCTCGACCAGCGCCTGGCCGCCTGGCGCAACGATGCCAAGGCGGTGCCACCGCCCGCCGCAGTCGAGGGCGATGAAAAGTCCCCGGCCAGCGTGGCCTTCGGGCCGGAAACCGTGCGCTGGGTCGAGGTGTTCTCCCAGACCGTGCAGTTGCACCGCACGCCACTGTCGATCGCGCCGATCTTCACGCGCCAGCGCGAAGGGCACCCTCGCGCCTGGATCTTCACCTCGGCTACGCTATCCGTGAAGGGCAATTTCACGCACTATGCGGCCCAGCTTGGCCTGGACAAGGACAAGTCGCTGACGTTGCCCAGTCCGTTCGACTACGCCACCCAGGGCCTGCTCTACGTGCCGCGCGACCTGCCGGCGCCGCAGTCGCCGCAGTTCACCGACGCCGTGGTGCAGACCGCGCTGCCGCTGATCGAGGCCGCCGGCGGCCGCGCTTTCCTGTTGTGCACCACGCTGCGGGCAGTGCAACGTGCCTCCGACCTGCTTTACGAGGCCTTTGCCGAACGCGGCCTGGAACTGCCCTTGCTGGTGCAGGGACAGGCCAGCCGTACCGAATTGCTGGATCGCTTCCGCGAGCTTGGCAATGCGGTGCTGGTGGGCAGCCAGAGCTTCTGGGAAGGCGTCGACGTGCGCGGCGAGGCGCTCTCGCTGGTCATCATCGACAAGCTGCCGTTCGCCCCGCCCGACGACCCGGTGCTGGCGGCGCGCATGGAAGTACTGCAAAAGAAGGGCCTGAGCCCGTTCGCTGTGCATCAGCTGCCGCATGCCGTGATCACGCTCAAGCAGGGCGCGGGGCGGCTGATCCGCTCGGAATCCGACCGTGGCGTGCTGGTGATCTGCGATACCAGGCTGGTGGAGAAGCCCTACGGCCGCCAGATCTGGCAGAGCCTGCCGCCCTTCAAGCGCACGCGCGAGGCCGAGACGGTGGTGCACTTCCTGGAGTCGCTGCGCAATGGCGAAAGCGCGCCGGCGGCCGACGACGCCGGAGGGGAAGCCGCACCCGATTGACCGCCTGGCGCGGGCGGCGGCCAACAAACAAAAAACCCGATCTTCCGATCGGGTTTTTTGTTGCCAGCGCACTCAAGCGCCGTGCCTGACGTTCAGAACACTTCCCACCAGGACTTGTCCTTGCGGCGTTCCCCGTACTTGATGTAATCGCTGTTGGGGAAGTTCTTTTCCATCACGCGGGCGGTATCGTCGCGCAAGTCCTTCATGCCCAGCGAATCGTACGAGCGGATCATGATGTACAGCGCTTCCTCGTTGGCCGGTGCGCCGTCATAGTCCTTGAGCGCCTGCTGGGCCCGGTTTGCCGCAGCCAGGTAGGCGCCACGGCGGTAGTAGTAACGTGCCGCATGGACCTCGTGCTGGGCCAGCGAGTTCACGATGTATTGCATGCGCGCGGCAGCGTCCGTGGTGTACTTGCTGTCCGGGAAGCGCGTGACCAGCGTGTTGAAGGCGTCATAAGCAGCGCGCGCGGCCTTGGGGTCACGCTCGCTCAGGTCCTGACCGGAAAAACGGCCGAGCCAGCCCAAATTGTCATTGAAGTTGATCAGGCCCTTCAGGTAATAGGCATAATCCACGTTCGGGTGATTCGGATGCAACTGGATGAAGCGGTCGACCGAGGCAAGCGCGGCGGCGGTTTCGCCGTCCTTGTAGTTGGCGTAGGCGGTATCGATCTGTGCCTGCTGGGCGAAACGGCCGAAGGGATAACGTCCCTCAAGCTTCTCGTACAGCTTCACAGCTCGGGTAAAGTCGCCGGAATCTAGTGCGTCCTTGGCTTCCGAATATAATTTGTTAGCCGACCAGCCGGCAGTTTCGTCTGGTTGATCCGACAGCAGGCCGCACGCCGATAGCATGACGCAGCCGCCTGCGAGCAGAATCGCTCCAATTCTTGCGCGCCAGCTGGCGCGCTTCATGCTCATCAATTGCATGGGCAACGTATCCCGGATGAAAAATAGCGTCAAGCATTATAGCCCAAGCCCCTTGTCGGAAACCGCCGCCAAGGGCATCGAGCAGCAAGCTGCCGATTCAACCGACATCTTGAACGAGGTGGAGGACCTGGAAGACCTGACCGATGTGGCCGCGCTAGGCGGCCTGGAGGCAGGAGCGGAGGCATCTCCAATCGAATTGGAAATGCAGCCGGTAGAGATCGAAGTCGATGGTGCATCACACGGCGAGCGCCTCGACAAGTTGTTGGCACGCCACCTCAGCGGCTTCTCGCGCAGCCGCCTGCAGCAATGGATCGAGAACGGGGCGGTGCTGGTCGACGGCGAGGTGCGCCGCTCCAAGTCCTCCGTGCAGATGGGCGAACGCGTCGTGGTCCGTCCGCAGGCGGCGGCAGAATCGCGCGCCTTCGTGGCCGAAGACGTGCCGCTCAACGTCGTGTACGAGGACGCCACGCTGCTGGTCATCGACAAGCCCGCCGGCCTGGTGGTGCATCCTGCCGCCGGCAACTGGGGCGGCACGGTGCTAAACGGCCTGCTGCACCGCTACCCGGAGGCTGCAAGCCTGCCGCGCGCGGGCATCGTCCACCGGCTCGACAAGGAAACGTCGGGGCTGATGGTGGTGGCCCGCACGCTGACCGCCCAGACCGACCTGGTGCGCCAGCTGCAGGCGCGTACTGTCAAGCGCAGCTACCTGGCGCTGGTGTGGGGCGTGACGCCCGAGTCCGGCACGATCGACGCGCCGATCGGCCGTGATCCGCGCGAGCGGATCCGCATGGCGATCGTGCTCACCAACAGCGGCAAGCCCTCGCGCACCCATTTCCGTACCCTTGGCACGGTGCCGCTCGGGCGCGGCCATGTTTCCATGGTGATGTGCCAGCTCGAAACCGGCCGCACCCACCAGATTCGCGTCCACTTCGAGTCGATCGGCCATCCGATGGTGGGCGACCCGGTCTATCACCGCGCCGCCACCCAGCGCGGCCAGCGTCCGGCCATCAAGGCACCGCTGCCGGTGCCGCTGGCGCGCCAGGCGCTCCACGCCTTCCGGCTTGGGCTGGTGCACCCGGCCACCGGCAAGCTCGTATCTTGGGAAGCGCAGCCGCCCGATGACTTGCAGGCGCTGATCGAGGCGCTCGACTTTGACCGTGCCGACGACGAAGAGGAGGACGACGGCTGGACCGAAGGCGAGGACGGCGCATGGGAATACGGCGATGACGACTGAGGCGCCTTGGCTAGTCCCGGACTGGCCGGCTCCGGCGCGGGTGCGCGCGTTGTCCACCACCCGCCAGGGCGGCGTCAGCGAGGCCCCCTACGGCCTGGCTGACGGCAGCCCGGGCGGGCTGAACCTTGGCACCCATGTGGGCGACGAAGCCGCCGCGGTCGCGGCCAACCGCGCACGGCTGGCCGCGCGGCTGCCGGCCGTGCCCGGCTGGCTAGAGCAGGTGCACGGCTGCGCGATCGCCACCGAGGACCAGTTTGCCGCCGATGGCGTGGTTCCGCAGGCGGACGCCAGCATTGCCACGACCGCTGGCCGGGTCTGCGCCGTGATGACCGCCGATTGCCTGCCCGTGCTGCTGTGCGACCGTGCCGGCACCGTGGTTGGCGCCGCGCACGCCGGCTGGCGCGGGCTGTGTGGCGGCGTGATCGAGGCAACCCTGGCGCGTATGGGCAAGCAGGTTGGCGCGCAGGCGCAGTGGCTGGCCTGGCTCGGGCCGGCGATCGGCCCGGATGCCTTCGAGGTTGGCGCCGAAGTCCGGCAGGCGTTCCTGGCCCAGGCGCGGCCTGACGAGATGGCGCAGGTGGATCTTGCCTTCCGCGCCGGCGCAGGCGGCAAGTACTTCGCCGATATCTACACGCTGGCCCGCATCCGCCTGGCCCGCGCCGGCTGCACCGCGGTGTACGGCGGCAACGCCTGCACCGTTGGCGATGCGCAGCGCTTCTACTCCTACCGGCGCGACGGCGTCACAGGGCGCATGGCCAGCCTGGTCTGGCTGGCCGCCTGAAACTTTCCCAGCGTCAATCCCGGGCAGGCGGCTGTTCCTGTCCCGCGGATTCTGCAGGTTCCACGGAGCCGGAGGGCGCTTGCGCGCTCTTCGCCTGCCTCGCTTCCTCTGCCTTGCGCCGGCGCAGGCGCCCCGGGGTGCCCATGATGTACACGAGGATCGCCACGGGGAACAGGCCGTAAAAGACGAACGTGGCCAGTCCCGCGACCACGGTATGCTCGGTAATGGCCATCATCAGGACCACATACAGCCAACCGATTGCAACGATGTACATCAGGAAGTCATCCTTCTCGGGCAAGCTAGCCCCGTGGCCGGAGTGGCGCCAAAGGGAGGCTCGCAGGTTCGCGCTGAGCGCATTTTGCCGTTAGCGCCGGTCCGCGCATTTTTCCGCATTGACAGGCATAACATTGCAAGGCAACAATGGCCTCGAATGCACTGCAAGGCAGTGTGCTGGCAGGCATTCGCAGGCTCCGCCGGGACGTTCAGGTCCGCGGCGCGGCGTGTCCGGCAAGCATACCGCATGACGTCACCAGCCGAGGGCGTCAGCGCGGGCCGGTTCCGAGGCTGGCGGCGGGGGAGAGCCCCGCGGTGGTGGTACGCCGCCCAGCCAGCTTTCAAATAAGTGACGGCAGAGAGACGAAACATCATGGCAACCGGCAAAGGTGCGGCAGCTTCCACCAAGGAAGACAAGTCCCAACCGTTTTCATTTGCTTCGGGGCCATTTGATCCAGCGACATGGCTGGAATGGTCCCGTCAGGCACAGGCTAACGGTGCGACGACCCAGCAGGGCATGCCTGGCATGCCATTTATCCCCGGTTTCGAGGCATTGAAGGGTTCCGCCATGGCGGGCGTGAAAATCGCGCCCGATCAACTGGCCGACATCCAGCAACGCTACATGAAGGACTTCACCGCGCTCTGGCGAAGCATGGCCGAGGGCGGCGCCAATCCCGCCACGGCCCTGGCTGATCGCCGCTTTTCCGGCGATGCCTGGCGCAGCAGCGCGGCGTTTCACTACGCTGCCGCTTTCTACCTGATCAATGCGCGTGCCATGAATGAGCTGGCGGGCGCGGTCGAAGCCGATGCCAAGACCCGCCAGCGTATCCGTTTCGCGATCTCGCAATGGGTCGACGCCATGTCGCCGGCAAATTTCCTCGCCACCAATCCGGAGGCGCAGAAAAAGCTGATCGACTCCGGCGGCGAATCGCTGCGGGCCGGCGTGCGCAACATGCTCGACGACCTTGGCCGCGGCAAGATCTCGCAGACCGACGAATCCGCCTTCGAAGTGGGCCGCAACGTGGCCGTGACCGAGGGCGCGGTGGTCTACGAGAACGCCTATTTCCAGCTGCTTCAGTACAAGCCCGTCACCGAGAAGGTGTTTGCGCGCCCGCTGCTGCTTGTGCCGCCTTGCATCAACAAGTACTACATCCTCGACCTGCAGCCGCAGACCTCGCTGGTGCACTACATGGTGGAGCAGGGCCATACCGTCTACATGGTTTCCTGGCGCAATCCGGATGCCTCGATGGCCGAGCTCAGCTGGGATGACTACATCGAACATGCCGCCATTCGCGCCATCGAAGTCACGCGCGAGATCAGCGGCCAGGACCAGATCAACGTGCTGGGCTTCTGCGTGGGCGGCACCATCGTCTCCACCGCGCTGGCGGTGCTGGCCAAGCGCGGCGAGCATCCCGCCGCCAGCCTGACGCTGCTGACCACGCTGCTCGATTTTGCCGATACCGGCGTGCTCGATGTGTTCGTCGACGAAGCCCACGTCAAGCTGCGTGAAAACACCCTGGGTGGTGCGGCGGGCACGCCCTGCGCGCTGCTGCGTGGCGTGGAACTGGCCAACACGTTCTCGTTCCTGCGTCCCAACGACCTGGTCTGGAACTATGTCGTCGACAACTACCTGAAGGGCAATACGCCGGTCCCGTTCGACCTGCTGTTCTGGAACGGCGACGCCACCAACCTGCCGGGCCCCTGGTATTGCTGGTACCTGCGCCATACCTACTTGCAGAACGAGCTCAAGGTGCCGGGCAAGCTGACCGTGTGCAACGCGCCGGTGGACCTGGGCAGCATCGACGTGCCAACTTACATCTATGGCTCGCGTGAAGACCACATCGTACCCTGGATGTCGGCCTATGCTTCCACCGCGTTGCTCAAGAACAAACTGCGTTTCGTGCTGGGCGCGTCGGGCCATATCGCCGGCGTGATCAACCCGCCGGCCAAGAAGAAGCGCAGCCACTGGACCAACGACAAGCTCCCGGCTTCGGCGCAGGAGTGGTTCGACGGCGCCGCCGAGCACGCCGGCAGCTGGTGGCCGGACTGGGCGGCCTGGCTGGCCAAGCACGCCGGCGCGCGCAAGGCGGCCCCCACCGACTACGGCAACAAGGATTACCGCGCGATCGAGCCGGCACCGGGCCGCTACGTCAAGGCGAAGGCATAGGATTTGTCCGGGCCGGCGCCCTGCGGGGCCGGCCTCTTTCACCCCTTATTTGCATCCAACTCGAGAGGACCTCCCAATGACTGACATTGTCATCGTATCCGCTGCCCGTACCGCGGTGGGCAAGTTCGGCGGCTCGCTCGCCAAGATTCCCGCGCCTGAGCTGGGCGCCATCGTCATCAAGGCTGCGCTTGAGCGTGCCGGCGTCAAGCCCGAGCAGGTCAGCGAAGTGATCATGGGCCAGGTGCTGACGGCCGGCTCCGGCCAGAACCCGGCGCGCCAGGCAGCGCTGAAGGCTGGCCTGCCCGTGATGGTGCCGGCCATGACCATCAACAAGGTCTGCGGCTCCGGCCTGAAGGCCGTGATGCTGGCCGCCAACGCGATTGCCGCGGGCGATGCCGAGATCGTGGTGGCCGGTGGCCAGGAAAACATGAGCGCCGCGCCACACGTGCTGCCGGGCTCGCGCGATGGCTTCCGCATGGGCGACGCCAAGCTGATCGACAGCATGATCGTGGACGGCCTGTGGGACGTCTACAACCAGTACCACATGGGCGTCACCGCCGAGAACGTGGCCAAGGAATACGGCATCACGCGCGAAGCCCAGGACGCGTTCGCGGCCGGTTCGCAGAACAAGGCGGAAGCCGCGCAGAAGGCCGGCAAGTTCGATGAAGAAATCGTGCCGGTGCCGATTCCCCAGCGCAAGGGCGACCCGGTGATGTTCGCCACCGATGAGTTCGTGCGCCACGGCGTCACGCAAGATGCGCTCGCTGGTCTCAAGCCGGCCTTCGACAAGGCTGGTTCCGTGACCGCTGCCAACGCCTCGGGCCTGAACGACGGCGCCGCCGCGGTGGTGGTCATGTCGGCGGCCAAGGCCAAGGAACTCGGCCTGACCCCGCTGGCCACGATCCGCGCCTACGGCACCGCCGGTGTCGATCCCAAGGTGATGGGCATGGGTCCGGTGCCTGCGTCCAAGCGCTGCCTGTCGCGCGCCGGATGGAGCGTGGAAGAGCTCGACCTGATGGAAATCAACGAAGCCTTCGCCGCCCAGGCCCTGGCCGTGCACAAGCAGATGGGCTGGGATACGTCCAAGGTCAACGTCAATGGCGGCGCCATTGCGATTGGCCACCCGATCGGTGCGTCGGGCTGCCGCATCCTGGTCACGCTGCTGCACGAAATGAAGCGCCGCGACGCCCACAAGGGCCTGGCCTCGCTGTGCATCGGCGGCGGCATGGGTGTGGCGCTGGCTGTGGAACGCAAGTGACGATTTGCCGGGCTTGCCGCAGCGAACAAGCGCGCAGGCCGGTCTGAGGGGTGTGCCGGCGCGGGGGGCTTCCCGCTTGCCGGCGTCAATAAAAACTAGCCATCAAGGAGTAGATATGACTCAGCGCATTGCATACGTAACCGGTGGCATGGGTGGCATTGGAACGGCCATCTGCCAGCGTCTGGCCAAGGATGGCTACAAGGTCGTGGCCGGTTGCGGCCCCAACTCGCCGCGCCGCGAAAAATGGCTCGAGCAGCAGAAGGCCCTGGGCTTCGATTTTGTCGCCTCGGAAGGCAATGTTGCCGACTGGGATTCGACCAAAGCCGCGTTCGACAAGGTCAAGGCCGAAGTGGGCGAGGTCGACATCCTGATCAACAACGCCGGCATCACGCGCGACGTGGTGTTCCGCAAGATGACGCGCGCCGACTGGGATGCCGTGATCGACACCAACCTGACCTCGCTGTTCAACGTGACCAAACAGGTCATCGACGGCATGGCGGATCGTGGCTTTGGCCGCATCGTCAACATCTCGTCGGTCAACGGCCAGAAGGGCCAGTTCGGCCAGACCAACTACTCCACCGCCAAGGCTGGCCTGCACGGCTTCACCATGGCGTTGGCGCAGGAAGTGGCGACCAAGGGCGTGACCGTGAACACGGTGTCGCCGGGCTATATCGCCACCGATATGGTCAAGTCGATCCGCCAGGACGTGCTGGACAAGATCGTCGGCACGATTCCGGTCAAGCGCCTGGGCGCGCCGGAAGAAATTGCCTCGATCTGCGCGTGGCTGGCGTCCGAAGAGTCGGGCTTCTCGACGGGCGCGGACTTCTCGCTGAACGGCGGCCTGCACATGGGGTGATGAACGGCAAGCCATCCCTGGTTTTCCTGGATGGTTTCTTGTCTTGGGAAGGTCCTCTGCCGAGGGCCTTTTTTATTTCCGCGGCCGCTCGGGAGGCCTCTCACCCCGCAGCAATATTGCATCGCACACCCCGCACCGCACCAACGCGCGGGCGTGGCGCGGCATTGCGGGCCCCAAACACCCGCAATCCTTTGCCCCGTGCGGGTTTTCCTTAACGGGTCCGGCTTTCAATAGTGCCTTGTTGGGCATAGAATCAGGGCAGCGGCTAGCCCGCACCAAAATAGATCATGCGTTGCAGGTCAACACGTTGTATCCCCCGCTGGCGGTCCCGATTTGCGCACCGCACAGCATGCGGTGCAGCAGCATGCAACAGCGACGATAAAAGGATAGAGCACGATGGCTACCACCAAGAAAGGCGCAGAGCGACTGATCAAGAAGTATCCAAACCGCCGGCTCTACGACACGCAGACCAGCACCTACATCACGCTAGCCGACGTCAAGCAGCTCGTGATGGATACCGAAGACTTCAAGGTGATCGACGCCAAGTCCGGCGACGAGCTCACGCGCAGCATCCTCCTGCAGATCATTCTCGAAGAAGAGACGGGCGGTGTGCCGATGTTCTCAAGCTCCATGCTGTCGCAGATCATCCGCTACTACGGCCATGCAATGCAGGGCATGATGGGCACCTACCTGGAAAAGAACATCCAGGCCTTCATCGACATCCAGAGCAAGCTGGCCGAGAACTCCAAGGGCCTGTACTCGGGCGAGCCGTTCAGCCCCGATATGTGGTCCCAGTTCATGAACATGCAGGGCCCGATGATGCAAGGGATGATGAGCAACTACATCGAGCAGAGCAAGAACCTGTTTGTGCAGATGCAGGAGCAGATGCAAAGCCAGGCCAAGAACATGTTTGGCACGTTTCCGTTCAATCAGCCGGACAAGAAATAAGCCGGCGCACGCCTCGCCGGCCTGTTGCGCGTTCCCAATCCCCCGGGAACGCATGGAACCCTCGCGGCGCCGGCAGCCTCCTTTCCTGCAAAGTGGCTTCAGGCCGGGCTGGCGTGGAGGCGAATTCCCAGCGCTCGCATGACCTTCCTTCGCTGATCGGGGCGATCGGTTAAAATCACGCATATTCGGGTAACGCGCGGAATCACCGCGGCTGCTACCCCTGTCAAATGTGGCGATTCATACTGCGGACTCGCCTGCACAGCGCGAATCCCAATGCCCTCCGCAATCCAAGACATTCGCCAGGCGCTCGCCGCCGAGGCCACGCCCGTTCCGACGGTGGGTTTGGCGTTTTCTCGTTTTCCGGCATCGACGCCAGCTTTGCTATGAGCCGGCTGTTTCTTGCCCCCATGGAGGGGCTT
Source organism: Cupriavidus sp. GW822-FHT02D05 (assembly GCF_058802485.1). Lineage (NCBI taxonomy): Bacteria > Pseudomonadati > Pseudomonadota > Betaproteobacteria > Burkholderiales > Burkholderiaceae > Cupriavidus > Cupriavidus sp. GW822-FHT02D05. The sequence continues at coordinate 184,112 of NZ_JBXAOE010000002.1, read as the reverse complement.
GCTGATTACGTGCTGCGCGACGTACTGACCGGCTCGGGAGGATACGATGGATGTGTATCCGAGTTCGTCAGGGTGACGGGCTCTTTGCTTCCCGAGCGTGTCTACGAGAGGGACACGCCTGAGGTCCTCCACGGCGGCCATACTCCAGGCGGCACGCCGATGGTGATCCAGCTGCTCGGGAGCGATCCTGAATGGCTGGCGGTCAATGCCGCACAGGCAGCGACCTTGTCGCCGCATGGCATTGACCTGAATTTCGGCTGTCCTGCCAAAGTCGTCAACCGGCACGGTGGCGGGGCCATGCTGCTGGCGGATCCTGAACTGCTGAACCGGATCGTTTCGTCCGTTCGTGCTGCGGTGCCTGCGAACATCGCCGTGACAGCCAAAATGCGGCTGGGCGTGTCCGATACCTCGCTGGCGATCGACTGCGCCACGGCGCTGGCGGAAGGCGGCGCGGCGTCCCTGGTCGTGCATGCCAGGACCCGGGATCATGGCTACCGGCCGCCGGCCCACTGGGAATGGATCGCGCGTATCGATGCTGCGGTGGACGTGCCGGTCACTGCCAACGGCGAAGTCTGGACGGTGGCCGACTGGGAGCGCTGCCGGGCGGTCAGCGGCTGCGCCGACGTGATGATCGGGCGGGGTGCCGTGTCGGATCCATTCCTGGCCTTGCGGATACGCGGACTGATGGACAGAACGCCCTGCGCCGAGGAATGGCCGTCGGTGCTCCGCCATATCGCCGGCTACCTGAAGAAGCTGCAGGCCAATGACGAATGCGCTCACGAGCACGGACGCGTCAAGCTGTGGCTCAGCTACCTGAAACGGACCTGGCCGCAGGCCGCAGAGCTGCATGCAGCTATCCGGCGCCTGCAAGGGGCGCTGGAGGTTCAGGCGGTGATCGAGAGCGCCCTGGAGGGCATGCCGGGGACATCACCCTCGTTGCAATAGGCTCGCGAGCAGACGCGGCCATCAGACGCGCATGCGCGCGCATCGTTCAGAAGTCCATCGTGGCCGAGAGCATGAAGGTGCGCGGGGCGCCCAGGGCCAAACTGGACAACAGCGGCATGCCCCAATAGGCCTTGTTTGTCACGTTATTGACGCTGGCCCGCACGGTCAGCGGATGGCTGGAGACCTGGGTAGCATAGCGTGCGCCCAGGTCATACACCGTGTGGCTCGGCACCGACAGCGAGTTGTCGGCACTGATGTATTGCTTGGATACGGCGGTCGCATTGGCGGTCAGCGTCAAGCCCGGCACGGCGGAGGTGTCCCACTCCACGCCCAGCTTGCCTTGCAGCTTGGGCACCCCGGTCGCCTGCTTGCCCTGGTTGACGCCACCGGCGGTCTTGGTGAGCTTGGGGTCCACATAGGCGATGCCACCCATCAAGCGCACGCCGCGCAGCGGCGAGCCAAAGAAGCCCCACTCGACACCCCGGTTGCGCTGCTCTCCGCCAAAGGAAAAGACGTTGGTGGAAATGTCGGTATAGCTGCTTGGCCGCTCGATTTGATACAAGCTGAGCGTGTGGGCGAATTCGCCGAGATCGAGCTTGAGGCCGATTTCCTTCTGCTTGGTCTTGGACGGCGGAAACAGCTCTCCCGCATTGGCGGCAGTTGCCGGCGCGGTCTGACCCTTGCTCAACCCTTCAATGTAATTGCCGTACACGGAAATATGGTTCGTGGCTTTGACCAGCAGCGCGGCCGCGGGTGTCATGGCGCTTGCGTCATAGCGGGCACTGCGCGCCCCGGTCGTGAGGCTGAAGGTATCGGTGAGTACTTCCTGGTGACGCACGCCCAGCGTCAGTTGCACCCTGTCCTGTGCAAAGGACAGGGTATCCGCTACGCCGTAGCTGGTCAGGCGCGTTTCCGTGTGGAGGGTCGGCGGCCAACGCATTCCGGCGGCTGGGCCCCAGACCGGGTTGTAGATGTTGGTGGTCCAGTCCGCGCCCGGGACCGATCTGCGGCCATAGTCCCTTTCGGTGTCCGAGTAGTGCGTAACGTTTAAAGCCCATTGATGCTTGACGCTGCCGGTTTGGAACTTGCCCTTCAATCCAGCTTCCCCCGATGTCTTTTCAATATCGAAGGCCAGTTGGCCCATGCTGTGCCGAACATCGCCCGCCGCGTTGAGCACCTGGGCCGACATCGTACCGTTGTACTTGTAGTTGGTCCTGCTGGTGCCGAAGGCTGCATAGGCCATCAGGTTTTCGCTCACGTCGAATTCGCCGCGGACGATCGCACCCTTGTCCCTGGTGTTGACGAAGGACCAATCCGGGTTCAGCAGGGTCTCGGGCCTGGGTGGCTTGGGCACTGCCACGCCGGGGGCTAGATTGATGCCTCGGGTCACGCCGTCCACGCGGTCATCGCTGCTGTAGAGGTCGGCAGAGACGCGAGCGCGCTCGCCCCGCCAGTCCAGCCCGAGGGACGCGAACTGGGTTTTCTTTTTCTGCCGGTTGACGGCCCCCTCTCCATCCCGATAGACCCCGTTGAAGCGGATGCCGAACTGCTTGTTCTCACCAAAGCGCCGCCCAAGGTCCACATGTCCGCCGAACTGCGCATTGGACATGTAGGTCGCCGTCAGTCGCGTCAGCGGCTCATCGCCCGCGCGCTTGGGCACCAGATTGACGGTGCCGCCCACCGAGCCGCCCGGAGGCATGCCATTGAGCAGGGTCGATGGGCCTTTCAATACCTCGATACGCTCGAACATTTCGGGGGTGGTGCGGTAGTACGGCGCCATGCCGAACAGGCCGCCGATGGTGATATCGCTGGTGTTGGAGGCGAAGCCGCGGATGGAGTAGTTCTCGCTCCAGGCGCCGGTGACGCCGTTGCTGAACACCGTGGGATCGGTGGCGGCGATCACGTCGGTGATGTCCTTGGCCTGCCGGTCTTCGATGAACTTGTCCGTGTAGCTGATGGTGGAAAACGGCGTTTCCATGAAATCCTTGTCGCCCAGCAGCCCCACGCGGCTGCCGGACGCCACCTGCCCGCCGGCGTAGGCGTCGATCGCTGAGCTCGCCTGTACCGTCACCGCCGGCAACGTAACCCCGCTTTCTGCGGCTGGGCTTTGCGTCTGTTGGGCCGTCCGGCTTAGCGTGTAGCGGCCGTTGGCCTCGCGCACTGCCTGCAGACCGTGCCCGCGTAGCAGTTCGGTGAAACCCTCGCGCACGCTGTAGCTGCCGGACAGCCCCTGGCTGTTCCTGCCTTGGAGCAGGCTCGCATCCACGGTCAGTTCGACACCGGCCGCAGCGGCATAGGCATTGAGCGCCTCGCCCAGCGGGCCGGTCGGCACGTTGAAGCGGCTCCGGGCGTCCACCGCCTGGCCGGTGCTTTGTGCGAGTGCCGGCGGGGCGGCCAAGGCCAGGGCGCCCACGGTCAGCCCCAGCAGCAGCACCGTCGGCACGGCAGCGGCGCGGTTCAGGGCAAAGGCGGGTTGGGGGCGCACCGCCTGCTGTGCAGATCGCGCGATGCGATGGTGACGTTTGGTCATTACAAGCTCTTTTCAGTTGAGATCGGGTTGGTTCTCAGCACGTCTTGCGAGTGAGAAAGCTATGGCGAATACGAATCATTACGTTTTTGGCTTAGGGCCAGGGACAGGCCCTGGAACAAATCAGTGCTGATAGCCCTTGATGACGTCGTCGATCACGAGTTTCAAAGAGGTCGGGCTGGCGGCGGTGACGTACCAAGCTTCAGCATCAACGAAGACCACACGGCCGTTCTTCCAGGCGTTGGTCTGGCGCAGCAGCGGGTTGCCCATGCTCCCGGCGTCCATGACCGGACGGCGCTCCATGACGGCCGTCCGGTCCACCACGAAGATGATGTCGGGGTTGGCTTGTTGGATGAATTCGCTGGAAATCGGCTGGCCATGCAGGCCGGTCTCGACAGTCGGGCTGGCCGGTTTCACGCCCAGGGCATTGAAGACGAACCCGTAACGGGAATGCACGCCAAAGGAACTGAAGGCGCCGTTGTTGTGCAGAACGACAAGCGCCTTCTCGAGACGGCCCCGGGTCATGCGCCTGGCCTCCTCGACCTTGGCGTCCAGTTCAGCCGCTTTCTGGCGGGCGAGGCCTTCCTTGCCAAAGATTCGCCCCAGGGTCATGAGGTGGTCCTTGATGACCTCGATGTGCTTGACCTCGCTATCCCGGTAGTCCACATCGAAATGAATCGTCGGAGCGATCTCGCTCAATTCCTTGTAGTGGTTCGCCTGGAGCGAGGTGATCAGGATCAGTTCAGGCCTGGCGGCATGAACCCGCTCCAGATTGGGCTGAACGATCGAGCCCAGATCCTGAACGTCCGGGGCGTCCTTGTACCTGGCGAGGAAGTGCGGGACGAAATCCTTCGGCATGCCAACGACAGGGACACCCAGTTGGTCGAGGAAATCGACTTCATTCATGTCGAGGGCCGCCGCGCGTTGCGGAAGGTGCTCGACGACGGTCGTTCCCAGCTTGTGCTGAACCGTGACGGGCGCGAACGCTTCCTGCGGGGGCCGGCTGGCAGAATCCGGCTGTGCGGTTGCCTTTGGCGGTTCGGCTGGTTTCTGGCCGCACCCCTGTACCGCGACGGTTGCGGCCATCAGCAGGGCTAACGCCCAACGCCTGTTTCTGTGATTCCGGGTCATTTCAGTTTTCCTGATGGATTGAAGTAGTTGCATACGCATCCTCGATCGCTGCGCACGATTTCGAAGTCCAGTCCATACAGTTCCTGCAGCCGTGTCTCGGTCACAGCCTCCACGACGGGGCCGCAGAAGCGAACCATGCCGCCCTTCAATGCGACGATGTGATCGGAGTAGTTGGCCGCGAAATTGATGTCATGGATCACCAGGATCACGGTGCGCCCGTGCTCGTCACACAAGCGGCGAAGCGCGCGCATGATCTGGACGGCATGCTTCATGTCGAGGTTGTTGAGTGGCTCGTCCAGCAGCAGAACGTTCGTCTGCTGGGCAATGGTCATCGCCAGGAAGGCCATCTGGCGCTGCCCTCCGCTGAGTTCGTCGATGTAGGCCCCGCGCAGCGCTTGCAGCGACAGGAACGCGATGGCCTCGTCGATCACGTCGTGGTCTTCGGGGGTGAGCGCGCCGCGGCTGTAGGGGAAGCGCCCGAAAGCGACGAGTTCCTCGACCGTCAGGCGCAGGTTGAAGTCGGGCGCCTGGCGCAAGGTGGCGACGTGCTTGGCGTATTCGCTGATGCCGATGCTTGAAACCCTGCGATCCCCGATCAGGATGTCGCCCTGGGTCGGCTCCAACAGGCGCGCGATCATCAGCAGCAGCGTCGTTTTGCCTGCGCCGTTGGGGCCGATGAGAGACGTCACGCGCTGCGCCGGGAATTGCGCGCTGACGCCGGAAAGTACGGTCTTGGCGCCGTAGGCCTTGTGAAGGTTGTGAACGGTGATCATGCGGTGCCTCGGGTGCGAACCATCAGCGCGAGGAAATACGCGCCACACACCAGGTTGACGAGAATGCTGACGGTGGTCTTGTAGTTGAAAACGTGTTCGACCAGGAGCTGGGCCACGATGAAGATGCCGATGGCGATCGCGCAGCCGATGGGCAGCGTGACCCGATGCCTGGAAGTCCGGGCCATCGCATAGGCGATGTTCGCCACGAAGATCCCCATGAAGGCCGTGGGCCCGAGCAAGCTGGTCGAGACCGCCACGAGAGCCGCGATCAGCGCGAAGTAGAGCCTCACGTACCGCTGGTAATCGACCCCTAGGGAAATGGCCTGGTCGCGGCCCAGCGAGAGCACGTCGAGGATCGGCAGGGTCTTCAGCCCTGGCAGGCACACGGCCGCGACCAGAAGGGCCGAATAGAGCAACGGCTCGGGTTGTGCCCTGTTGAAGGATGCGTAGCCAAAGCCCTGGAGAACGGCGAACTCGCCCGGGCTGATCCTGAGCTGGACGAACTGTGTGACAGTGCCGATCACCATGGTCAGCACGAGTCCCAGCAGGAGGAGGAAATACACGTTGTACCTGCCGTTGCGCAAAAGCCACCGATGGATGGCCCACGAATAGGCGAGCATCAACAGGATGGAGAGGAAGAAGTTGCCGCTCTGGCCGAGTACCACCTGGCCATGCGTGCCCATGGCCAGGATCAGCAGCGACTGCAACAGCAGATAGACCGCCTCGTATCCCATGATCGCCGGCGTCAGAATCCGGTTGCCCGCGATGGTCTGGAACGTGATCGAGGAGAAGGCGACGCAGATTCCGCCGATGACGATGGCGGCCAGCCGGGCGAGCCGTTTGGGAATGACGTAGTCGAGGTCGAAGCCGGATCGCACGAGGACGAAAGCCGCGGCCAAGGCGAGGACCACCATCCAGAGGGCATATCGGGGGGCCGCGCGCCTCATTGCTTCTTCCAGATGATGAGCACGAGGAACAGCACGCCGCCCACGCTGCCTGCGGTCAGGCCGATGGGCACCTCGAACGGGTAGATGAGCAGGCGGCCGAGAATGTCGCAGGCCAGCAGCAGCGACGCGCCGCCCAGAGCGACGATGGGCAGCGTCCGGCCCAGGTTGTCGCCCTGATGCAGCGCGACCAGGTTGGGGATGACCAGCCCGACGAAGGGGATCGCGCCGACGGTGATGACCGTGGCCGACACGGTGACCGCCACCAGCATCAGGCCCAGCGCCGCCGTTGCCGAATAGCTCAGCCCCAGGCTGGTGGCCATGCCTTCGCCCATGCCGAGCACGGTGAAGCGGTGCGCATACAGGTAGGTGAGCGCGACGATCGGCAGGATCAGGTAGATGATCTCGTAGTTGCCCTGGACGACCTTGGAGAAATCGCCGAGCAGCCAGCCCTGCATGCTCTGCAGGATGTTGTAGCGGTAGGCGTAGAACTCGGCCACGGCACTCAGCACGCTGCCGTACATGAGGCCGATGACCGGCACGAGAACGGTGTTCTTGAACTTGATGCGGCGGATGATCGCCACATAGACCAGGCTCGCGGCGAAGCAGAAGACCAGCGCGAACAGCATCCGGCCCATCGTGCCGGCGGCGGGCGCCAGCGTCATCGACACCAGGATGCCGAGCTTGGCCGCATCCAGTCCGCCCGAGGTGGCCGGTTCGACGAACCTGTTGCGGACGATCTGCTGAAGGATCACGCCGCAGATGGACAGGCCTACGCCGGTCAGAACAAGCGCCGCCAAGCGGGGCAGGCGGCTGGCTGTCACCGTCAGCCAGGCATCGCCCGACAGCGAGAACACCTGCGACCATGCCATCTGCCGGGCGCCGACCAGCAGCGAGGCGCAGCAGAGGATGGCGAACAACCCAAGCCAACGTGCGCGCATCAGCAGCGCTCTCCGTTCGACGCCGCCGCGATACGCCAGCCTCTGGCGGCCCGGCGCTGGGCCAGGAAATGCGCGTAGCGCCCCTGGCTCGCGCGCAATGGCGCGGGCGAACCCTGCTCGACGACCTTGCCGCCATCGAGCACCACGATCTGGTCGGCCATTGCCACCGTCGAGAGTTGGTGCGCGATGACGATCAGCGTGCGCTTGCCGCGCAGACGCGCCAGCGCCTCGGCGATGGCGGCCTGGTTCTCCGCGTCCAGCGCGGCGGTGGCTTCGTCCACCAGCAGGATGGGCGCGTCCTTGATCAGCGCGCGGGCGATGGCGATGCGTTGGCGCTCACCGCCCGACAGGCGTGCGCCGCCTTCGCCGACCGGGGTGTCGATGCCCTGCGGCAGGCGCTCGATGATCTCGGCCACGCCGGCCTGCCGCGCAGCTTGCATGATCTCGACATCGTTGGCATTGGGTTTGCCGATGCGGATGTTGTCGGCAATGCTGCCCGCAAACAGGTAGTTGTCCTGGAAGATCTGACTGATCTGGCTGGCCAACTGCGCGTTGGACATCTGCCGCACGTCCACGCCACCGACGAGTACGCTGCCCTGGCTCACATCGAAGAAGCGTGCGATCAGCCGCACCAGTGTGGTCTTGCCCGACCCGGAGGCGCCAATCAGCGCGGTCATGCTGCCCGGCTCGATGCGCAGGTTCACGCCCTTCAGCACATCGGGTTGATCCGGTGTGTAGCGCAAGCTCACCTCGCGCAGCTCGATCGACGCATCACGCGGTGCCTGCGGCTGGTCCGGTTCCGGCAAGGGCTTGACCGCAAGGATCTCGCGCACCGCGTCGAGCTGGCCACGCGCGCCGCGCAGGACATCGCCATAGCCGGCCACGTCCAGCAGCGGATCGATGTAGCGGTTGGCCAGCAGCAGGGCCACGATGACGGCGACGACCGAGTCCGCTTCCAGCGCGCCGCCCAGGCAGGCGTTGAGCCACAATGCGGCGGCGATCAGCAACGCGGCGAAGACGGCCTGCACGACCCAGGCGTTGAGCGCCGTGGACGCCGCCGACAGATAGATCAGCCGCGTGCCGGAATGGCGTTGCTGGTCGATGGCCTGTTCAAGCAAGCGCGTGCTGCCGCCTCCACCGCTGAATGCGCGCAGTGCCGACTGGGCCTGGGCGAACTCGACCATGCGCTGGCTGGTGTGGGCGAAGTGGCGATGGAAGGTGTGGTCGGCGCGCCGGCCCAGGCGCGCGGCGATCAGGAACGTGCCGATCAGGATCGGCAGCGCCGCCAGCGCGATCAGGCCCATCGGCCAGTGCCGCGCAAACAGCGCGGCCACGATCACCACCGGTGTCACGGCGCCGCTGATCACCGGCGTGAGCACGTGTGCGGGAAGCTGGGCCACTGCCATCATGCCGTTCGTGATGACATGGCCAAGCCGGGCGCTGTTCTCCGGCGTGAACCAGCCGACGGGCAGGCGTGCAACGTGGTCGCCGATCCGCTGGCGCGCGCCCTGCAGGACGGCAACCCCCACGCGCACGCCGGCCTTCTCCACCTTGCGCCGCCAGCCCCAGCAGGCCGTCATGCCGGCCAGCAGCACGATGAGCCACAGCGCCGCGCCGCGCGTATCGCCGGCCAGAAGGCGGCTGAGAATGGGCACCAGCGTGGTGATGGTCAGCCCGCTGAGCAGGCCATAGAACACGGCCATCCAGGCGTAGCGGCGCAAGACGTGCGCATCGTCGCCCAGCAATCGAATGAAGGTTTTCAGCATGACGGCACCGCCAGCTCCTGGGGTTCTTCGTAGCCGCCCAGCGTCCATAGCCGTGCATAGCGGCCTTTGCGCGCGATCAGCTCGGCGTGGCGGCCTTGCTCGTGGATCGTGCCGTTCTCGATCACGATGATGTGGTCGGCGTGCATCACCGTGTCGAGCCGGTGTGCAATGATCAGCAGCGTGCGGCCTTGCGCGAAGCGCGACAGCGCGTCCTGGATCGCCACCTCGTTCTCGGCATCGGCGGCCGCGGTGGCTTCGTCGAGCACGAGCACGGACGGATCGAGCAGCACGGCACGGGCGATGCTCACGCGCTGCTGCTCGCCACCGGAGAGCAGCGCGTCCTCGCCGATCATCGAGTCGTAGCCGCGCGGCAGGCCCAGGATGCGCTCATGAATGTTCGCGGCGCGCGCGGCGTCCTCGACCTCCCGCTGGCTGGCCGAGGGCCGGCCCAGCGCGATGTTCTCGCGTACGCTGGCGTGGATGAGGCGCACCTCCTGCAGCACGAAACCGATGCGCTGGTACAGATCCGAGGTCTCGATATGCCTCAAATCCACGCCGCCGAGCGTGATGCGCCCATCGGTCGGGTCGAAGAAGCGCAGCAGCAGCCGGGCCAGGGTCGATTTGCCAGCACCGGACGCGCCGACGATGGCGGTCACCGTGCCGGGCTTGAGGGTGAAGCTGACGTCCGACAGCACCTTGTTCTGTGCGTCGTAGGCGTAACCGACGTGCTCAACGCGGATTTCGGTACCCGTGGGCAACTGTCGCCTATCGGGCGCCGGCTGCTCCAGCACAGGCGTCTCCAGCAGCGCCTGCACGCGCTGGGCGGCACCGGTGGCATGGTTCAGGTCATGGATGATGTAGTGCAGCAGCAGCAACGGCGCGCAGAGGCCCGGTGCCACCAGAGCGAACGGCAGCACGTCCACTGGGGTAATCCAGCCCAGGCTAACGAACAGCGTGCCGAAGACCAGCACCACGCCCAGCACCGCCACCGGCGCGATCATCGCGTTGGCGTTGGCCATCGAGCCCACGAGGGGACGGGTGAAACCGACAAAGGCTTGGGCGAAGGCATCGACTGCCTCGCGGTAGCCGCCGTGCGCCTTGCCGCTGGCCCCGAAGGACTTGACCACGGGAATGCCGTTGACGAACTCGACTACCGCGTTGTTGATCCGCCCCAGCCCGTCGACGAATGCCTTCATGTTTGCCCCGCTGGCCTTCATGGCCCTGCCGAAGAACAGGAAGAAGCCCGGGAACGGCAGGATCGAGACGATGGTCATGCGCCAGTCCATCGCGAACAGGTAGATGACCGAGATCAGGATGGCGCCGACGGTGCGCCCTAGCGTCGTGTAAAAGTGCGCGGTCAGGCTGTGCAGCGTGCCGATGTCGTCCTGCATCGCCTGCTTGACCTCGCCCGATGCGCGGCTGGTGAACCAGCCCAGCGGCACGCGGGCCAGCCGCTGCGTGGCCGCCAGGCGCAGGTGATGGGTGATGCGGTTGTCGGCCAGATGGGCGGTCAGTTCCCCGGCGGACACCAGCGCCATGCCGACGAACAGGCTCACCACGCTGGCAATGACGGTCCACCAGACTTCGCCCTGCACTTGCGTGCGTGCCGCTGCCGCGATGTCGGCGCCGCCGAGGACGATCTTCGCGATATGCGCGATGCCGGCCAGCGGCACCAGCGTGAACATGGCACCCACGCCGGCCAGTGCCGCGGCGGCGATCAGTTGCCCACGGATGGGGTTCAATACTTGGCTGAGCGGTCCGGGTCCCTTGGGTTTGGCCGCAGCCGCGTCACGAGTGTTCATGAAAAAGAAACGTCCAGAGATTCAGAAAGGTGGGATGGGGCGGTCATGGAGGAGTCCCGTGAATCGAAATGATAATTAGTTGCATGACTATAAACTAATTGACGAAAGGCTGGCAAGGCGGCTACATGGCTGTCACCAGCGATCAAGGAACAAAGATGAAATCGCCACAACAACCTTCGGCGCGCGGGCGCCCTCGTACCATCACGCGCGAACGGATCGCCGACGCGGGCATCGAGATCGGCTTGCCGAACATCACCTTCGTCGGCGTCGCTGCCGCACTCGGGGTCAGCCATATGGCGCTCTACAAGCATGTGCCGAGTCTTGAGGAACTCAAGCGCCTGGTCGCTGAGGAGATCTTCAGCCGCTGGCAGATTCCGCAGGCTTGCGGCAAGGGACGTGGCGGATTAAAGGATTACCTGATCGCGTTCACCACATCGGTACGGGAGTTCGTCAAGGCACACCCTGGGCTGACGCCGTACGTGATCCGCAGGTTGGCTGCGACACAGCCCATGCTCGCCAAAATCGACGGGCACCAGAGCCATATCGCGCATGCCTACGGCATCTCGAAGGAACAGGCACGCTGGCTGCTTGCGACGGTCGCATTCCACTGCATTGCCGTGGCCGACACGGTGTATTCGGTAGCAGGCCGAGAACCCCTTGTGGAGGCGGACCGCGCGGCGGAAGAAGCCGAGATGGAGGCGGAGCTTGTTCAGGGCATGCACGCGCTTATCGTCGGCGCGCTTGCCATGCTGGAGGAAGACGCCCACCGTGACAGCTCGGCATTGCGGATCAGGTCATAGGCGTTGCGAAACGCCAGGCCCACACCGCTCGAATGCCAGCGAAGCGTTGGGTCTTGACCGGACGTCGTAGGCGGCATTGGCCCGCGCGATAGCCTGCAGCCGCAAACGGCCGGCCATGTTCATGTCTGCCATGAGGCCCCGGCAAACTCCCGCGAGCGGTTAAAATGCGCGATTGGCTTTGAACCGCCGGGTGGCCATGTCCCGCCCCGCTCGCTCCACATTTGGAAGTAACCGTGAAAAACCCTTCAGAATCAACGATCAAGAAAGACCATATTCCAAATGTGGGATTCGTAAGCCTTGGATGTCCAAAGGCACTTGTGGATTCCGAGCAGATCATTACCCAGCTGCGCGCCGAGGGCTATGCCATCAGCGGCACCTATGACGGCGCCGACCTGGTGGTCGTCAATACCTGCGGTTTTATCGACGAAGCCGTGCAGGAAAGCCTGGATGCGATCGGCGAGGCACTGGCCGAGAACGGCAAGGTGATCGTCACCGGCTGCCTGGGCGCCAAGAAGAACGCCGCGGGTGAGGACATCATCACGTCGGTGCACCCGAAGGTGCTGGCCGTGACCGGCCCGCACGCGCTGGGCGAGGTGATGCAGGCCGTGCACACGCACCTGCCCAAGCCGCATGACCCGTTCATGGACCTGGTGCCGGCCGCCGGCATCAAGCTCACGCCCAAGCATTACGCCTACCTGAAGATCTCCGAGGGCTGCAACCATCGCTGCTCGTTCTGCATCATCCCGTCGATGCGCGGCGACCTGGTCTCGCGCCCGGTGGCGGACGTCATGCTGGAGGCCGAGAACCTGTTCAAGTCAGGCGTCAAGGAACTGCTGGTGATCTCGCAAGACACCAGCGCCTATGGCGTGGACGTGAAGTACCGCACCGGTTTCTGGGACGGCCGCCCGCTCAAGACGCGCATGACCGAGCTGGTCGGCGCGCTGGGTGAGCTGGCTGCCAAGTACGGCGCCTGGGTGCGCCTGCACTACGTGTACCCGTACCCGCACGTCGACGAGATCATTCCGCTGATGTCGCAAGGGCACGTGCTGCCTTACCTGGACGTGCCGCTGCAGCACGCCCACCCGGATGTGCTCAAGCGCATGAAGCGCCCGGCCAACGCCGAGAAGACCATGGACCGCATCCGGGCCTGGCGCAAGATCTGTCCCGAGCTGACCATCCGCAGTACCTTTATCGCGGGCTTCCCCGGCGAGACCGAGGAAGAGTTCCAGACGCTGCTGGACTTCATCGCCGAAGCGGAACTGGACCGCGTGGGCTGCTTCGCCTATTCGCCGGTGGACGGCGCCACGGCCAACGACCTGCCGGGCGCCTTGCCCGACGAAGTCCGCGAAGAGCGCCGCGCCCGCTTCATGGAAGTGGCCGAGGAAGTGTCCGCCCGACGCCTGCAGCGCAAGGTCGGCCAGACCCTGCGCGTGCTGGTCGACGAGATCAACCAGGACGGTGGCATTGGCCGCTCGTCGGCCGACGCGCCGGAGATCGACGGCCTGGTCTATATCGACCCGCCGGCGCAGGGCGCGCCGCGCTACAAGGTCGGCGAATTCGTCTCGGTGAAGATCACCGGCGCGGATGGCCACGACTTGTGGGGCGAAGTCTGAGGCTGGTAGCAGCCATCGGTCCGGATAGGTAAAAGTACGATCGTTCGTTTTGGCGTGCGCGCCGCTATACTGTGCGCTGCAACATCAGCCCAGGAGACACAAAATGACACGTGAAGTGGTGGTGGTGAGCGGCGTTCGGACCGCAATCGGTACCTTCGGCGGCAGCCTGAAGGATCTTTCCCCGACCCAGATGGGCGCCATGGTCGTGCGCGAAGCGCTGGCCCGCGCGCAGGTCAGCGGAGACGACGTCGGCCATGTGGTGTTCGGCAACGTCATCCAGACCGAGCCTCGGGACATGTACCTTGGCCGGGTGGCGGCAGTGGAGGGCGGTGTCACCATCGACGCGCCGGCCCTGACCGTCAACCGCCTGTGCGGCTCGGGCTTGCAGGCCATCGTCAGCGCCGCGCAGACCATCCTGCTGGGCGATGCCGATGTGGCCATCGGCGGCGGCGCGGAGAGCATGAGCCGCGCACCGTACCTGGCGCAGTCGGCCCGCTGGGGCGCACGCATGGGCGACGCCAAGATGCTCGACATGATGCTAGGTGCGCTGCATGACCCGTTCCACGGCATCCACATGGGCGTCACTGCCGAGAACGTGGCCAAGGAATACGACATCTCCCGCAACCAGCAGGACGAAGCCGCGCTGGAATCGCACCGGCGCGCATCGGCGGCGATCCGCGCCGGCCACTTCAAGGACCAGATCCTGCCGGTCACGCTGAAGGGCCGCAAGGGCGACGTGACCTTCGACACCGACGAGCACGTGCGCCACGACGCGGTCATGGAAGACATGACCAAGCTCAAGCCGGTCTTCGTCAAAGAGAACGGCACGGTAACCGCGGGCAACGCCTCGGGCTTGAACGATGCCGCTGCCGCGGTGGTGCTGATGGAGCGCGCCGAGGCCGAGAAGCGCGGCCTCAAGCCGATGGCGCGCCTGGTCTCCTATGCGCATGCCGGCGTCGATCCCAAGACCATGGGCATCGGCCCCGTGCCGGCCACCAAGAAGGCGCTGGAACGTGCTGGCCTGACCGTGGCCGATCTCGACGTGATCGAAGCCAATGAAGCCTTTGCCGCGCAAGCCTGCGCGGTCACCAAGGCACTCGGTCTCGATCCGGCCAAGGTCAACCCGAACGGCTCGGGCATCTCCCTGGGGCACCCGATCGGCGCCACCGGCGCGCTGATCACCGTCAAGGCCCTGTACGAGCTGCAACGCGTGCAAGGCCGCTATGCACTGGTGACCATGTGCATTGGCGGTGGCCAGGGCATTGCGGCGATTTTCGAACGACTCTGAACCTGAGGCTGCCTTGCGGCGCGTAGCGACTCTGCCTTTGCCTTTGTCCATGTCCTTGTCACTTCCCGTTTCCCTGTCTCTGGCAGCCGGGCTGGCCGCGGCAACGCTGGCCGGCGCCGCGCTGGCCGCCGGCGCCACCGAGCTGTCCACCGGCACGCCCGGCACCGCCAATGCCGCCAGCGATGCCAGCCAGGTACAGGGTTTCGGGATCAACCAGGCCATCCGCGAGGGCGAGGCGCGGCGCGGTGCGCAGCTTTCAACCGGGCCCGCGCCCAAGGCGCTCGCGCCGCGACCGGAGTACGCTGCGCTGCCGGTCTACGTGGGCACGCTCGGGGACCAGCCGGTGCGCCTGCGCCTGGGCCCCAAGCCCGACGAGCGCGACAGCGTGCGCGGTGAGTACAGCGTTGGCCGTGCTGGCGGCGTGCGGTTGCTGGCCGGCGAATTCGAGAACGGCGCTTTCCTGATGGAGGAGTCCAATGACGGCACGCACGTCACGGGCAACTGGGAAGGCACCATCGACGGTGCCGGTATCGTGCACGGCAACTGGACCGACCCGGTCAACCCGGCCATCGTGCTTCCCTTCATGATCCGGCCACTGGGCGTGCTGGTGATCCCGCCCTTTGACATGACCCCCAA
Organism: Cupriavidus sp. GW822-FHT02D05; assembly: GCF_058802485.1. Lineage (NCBI taxonomy): Bacteria > Pseudomonadati > Pseudomonadota > Betaproteobacteria > Burkholderiales > Burkholderiaceae > Cupriavidus > Cupriavidus sp. GW822-FHT02D05. The sequence continues at coordinate 168,946 of NZ_JBXAOE010000002.1, read as the reverse complement.
CAGCGGCATTACCTACGCCCCGCCCGCACCGAAGTCCTCGATTTCCGGCCGGTAGCGTCAAGCCGGGGTGGACAGGGGCAGGCTCGCCAGGTAGGCCAACGCGCACCCGAATGCTGGTAAGCTCGAACGTTCATCGAGTTATCGCCAGACAAGGAATCGCCGTGTCCGACCGCCAGCCACCCGAGCAGCCCGCTTCCCAACCCGCCTACCTGGCGACCGTGGCCGTCCAGCCAGAGTTGGATATCGCGCCGGGCTTCGCCTCGTTTTCCCAAGCTACCCATCGTGGCTCCACCGTGGTGTTCCGCAACCTGGCGGAGCTGCGCGCGCATGGCGACGGTGCCACGACCTACTGGCGCTATGGCCTGCATGCCACGCCCACCAGCGAGGCGCTGTGCCAGCACCTCGCGCTGATCGAAGGCGCGCGCCATACGCTGCTGCTGCCGTCGGGGCTGGCCGCGATCTCGCAGGTCTACTTCGCCTTGGTCAAGTCGGGCGACGACGTGCTCGTCCCGGATAACGTCTACGGCCCCAATCGCGAGCACGGCGAATGGCTGGCACGGGACTTCGGCGTCTCCGTCCGTTATTACGACCCCATGATCGGGGCGGGCATTGCCGGGCTGATCCGTCCCAACACCCGCCTGATCTGGATGGAGTCGCCGGGCTCGGTGACGATGGAGATCCCTGACACCGAGGCCATCGTGGCCGCGGCAAAGGCGCGCGGGGTGCTCACCGCCATCGATAACACCTGGTCCGCCGGCGTATATTTCCGACCGTTCGACAAGGGCATCGACATCTCGGTGCAGGCGCTCACCAAATACCAGTCGGGCGGCAGCGATGTGCTGATGGGCGCTGTGCTGACCACCGACGACAAACTCCATGACCGCATCAAGCGCGCCCGCATGCTGATGGGCTGGGGCGTGTCGGCAGACGATTGCTACCTGGTGCTGCGCTCGCTGCCGAGCATGCCGGTCAGGCTGGCGGCGCACGACCGCGCCGCGCGCGAAGTGGCCGAGTGGCTGAACCAACGCCCGGAAGTGGTCAAGGTCTTGCACCCGGCGCTGCCGGACTGCCCCGGCCACGACTTCTGGCTGCGCGATTTCAGTGGCGCCACAGGCCTGTTCTCGATCGTGCTGCATGCGCGCTACACGCGTGCCCAGGTCGATGCCTTTGTCGAGGCCTTGCGCCTGTTCGCGATCGGCTGGTCCTGGGGCGGCGCGCATAGCCTGGCGGTGCCGTACCACGTCCAGACCATGCGGCCCCAAGGCAGCTGGCCGCCCGTTGGCTGGGAGAACGCCGGCGAGCTGGTGCGCCTCTATATTGGGTTGGAAGATACCCGCGACCTGATCGCCGACCTGCGCGGCGCGATGGAATTGCAACTGGTGGCATGAAATAAGAAGGGCCGCCCCGGACACTGTCCGAGGCGGCCCTTTTTTTGCCTTGTTGCCGCCCTAGCCAGCCGTCGATCCCGCCGCGGCAGCGTCCGCCACATTAGAGCGAGGCTTCCCTTGCATGGCCCACACCGAGTTTGGCGGGCCGTTGCGCGCACGGCGCTGCGTCAACCGGGCCAGCGCGGCAAAGCCACAGGCCAGCGCCAGCGCACCGATATCGAAGCCCGCCACGGCCCAGTGCCCGGCCAGCGCGGCGCGCCACAGGAAGTCCCCCGTTACCAGCGCATTGACCAGCGGCACCAGCAATGCGGCAACGGCCGCGGCCCACAGCAACTCGATCGCGGCGCGTGCCGGCGCACGCATCAGGGCCCATCCAAGCGCCGCGAAAAAGACCGGGAAGTAGGTGTAGCTGGAAGCCCGCGCGGGCCAGAGCAGGGCGCCGCAGAAGGCTGCCGCCACGCCGATGCAGCAACCGATGCACACGCCGACCGTCGCCTGCGCCAACAGGCGGTGCACGCGCGGCTGCGCCTGCTGCCGGGTCTTGCGGCGCGATTCGATCCACAGCAGGTTGCCGGAATAGAACAGGAAGGCCCCCGCCAGTCCCGCCAGCAGGTAGACCAGGCGCAGGGCCAAGTCGCCATAGGTGCCAAAGTGCAGCGCGTAGATCATGCTGAAGATGGCGTGGTTGCTGTCGCGCCCGGCGGCGGTCTGGTCCGCCAGCACGCTGCCACTGTCCGGCTGGCCGGCGGCAGCGTGCACCGAAACCGACCCGTAGTTGCCAAGGACACGTGCGCTGTCGCCGCGAATCTCGATCAGCGCGTTGGCGTCGCCGTAGTGCTGATAGCGCACCGACAGCGGCGTGAACCGCTCACCCGCGCTGGCGCGCGCCGCCGCCAGCAACGTAGCGGCCGGCAGGGGCCGCGCCGCGCGGCCTGATGCCTTCAGTTCTGGCGAGGCGGTGGTCAGGCGCGGCAACGCCTCGGACAGCTTGCCATCGAAGGCCATGACGTTGAACACCATCGCCAGCACCAAGCCAAGGCATAGCACCGCGCCGGTGATGGCGAACACCAGGTGGAAGGGTAGGCTGAACAGTCCGACGACGTTGTGCGCATCCATCCAGAAGCGCTTGAGGTTGCGCCCCGGCCGGATGGCAAACAGGTCCGGCTTGAGCCGCGGCAGGTGCAGCAGCACGCCCGACACCAGCGCCAGCCCATACAGCACCGCGATAACGCCCATGAAGTAGCTGCCGGCCACCGGCACGCCGAGCGTGTAGTGCAGGCTGTTGATGAATGCTGCCAATTCTTCGGGCGCCGTGTCGAGCGCGGTGTCCTTGGGCGTGGTCTTGCCCCCGTCAAGCTTGGCGGAGGTTGTGGTGTGCCACTCGCCGGCCTGGTCTTGCCAGTAGGCCGTGAAGCCAGGCTCGTGCTCCGTCGGCAACGTGACGTAGGCGCTGGCTGCGCTCTTGGGATGCGCCGCCACCAGGGCCTGCATGAAGTGGTCGAGCGCGGCCGGGTTGGCCGGCTGGGCGGCCGGGCTATGCGCGGCCGTGCGCTGCGGCGATTGCCAGGCGTGCAGTTCCTCGTGGAAGACCGTGATCGCGCCAGCGAAGAAAGCGATGAAAAGGGCCCAGCCGGCCATCAGGCCGACCCAGGTGTGCAGGGTTTGGTACAAGCGCAGGGTTGTGGCTTTCATGCGGGGTTCCTGGTGCGCCGGTTCATGCCGCGCCGGGGGCGAGCAGCAGGCGCCATGCCCACAGTCCGCCGTAAGCGATCAGGTTGCCAGCTGCGAGCCAAAGCCAGGCCGCGCGGCTGGTGGCGAATAGCAGGCTGGCGCAGAGGATCGCCACCCAGATCGGCAGGCAGGCGAGGATCACGCCGATGGCTCCGCTTTGCCAGCCGCCGGGCAGCCAGATGACGCCTAGGGCGGATAGCGCGACCGCTAGCGGCAGCCCCAGCAGGGTGCCGGCCAGCCACTTGGTGCCCATGCCGGGCTTGGGTTTGCTGCGGACGTTTTGGGGACTGGGGGCGGCTTTCATTAGCCGGCCTGGGCGAGGCGCTGGCACCGCGCATCGCGGTAAGCACCGGCAAAAGGCCATAAGGACAGGCCGGTGCCAACCGTGGCCAGCGTGGCCGCGATCGCGGCCGGCCAGCCCTGCGTCAGGCTCCATGCCCATGCCGAGGCGGCGATCGCAAGGGTGGCTAGCCAGCACAGGCGCGTGCGGCGGCTTCGTGCCGTGGCTGGCACGGATAGTGGCAGCAGCAACAGGCGCTGGTTGGGCGATGCCAGGTACAGGCAGCATGCGCCACCCAACCCCAGCAGCACGGCAAACACTTGCATGGCGGGCTCAGTAATTTCTTACAAAGCCGGATGATAATAATTCTTATTTCAATTCGCAAGCGCGCCGCATATGGTCTGCCGGTGCCGGTGCCGGTGCCGGTGCCGGTGCCGGTGCCGGGCGCAGGCAGCGGCAGTTAATGCGGGAAAAGCTGCAGCAAGCCGTCCAGCCCAACGTGGTTGAACGCTACGCTGGCCTGCGCGCGCACCACCGGCTTGGCACGGAAGGCCACCGACAGGCCGGCCACGGCCATCATCTTCAGGTCGTTGGAGCCATCGCCCATGACGATGGCCTGGGACGGGTCCGCGCCGATCTGCGCACACACTTCCTGCACCGTGCGGGCCTTGACGTCGGCATTGACGATCTCGCCCAGCACCTGGCCGGTGAGCTTGCCATCGACGATCTCCAGCGTATTGGCGCGGGTCACGTCGAGCTTCAGGCGGGGCTTGAGTTTTTCGGTGAAATGCACGAAACCGCCTGAAACCAGCAGGGTGCGCATGCCCAGAGCCTGCACGGTCTGCAGCATGTTCTCCGCGCCGGGCGACAGGCGCAGGCGCTCTTCATACACGCGGTCCAGCACACTGGCGTCCAGCCCCTTGAGCAGGGCCACACGGCGGCGCAGGCTTTCGTTGAAATCAGTTATCTCGCCGCGCATGGCCGCCTCGGTAATCGCCGAGACCTCCGCCTTGAGGCCGCAGAAGTCTGCGATCTCGTCGATGCACTCGATGGTGATCAGCGTGGAGTCCATATCCATCGCCACCAGCTTGAAGTCCGACAGCTTGCGGCCGGCGGGCACGATGGCCCAGTCGATGCTGCGCGGGCCGCAGTAGGCGTCCAACGCTTCGCGCAGGGCGGGTGTCAGCGCGGCGCTGGCATCGGCGGCAGCCACGGTCTGCGCGCGCAGCGCGAGCGTGGGAGCCTGGGCGATGGCGCGGATGGCGTCGATATCGTTGGCGGACAGCGGGGCGGGACTTTGCAGAATCAGGGACATGGCGCGAATGCAGGGCCGGGCCGGGCGGCCCATGGCGGTAAATGCAGGATGCGAGCCGCAGCGGCGGCGAAGACCGCTATTGTATATGCCCGCGCGCATGCGGCGCAGCCGCCGCCCGATAGCGCTAGCTGCTGCACGGCGCAATCCGTGCGGGCGGATGTGTTCTATCGTGCTCGTCGAGGTCTGGGGCCGGCCCGCAGGCCAGCCCTCATCGCACTACGCCATTTGCGCGTTAGCCTCGCACTGCGCGGCCAGTTCGCTCAGCACCAGCGTCTCATGCGCCAGCCCGGCGGCCAGCGACAGCGCCCGGTTCTGGATCTCCGGGTTCAGGTCGCCGAAGACGCCGGATTCGGCGTTGTCACAGGCCAGGAAGAGCAGGGCACAGAGCTGGGCCGATTTCTCGACGGCCAGGCGCCAAGCCGCGTGAGCCAATGAGTCAGGAAGCGGCTGAACGTCATAGCTGCTTGATATGCCGCTTCCAACCCACGCTGGACGCGCGATCCGCCAGCAAGCAGGCAACACCGTACGTCGTGGAAGCAACTTTGCTGCTCGATCAAGGACTCCGGCCGTCTCTTAAGACAGCTTCTCCCGTGCGGGGATTCGTCAGGGTGACATTCTCGAGCGCCTTGATTCGCCACTCGCCAACCTGTCGCGTCAGCACGGCAAGGATCAGCGTGTCGACGGCGTGCGGGCCCGCCGGATGAGCAGCACCGACCGTGAGGCGGCTCCAGAAGTGAATGACCGCCCCATCGTTGCCAATGGGGATCACGTCGATCAGCTCGTTATCCAGCGTGGAATCGCTGTAGATAGTTGCGTGGATGGGCGCATGCAGCTTGATAATCGCCTCGACGCCCCGCACGTAGTGCCCGAACCGGTTCACAAATGTCGCATCCTCATGAAACAATGTGCCGAGGGACTGCATGTCGTGGCTGTTCCAAGCGGTCTGAAACGCGTGGAGCACGTCTTCGGGTTGACTCAGTTGAATCATGGTGGATTCTCGCAAGTGTCGACGTTGCAACGCCCGACATCCGCATCGGACGGTTGTTGTCGAGCGGTCAAAGCAAATTCTGCCCTACCACGGCATGTCGGCTCGTGGCTGACTCCGGTAGACCGAGGGGAGGGCGCCAGCTGGCTCTTCCCGACCCGTTGCCGCCGTTCGAGTTTCAATGACCAATGTTTGCTATGCAGCGCTTACCGGCAGACGCCCGCATGCGAGCTGACTGGATGGATGGATGGAAAGAAATGTTTGCATAAAACCCGATGAAGGACATCTAGCGCACGTCATTCAATACGGTACAGGCTGCCGAAGCGCCCCCCCTGCGCTGGCGTGCTGTCGGTGCAGCTTGGCATTGGCAGGCCCTGTCCCCATGCGGCGGCCAAGACCTGCACGTCACGCACAGGATCTGACGCCTTGGCCCGCTCGTTGCGCATGCGGCAGGTTTCAGGATCGGTGGCGAACAGCCCGCGTGCAAAGACCCGACCTTGCTCCGCTAGCTTTGCAGTTTTGGGGCTGCGGATCTTCGTGAATGCCCGAAAGGCCTCATCCAGGCAGCCGCTTGCGCCATTCAGGCACCGGGCCAAATGCCACGCATCCTCCAACGCCTGGCAGGCCCCCTGCCCCGACGTCGGCAATGGCGCGTGTGCGGCATCCCCAACCAGCAGTACATTTGCCCGACTCCATGTATGCAGCGGCTCCAGGTCATGCACCGCAATCAGCCGGATGGCATTTGCGGGCGTGGCACGGATGATATGCGAGACCGGTTCGGGCCATCCCGCGAACAGATCTTCGACCTCCTTGCGTATATCTGCGGTCGGTATGGCTTCAGATAGGGGCCGAGCCTGGGCCGCAGCCCAATACACCAGTTGGGGTCGAATCGCGACGCAACCAAAGCGCTCGCCCGCCCCCCAGTAATCCTGAATCGAAATATCGTCCACTAGCGCATGCTGCCCCTGAGCTACGCCAATCCAGTTCACGAAGCCCTGATAAACAGGTGTGTTGTCACCCGCGACAAACTTGCGCGCCACAGAATCCATGCGGCCGTCGGCGCCAATGAGCAGATCCGGGCGGATGCTCGCACCGTTCTCGAAATGGGCCACAGCCCTGCCATTGGCATCCAGCTCAATCCGCACCGCCCGGTGTCCGAACTCCACCGGTATCCTGGCCCGGGTTACATGATCTAGTAACACCTCCTGCAAGTGCCGGCGTAGCACCGTGTAGGTCGGGTATCCCATCGTCCGGTCCAGCAAGGCAATATCGAGGCCTCCCAATGCATTGCCCACGGCATCCTGGCGGTGCATTGTTAGCGGTCGACCACCAATGGCGTCGATGTCTTGCAATAGCCCCAGTTCTTCCAGCACAAAGCTGGCATTGGGCCAAAGCGTCACGCCGGCCCCCAGGGTTGCCGGCTCCGCTCGGCGCTCATAGACCCGAGGGTTGTAACCCTGCTTGCGCAAAGCCAATGCCACGCTCAGGCCCGCGATGCCGCCGCCAAGTATTCCAATTTCCACGTTGAATCTCTCCTGTCCATACGGTGCCCGGTGCACGGCTCACCGTTTCGCATCGTGCAAAATGGCATCTTAGATTTCGTCATTAAAGAGAACTAGCGTGTAAAAATGGAAGGCTTTCATACCTAAAACGGGATAATCAATGCGCGATGGACTCGATCTGAATACGGTCCGTGTCTACACGGCAGTTGTTGATGAGCAGAGCTTTGCTGGCGCATCGCGTCTGTTGGCCATCCCCTCGTCCAACGTCAGCCGCCATGTCGCTGCGCTGGAGCGCAGACTCGGCGTGCGCCTGCTGGAGCGAAGCACCCGCCACCTGCGTATGACGGAAGCCGGTCGACTGCTCTACGAACGCGCCAAGCCCTTGCTCGATACTCTGCTCTCTACGCAGGAAGAGCTTGGTGCGGTACAGCGCGAACTGCGTGGTCCTCTGAAAATGTGCATGCCCGGCGAAGCGCCAAGGCTGCTGGCTCCCATCCTCGCCGAATTCTGTAGCCTCCATCCAGGCATCGAGCTGGAATGCGATACCCGGATGACCGGACTGGAAGTGCTTCGAGAGGACGTTGACCTTTCCATCGTCTTCCACCGGGGCCATCAGGAGGACAGTGCCTTCATCACCCGCGAACTCGCCACACTGCCCAGTATCGTGGTTGCTGCACCCTCCTTGCTGGCCAGGACCGGCATGCCACGCCACGTGCGCGAGCTGAAGTCTCTGCCCTGTATCACCACCCTCAGTGCGCTGAAGGGCCAGCCCTGGCAGTTTCAGGACGCAGCAGGCGAAATCGTCAAAGTGCCGGTACGCAGCCGCTACCGCGTCAACAGCGGGGAATTGGCCGTGGCAGGCGCACGCCAAGGCATCGGCTTCGCGATTGTGGCGGCCTATCCCTGCCAGGAAGACCTTGCTACGGGCCGATTGCAGGAGGTACCACTGGATCTGTGTCCCGCCCCCCTGCAATTGTTGGGGGCATACAGCCATCGCCATTCCGTGACTGCGCGTGTTCGGGCGCTGCTGGAATTGATACAGGTACGGTTGGCTGGATCGGCGAGCCTTCCCATGGACCCCAGACCGCGCGGGACGGTTTAGGATCGAAGTGGTGCGCCGGGCTCAAAGTGGAATTTCTCGGAGCGTAAGGAGTTGCTCGGCATGGCTTTTTCAACGTCCGCTACTGGCCGGTCGTTGGTGGCTTGCACTGCCGGCAGGACTGCCTTCAGCGCTGTGGCCAATTCAGGTGCCCTTGCTTCATCTCTCAGGATCCTTGTCAGCCATGCCTCAAAGGTAGTCAATCTCGCTTGCTTCAGGTGTTGAGCTGCAAGGGCAAGCAACCCCTTGTTTTCATAGATGGTCAGTAGGCTACGCAAGTCCCCACATGCCAGTGCGTCCTGAATCTTTTGAGTTGCTCCCGCGGCGAGGCCTGCGACATCCAGGCTTGCGGTCTGAGCGCTGTACTCCGCAATTAGCTCGCCGACACTTTTGGTGCGGGAAAGGTTGATCTTTTTCAACGTCCGATCGATTCGACGGCGACAGAACCTCACGACGACCTCGGCGGCGGCTGCGGCGACTGCAAGGCGGCGAAGATAGCCGCCCTCAGTTTGGATATGGGTCCGAAATATGGTTTCCCCACATGCCCGACTCGGGCGACCAAGCTTGCCCTATGCGGCTCGGGATGGAGATTCTGCCAAGGACCTAAACGTTCGAAAGGTCCGTAATGGCTTCGCGGCTTCCCGCCAGTTCCCGCAATCTGAATTTCTGAATCTTGCCCGTTCCCGTCTTTGGAAGTACCCCGTATATGACCCTCACCGGGCACTTGTAGTGGGCCAGGTGCTCACGACAGAAGCGGATGATGTCAGCTTGGTCTGGGGCAGCGACGCCGGGCTTCAGCTCAATGAACGCGCAAGGTGACTCTCCCCACTTTGCGTCTGGTTGAGCGACTACAGCAGCGATCAGGACAGCCGGATGCCGATGGAGAACGTCTTCGACTTCCACCGAAGAAATGTTCTCACCACCAGAGATGATGACGTCCTTCGAGCGGTCCGTAATCTGGATATAGCCGTCCGGATGCATCACAGCGACGTCGCCTGTGTGGAACCAGCCCCCATTGAATGCGCTGGCAGTGGCCTCGGGATTCTTGAGGTAGCCCTTCATCACGATGTTGCCGCGGAGCAAGAGCTCACCTTGAGTTTTGCCATCCCGGGGCACAGGCTCGCAAGTGACTGGGTCAGCAACACAAAGGTCTTCCAAGCCGGAGGCCCGATTGCCCTGGCGAGCCATGAGGCGCGCTTTCTCATCCATCTGCTTATCGCTCCATGCCGGGTTGATGAAGCTGCTCACCGGGGTGCCGGATGCTTCCGTAATGCCGTAGACGTGTTCAACTTCGAACCCCATCTCAATCACTGACTTCAGCACTGCTGCAGGCGGCGGCGAGCCGGCCGTTCTAACTCGGACAGTACGCTTCAGTTGACAACGCTCAGCATCAGAAGAGTTGGCGAGCGATGCCAATACGATCGGTGCTGCGCAGAAGTGATCCACGTCATGCTGCTTGATGGCGCCAAAGATATTCGCTGCGGTCACCTTTCGCAGGCAGACGTGCGTGCCGGCAGCGGCGGTGATCGCCCACGCGAAGCACCAGCCATTTGCGTGGAACAGGGGAAGCGTCCACAGATACACCGGCCGACGGGGCATGCCCCAATCCGTGAGTTGGAGCATGCTCATCAGGTAAGCGCCCCGATGGCTTGGTACGACGCCCTTCGGGTCCGATGTGGTGCCGGATGTGTAGTTCAAGGCGATCGCGTCCCATTCCTCCTCCGGCCATACGCCCGGAAAGTCAGCGTCACCTTCAGCGAGGAAGGTTTCGTACTCCATCTCGCCGATCAGATCGCTGGTGGGTGCTTCGATGTCAGCGATGTCGATGACCAGTGGCTTGTTCTCAATCCGTTCGAGCGCTTTTGCAGCGAGCGAAGAGAACTCCCTGTCGACAAAGAGAACCTTGCATTCGCCGTGGCGCAGGATAAAGCGGACACCTTCGGCATCCAGCCGGCAGTTGATCGCATTGAGCACTGCGCCCGATAACGGGATGCCGTGATGTGCCTCGACCATGGCGGGAGTGTTGGGCGCGAGAATCGAAACCGTATCTCCACGCTTGATGCCCCGCTTGACGAGCGCGCTCGCCAGGCGCAGGCAGCGTTCTCGTGTTTGCTTCCACGTTTGCCGCATCGAGCCGTGAATGATCGCGATGTGATCGGGATATTGGTCGGCGCACCGATCAAGGAAGTGGAGCGGTGTCAGCGGGAGGTGATTTGCAGGGGTACGGCCAAGCCCGCTCTGATAAATGTTTCCGGTCATAGCGATGTCTCCACGTCGGGTTATGAATGCACGGCCCTGAGGGGTTCCCCGTTCCTCAAGCCACATCCCAATCTAGCGTTGGTCCAACGGGGTGAATGTCACCCCTGAGACATTTCCATGCATCGAGTTCCGACCTTCAAAGAGGGAAACGATTGTCGGCTGCAAGACATTGGAGCTGAGAAACGCTCGCTAATCTGAATTCTAAGTGGACGCGAGGTCCGCATGACAGTTGAGCGAGGTAGTAGATGGAACGAGCTGGACCGCCACCGGATGAACTTTCATCGATCCGTTCGGCTGTGGAATGGGCAATTGCTACGCGACGTAGCGTTCGCGCCTATCTTCCGAAGCCTGTCCCACACGAGACCATCAAGGCAATTCTTGATGTGTCGCGCTATGCGGCGACGGGAGTGAACATTCAACCCTGGAAGGTACACGTGGTCATGGGCGACGCCCGAGACCGGGTCTGCGCCGCAATCGCCAAAGTCGACAACGATCCCGAGTTGGCGGAGGCGCATGCCGATGAATGGGACTACTACCCAGAAGAGTGGGTGTCGCCCTATATCGACAGGCGTCGTGACATCGGATGGAAGCTCTATGGCCTTCTTGGCATCGAGAAGGGTGACAAGCAGAGGATGCACGCGCAGCACGGCAGGAACTACCAGTTCTTCGATGCACCAGTCGGGCTGTTCTTCACGATCGACCGCGTGATGCAGCGCGGCAGTCTCCTCGACTACGGGATGTTCCTGCAGAACATCATGGTTGTCGCGCGTGCCTACGGTCTGAGCACCTGCCCTCAGGCCGCCTTCATGAAGTACCACAAGCTCATCGAGCAAGAGCTTGGCTTGCCGCCAGAAGACATGTTCCTGGTGGGCATGAGCCTGGGCTACGCCGACGAGAGTCGCATTGAGAACTCGCTCGTCTCTGAAAGGGCGCCTTCTTCCACCTTTACGGTTTATCACGTCACCTAGCTTTACCCGCAGATGGACCAATAGCACCACCAACGATATCCATTCTCAAATGGAGGAGACCATGAGTAACGAAGTTGATGTTCAAAGGATCACACAGAACGCGAGATTCTCGCGCTTCCATGGCTTGATCCTGTTCTGGTGTGTTCTGATTCTCGTGCTCGACGGATACGACTTGGCCGTTGTGGGCGCGGCATTACCGTCCATCATGAAACAGATGGGGGTGGATGCAGCAAAGGCCGGATTCATGGCGAGCTCGGCCCTGTTCGGCATGATGTTTGGGGCGATTTACCTCGGCACGCTGGCCGACAAGATCGGCCGGCCTGTGTCGATTTGCGTATGCATCGCGCTGTTCAGTTTCTTCACAGCCGCGGCCGGACTGACGCACGATCCGTTGAGCTTCAGCATTACCCGGTTCTTCGCAGGTCTCGGGATTGGCGGCGTGCTTCCCATCGTGACTGCTCAGATGGGTGAATATGCTCCGCGCAAGATCCGAGCCCGTCTCGTCACCCTGGTGTTCGCTGGGTACTCGATCGGCGGCATCCTTGTGGCGCTCACCGGCAAGCAACTGATTGAAGCCTATGGCTGGCAGTCCGTGTTCTTCATCGCCGGCACGCCCATCCTGATCATTCCCTTCGTCTTGCTGACCATGCCTGATTCGCTGGCGTTTCTGGTGCAGCGAAACCGTGCCGAGAAGCTCGTACAACTGATCAGGAAGATCGCGCCGGAGGTTCAAGTCAGTAGCCAAGACCGGTTCGTCATGCCCCAAGAGGCGATGGTGACCAAAGCCCCGGTGGCCAAGCTGTTTCGGGATGGACGTGGATTCAGCACAGTCATGATCTGGGTCGCCTTCTTCATGGGGCTGTTCATGGTGTACTCGTTGAGTTCGTGGCTCACAAAGTTGATGGCCATGTCGGGCTATAGCCTTGGGTCCGCACTTACCTTTGTGTTGGTTTTCAACATTGGAGCCATGGTCGGTGCCGTGGGTGGTGGTTGGCTGGGCGACAAGTACAACATCAAATATGTACTGGTGGCCTTCTACGCGACCGGTGCAGTGTCGCTGGCGTTGATGGGTTACACGAAATCGACTGAGCTGCTCTTCCTTGTCGTGTTCGTCGTCGGTGCCTCCACCCTTGGAACACAGCTCCTGGCGTACGCATACGCCGGTGAGTTTTACCCCGCTTCGATTCGCTCGACCGGTGTGGGCTTTGCCTCCGGTATCGGCCGCCTCGGAGCGATCGCCGCACCCGTGCTGATCGGCATGCTGGTGGCGATGCGACTGCCTCTGGAGCAGAACTTCTTGGCGATCGGCCTTGCCGGCGTATTGGGCACCGTCGCGGTCATGATGATCGACCATCGCCGCAGCGCGGCCAACACACATGGCGCGCAAGCGCTTCCCTCACACTCCGACATCCCTTGGTCGGCAAGCAGTTGACCCATCACCCTCAGGAAATCATCCGATGCAGATCAGTAACAACGTATTCGTCGTAACCGGCGGTGGCTCTGGACTGGGAGCCGCAACTGCCCGATTGCTCTCTGAGCAAGGGGGCAAGGTGGTGATCGTCGACCTCCATCTGGAGGCCGTCGAAGCGTTGGCTGAGGAACTCCGCTGCGCGTCTGTCTGTGCCGACGTGACGAGCGAAGAGGGAGCAAAAGACGTATTCAAAGCAGCAACCGCGCTGGGAACATTGCGCGGCCTGGTGAACTGCGCCGGTATCGCGCCCGCGGAGAAGGTAGTAGGCAAGCAGGGGCCGCACGCAATGAGCTCGTTCTTGCGCACCCTCAACATCAACCTGGGCGGCACGTTCAATATGGTTCGGCTGGCCGCCGAAATCATGCAACAGGAGCCACCCGACGACGATGGCGAGCGCGGTGTGATCATCAACACTGCGTCGGTTGCTGCGTTCGACGGCCAGATTGGGCAGGCCGCCTACGCCGCCTCGAAGGGCGGTGTGGTTGCGATGACCTTGCCGCTCGCGCGGGAGTTGGCCAGGTCCGGAATTCGGGTCGTGACGATTGCTCCAGGGATCATGGAAACCCCGATGCTGCTCAAGATGCCAGCCGATGTGCAAGAGGCGCTGGGTCGGTCCGTTCCGTTTCCTTCGCGCTTGGGTAAGGCGACGGAGTTCGCGGGTCTGGTCGAGCACGTGCTTGGCAATGGCTACTTGAATGGCGAGGTCATCCGGCTCGATGGCGCCATCCGGATGGCGGCAAAGTAAATCACCAGAACGGAGACCGAACATGAGTACAAACGATCCAGTCGTCATTCTGTCCGCCGCACGCACGCCGATCGGTGGCTTCCAAGGAGATCTCGCAAGCCTGACAGCCCCGGAACTGGGCGGCTTCGCTATTCGCGCAGCTGTCGAGCGCGCGCGTATCGATGCTGGCGCGATCCAGGAACTGCTGATGGGTTGTGTTCTCCCGGCCGGCGTTGGTCAGGCTCCTGCGCGGCAGGCCTGCCTGAACGCGGGCCTTGCTGAATCGGTGACGTGTACGACGATCAGCAAGGTGTGCGGATCCGGCATGAAAGCCGTGATGCTGGCGCATGATTCGATCGCCGCTGGAACCAACGACGTGATGGTTGCTGGGGGGATGGAGTCGATGACTAACGCCCCCTATCTGCTTCCCAAGGCGCGCAAAGGGTATCGGCTCGGCCACGGGCAGTTGCTGGACCACATGTTCTTCGATGGATTGGAAGATCACTATCGAGACGACACACGCGGCCGGCTGATGGGTACGTTCGCCGAGGACTGTGCCGAGCGCTATGGATTCTCGCGCGAAGCCCAGGACGAATGGGCCATTCTCTCGACCCAGCGTGCGAAGGCGGCGATCGAACGCGGTGATTTCGCATGGGAAACGACGCCGATCACGGTCCAAGGTCGGACAGGGGAGGTCACGCTGCGGAGCGATGAGCAGCCGCCAAAGGTCAACCTTGAGAAGATCCGCTCGTTGAAGCCGGCCTTCAAAAAAGGGGGGTCGGTGACGCCGGCGAACTCAAGCTCGATTTCGGACGGCGCTGCTGCGTTGGTGCTGGCGCGGGAATCGACTGCCAGGAAGCTGGGTGTACAGCCGCTCGCCCGAATCGTTGGCCACGCGACGCATGCACAAGCGCCCGCGGACTTCACCACTGCTCCGGTGGGGGCCATCCAGAAGTTGCTTGGTCAGACCGGCTGGTCGACCGCAGATGTCGATTTGTGGGAAATCAACGAGGCGTTCGCTGTAGTCACGATGGCGGCGATTCATGACCTGCGCTTGGACCCTGAGACGGTCAACGTTCATGGTGGAGCGTGCGCTCTTGGGCATCCCATCGGTGCGTCTGGCGCACGGATCCTTGTGACACTTCTTGGCGCCCTCAGGGAGGCGGAAAAGAAGCGTGGCGTGGCAAGCCTTTGCATCGGTGGCGGTGAGGCAACCGCGGTGGCGGTCGAGTTGTTGTAAGGAAAGGCCACCTGCCTCGCATTCGACGCGAGGCAGGTGGCGTCGTGAAGTTGTTGGCCGGAGCCAAATGTGAGTGAAGTGGTTTTGCGAAAGGCGATCGACCGCGTCGGTCTGATTCAGATCAACAGCCCCGAAGCGCTGAATGCGCTCAATGACGATGTCATGAATGGAGTCGGGGCCGCTGTTGATGCGTACGAGCGGGACGACAACATCGGATGCATCGTCCTGACCGGCAATGAGCGCGCGTTTGCAGCGGGGTGCGGATGTTGCGCACATGAAGGATTTCGATTTCCAGGAGGTCTACCAAGGCAACTTCATCTCGAGAAATTGGGAGAGGGTTCGGGAAGCGAGAAAGCCAGTTGTGGCTGCGGTGTCGGGTTACGCGTTGGGTGGCGGATGCGAGCTGGCGATGATGTGCGATCTGATCTTTTCCTCAGACACGGCACGGTTCGGACAACCCGAAATCAAGATTGGAACGATGCCTGGTGCTGGCGGAACACAACGCCTGCCGCGGCTTGCCGGCAAAGCCAAAGCAATGGACCTGTGTCTGACCTCGCGCATGGTTGATGCGGCCGAGGCTGAGCGTTGGGGCATTGTCTCGCGGGTCTATCCCTGCGATCGACTACTCGACGAAACGCTGGAAGCTGCCAAGCTGATTGCCAGTTACTCGTTACCTGTAGTCATGATGATCAAGGAATCGATCAATCGTGCATACGAGTCATCTTTGAGCGACGGGCTGATTTTCGAGCGCCGCGCCTTTCATTCCACGTTTGGACTTGATGACCAGACGGAAGGGATGTCCGCCTTCCTGTCGAAACGGCAACCAGCATTCAAGCACCGCTGACAGCGGGTAAATGCTTAAGGTGTCGAGACCACAGAGCGGGTGGCATTCCAGAACGAAAACGACCGCCAGCTTGAACAAGGTTTTCTGCATATCAAGGAGTGGCCCAACCTGAATATGGCAGGGCTACTCCAACATCTTCGACTGAATACGGCTCGAAATTTCCAATCGTCTTGCGCAAGACAATCCTGAGCAGGCCCGATCGGTATGGTCGTCATCGAGGTGCTTCGCCGCCATGCTCGTCAGTGACGACGCACCTCGCAGGGCTATTTACTTGAACGAAAGCGACTCGTGGACAACTAGAAGTCCCGGCGTCCGCTAGGAGACAACGTCATGAAGTTCACCAAAGTCAGGCCGCAATGGCTTGCACCCACTGTGGCAACGCTATCGGCCTTGCTCGTCGTTGGTTGTGGAGGAGGCAGCGACTCTGTCGTAGCCGATGCCACGCCCCAGTTGACGCCAGCGCAGCAGTGCGCGGCGCTTCAAGGTTCAGCCGTACCAGCCTCCGCGATTGGTTTGCCAACGACTGGCGCCACGATCGCGTCGGCGACGCTCATTGCTGCCACGGCGTCGGGCAATACAAATGGCGAGTTCTGCAAGGTCTTGGGGGGGATTCATCCCGTGGACCCGGCCGCGCCGGACATCAAGTTCGAAGTTGATTTGCCGTCCACTTGGAACGGGAAATCTGTTCACTTCGGTGGCGGTGGGCTTGACGGGTCTGTCCCGGACACAACAGGCTTCACAAAAACCGGCTTCACATCCTATGGCGAACCGAAGGGGGTTCTGACTCCGCTGGCGCGCGGATATGTGACGCTTGGCAGCGATAGCGGGCATGAAGGAAGCTTTGGGGATGGCCGGTTCGCTCAGAACGATGAGGCGTTGGCGAACTATGCCGGCGACCACATCAAGAAAACGCATGATGTCGCTCTGTTTTTAACCAAGCAGCGCTACGGGGCGACGTTCGCGCATAGCTACTACATTGGTGGCTCTGGCGGCGGTCGCCAGGCGCTTATCGCTGCGCAGAAGTACGCGTCAGACTACGATGGCATCATTTCGACGTATCCCGCGTCCGGGATCATGGGGCTGGCCTACCAAATGGGGCGCATCTCTCAGGCGTTACTTGCCCCAGGCGGCTTCATCAACGCAAACAAGGCCGCTATGCTCAAGAAGGCTGTGATGTCGGCCTGTGACAGTCTGGACGGCGCGACAGACGGCCTGATCAGCAATCCGGGGCTTTGTACGTTCGATCCGGCGACTGTGCGATGCCCAGGGGGCGCCGACACGGGCGACACTTGCCTGTCTGACGTTCAGATCAGTACTGTCAATACCATGGCCACGCCGCTGAAGACAAATTTTGATTTCGCAAACGGTATTCACAGCATTCCTGGTTACAACATCCTCGCAGGCACCGATTTCTGGAGTGGCTTCTTGTTACCGTTGGGGGACTCTCCAGCAGACGCCGTACTGGACCCAGGGACAAATGCAACCGCACAATGGTCGTTCTTCTATGCCTTCCCGAATAGCCTCGTGCGATACGCTATTGCAAGGGATCCCTCGCTCGATTTGATGTCCTTCAACTTCACGGATCCAGGGCCGCTTACCGCTAGAACGCAGACGGTAAGTCAAATGATGGACTCCACGACTGTCAACCTCGACAACTTCAAGAACCGAGGTGGGAAGGTGATCCTTCAGCACGGGCAATCCGACCAGTTCATTCCGGCTCAAATGTCGATTGACTACTACAACCGATTGCTGGCGAACTATGGGCAGAATGCGCTGTCGTCATTCCTCAAGTTCTATCTGGTTCCCGGTGCCGCACATGGCACGGGCGGGCAGTTTGAGGCGGCATATGATGGGCTGACTGCTTTGGATAACTGGGTCACGAAAGGCACGGCTCCGCAGAATCTCGTCGTTACCGACTTGAACCCGCCCACCGCGGGGCGCACGCGGCCTCTGTGCGAGTACCCCCAGTGGCCAAAGTACGTCAGCGGGGACGTGAACGCCGCATCAAGCTATACGTGCACCAATTGATCCACTGCCTGTGACAACATTGTCACAGGCGGATCAAGTCACTTCACTACTTCAGTCCTCTTGTGCTGCCGGCCGAAAACACGAGGCCGGCAGCACATCCGCTAAGCGCAAGAGGCTTGTAGAGGTAGTCGGCGCGACAGAAATCCTTGCGGAAGGCGAGGTCGGGGGGGGAGATCGTCCTCCGCTAGCCGGTAGAGACGGTCGATTCCTGAAGGAAGCGACTACACAGTCGGAATCCTATAGGCGGGCGCCTGTAAGCCTGAAACCCCTCGCAGACAAAAGGTGATGATGGCCGAGCCGTGGGCGGCTGCCTGGACAGCATCGGCTGTAGCGTTGTTGGTGAGCGGTGCCACCAGGCCTTCGAAAAGGCAGCCGACTATGCAGTCTGCCGATGCGGCGGCATCCTGTGCAGGGAACTCGCCATTCGCCATGCCCTGCTCAATGATCGTCTTGAATACCCTGGCCAGTGCTCGGTGATAAGTGAGCCGGGCAGCCTCGACATCTGGCTCAACAGGTTCAGCGACTAGGGCGTAGGCTAAGCGTCGGCCTCGCAAAGCGCGACTCGCGAACGTCCATGCGGCCGCACCAAGACGTTCTAGTGCGGTCCCATCACGCATGGCGATACCAGCTACGACGTCGACTTCCCGTTGCGCCGTCGTTTTCACGAGTTCGACCAACAACTCGGTCTTGGACGGAAAGTAGCGGTACAACGTGCCGATCGCGATGCCTGCAGCCTCGGCAATCAACGACATCTGGGCTTCTCGGAACCCAGATTCCGCCACCAAATCTCGTGCGGCTTGGAGGATCAACGGATGTTTGTCGGCACCCCGCCGGCGAATCCGAATGCGCGGAGGGCTATGTGGAATTTCCATTTCAGTTATGCCTGCTTTTCGACGAGAAATTGTGCGGTACACCGCTCACCTTTATGGTGGCCATTATAGCGCCCTCCGTACAAACACCTAGCCGTGCTTCCCTTGACAGTATCCCTTTCGGGCCATAGTCTAAAGCGAATCCAAATTTCACTTAACAGAACGTCGAATCCCACTTGATCCCGACAGCTTCCCAGGTCGGAGGTCTGCCAAGGATCTGGAAGACTGGACTTCTGCACAGCGCTTGCCACATGCCAGCGGTATCAAGTCGGCGGCGGGTGCTCAGCGCAAACAGGTGATCATGCAACTGCGCAATACTGGCTCCAAATGATGAACCACGTGAATGGCATGCAAGCCAAGCGAGCGGAAGCGATGCGAGTTTCGCCCGTCGCCCTCTCGAAATCCAGCAGCTTGGTCGACTCCACCTTGCAGAATCGCAATGCTGGTTTTTGCAAGCCTGGCCATCTAAGTCTGGAGGCGTTTCTTTTGCAGGCGCCCTGGTGCTCGAATCTGACCTCTGAGCAGAAGACTCGAGTTATGCGTGATAGCTTTGACCGATCCTACGATGCTGGTGCCGTTGCGTGCCATCGAGGGGATCCTGCCGACCACTGGCTTGCGGTGATGGAAGGGATCGTGAAGGTCGATACCGCCTCGAGAGAGGGGCGGGTTATCACATTTGCGGGCGTTCCTGCCGGCTCGTGGTTCGGTGAGGGTGTTGTGCTGAAAGACGAGCCACGGCCCTATTCTGTTGTTGCGATCCGGGATAGTCGCCTAGCATTCGTACCCAAGTCGACATTCCTTTGGCTCCTTGAGCAGAGCCACTCGTTCAGCAGATACGTGATCGACCAACTCAACGCTCGATGTGGCTACTACGTTGGACTGGTGCACAACCTTCGGCTGCATGAAGCGTCTGCGCGGGTGGCATTCTGTTTGGCAGAGCTTTTCAATCAGCAGCTCTATCCAGCCACGGACAAGACGTTGGGCTTCTCCCAGGAGGAAATTGGGAGGCTTTGCGGGCTTTCAAGGCAGAACACGAATCGGGCCATCCGCGAACTGGAAGATGCAGGGTTAGTGGTTGCTGAGTATGGGTCGATTCAGATACTGGATTTGGCGGCATTGCGTAGATTCGCACACTCCGGGGATTGAAGAGGCGCAGCTGTAATCGGGTCCGCACGCTGATGCGCGAGGCGGATTTGCGCGCGCGATGGAAGACGTCCAACGCAAAGTCCTTGTGGCCGCAGCGCATGCTCATGCCACCGACAACGATCGGTCGATGCCCGCCCACAAAGGGCACATTCGGATCGACGGGTCGCTGCAGCCCCTCCTGGAGGAGTTCCTTCGAGTGGAAGGCGTATTCCGGGTACCGCTCTGGCAGCGGCCAGAATCCCGGCTCGGGCGCCCAAAGCGCCTCCATGGCCGGGCTTGGCCGGATGCAGGACGCGCCCCAGGCATGAGGGGTTGCGGCTCCAGTCGGGTGGGCGGCAGCGGCAGGGCAAGACCACGGTCTGCGGGCTCGGTCTCAATGCGGAGAAGCCATAGTGCACGGTAGTTCAGCCTATTTCGGTTTCCTACTCTAGAAAGAGTTAGCAGCCTCGTGCCGACTTTCTATAGCTCTTGCGACGTCGCACCACTCCCGGATTGCGTCGGCCACAACGCTTGGATCGCAAGTGGCGGCATCCGGAACGCATGCCAGAATGAGACCTTCGACATCAAATATCCCTTCCGCCCGTGCCCGCCAGGCATCGCGGTCGCGTCCTCCGTGAACCAGATCGTCCTCGGCTCTTCCCAACCCACAACAGCCACTCAATTTTCTTCGAAGCAGACGTTCGCATTGCGGTCTGGCCGTGAAATCTAGTCAGGCGGTAGCACCAATGCCCCGCAACCGGTATCGGCGACGAAGGTCGCAAGAAATCTCGCCGGGTGCGTCGGATCGGGATTCTCGGCGAACAGGTGAAGTGCGTGTGGCGGCTCGAACCATGTTTGTCCACTGACATAGTCGACGGGTCCTCCTCCCGCCAGTTGAGAGCGAATCGTCCCCTCGAGCACGACCGCCGTCACCGAGCCCGGGTGACGATGCGCGGGCGTAAAGCCGAGCGGCGGAAAGTCGACGATAGCCGTCGTCACCGACTTGCCCGGCGCGTCAGGCAGAGCTTCGCACGACAGAATTTTTACGGTCGAAGCGGGACGCCCCGTCGCCGTGGCATCCGGCGATGCACTGGACAGCAGCGGATCGCCACCGCTGCCACAAATGCCGGCGAACCAGTCGATCGCCGAACGGGGCGTCGCCGGACCCGGCAGCAGCAATGCTACTGCTATTGCCGCAAGCATCGTGGGATTGCCCGGCAGCCGCGGCAAGTGCGCGAGAAGCGGCAGAGCACGCGGGTTCATACATGCGCCCCCGATCGCAGGTCCTGCGACCAACCCAGCTCACGCTTCGCCTTTGCACTGGTGACCTCGGCGTCGTCCTGCGCAATGTTGTATATCCCCGATGTGCCCCGTTCGAGCGCTAGCAAAGCCGCAAACGCAGCGGCTTCGACGTGCAGCGGGCTTGAGCCGGCGGGTACATCGCAACCCGTGCCGGGCCCGTAAATCTGTCCATACCTGAGTACGGTCCCAGTCAGTGGCGCCGTTTCCAACACATGGCGCTCCAGTGCCGCGACGCCCCGCACGCTAGTACCGCGCGGGCTATGCGCATCGATATCGAGTGCGCAGCTTTCATCGTAGGGCGTCCCGCCTGGTCGATACGCCCACGCGATGCTTTGCGCAATCATCCGCTTGCTACCGGCTGAAATGGCCGCTGCAACCAGGTTACGCGTTCCTTCGTCGCGAATCCGGGCGTTGGCGGTCACCGCCTGAGCCATGCGGGCGGGATCCAGCCCGAACGGCAAATCGGTCAATTGATGAATCACGCTATGCGGCGCGATGCGACCCAACGCGTCGCGTAGCGCGTCCACATCGAATACGTCCACGACGACCGGCGTGACACCAGCGTCTTCGAGGTTCTTCGCCCGGTCGGGGCGCCGGGTGCTGCCGAACACCGTATAGCCCGCCGCGATTAGCAGGGGCACCAGTGCGGTGCCAATGGCGCCGCTTGCTCCGGCCACAAAAACCCTGTGCTTCATCTCTCTTCTCCTGTTTGCGATTGAGAACGATGCAACGGTATGTCGCATTTTTTGATGAAGAGCAGGATAGGGTTGTTAATGGTCGCAAAAAAGGTCCATTATCGAGAAATTGACTGAGCCAATATGGAAAGGCAACGATGCGCCGAGCCGAACAGATCGAACTTGCACTTGCGCCGCGACCGAGCGGGATGTCATTGCAACGCTGGCTATATGACGAACTGCGCACTGCCATTCTGATGGGCCGGCTGTCGTCAGGGGCGCGTCTACCTTCGTCGCGCGATCTCGCGGCACGTTTTGCGCTATCTCGCGGCACGGTACTAGGCGTGTTTTCACAACTCACGGCCGAAGGGTATCTGACGGGCGCTGTCGGACGAGGCAGTTTCGTCACGTCCGAATTGCCGGATCGACGTATCGACAGCAGCGATCGGCCGTCGATCAAGACGCGCGACGGATGGTCAGGCGCGCATGACCGCCATGGCGATAACGTTGACGACGCGCGACCACGTGCCATTGCGCTCTCGGCCCGCGGCCGTCTGCTTGCGCGAACCGCCTTTCAGGTGAGCGGCCGCACGAGTCCCGCTCGGGCTTTTCGTGCCAGCCAGCCCGATCTCGATGCGTTTCCGTTCGACCTGTGGGCGCGGCTGGCAGCGAAACGCACGCGCCGGACTCGACGAGATCTGCTTGGCGACGGTGAGGCGCAAGGATATCGGCCGCTGCGCGCGGCGATTGCCGAGTACGTGGGCATGTCGCGAGGTATTACGTGCACGGCAGATAGCGTCGTGGTGCTCGGCAGCGTCCAGCAGGCTATCGATTTGGGCGCGCGTCTGCTGCTCGATCCGGGCGACGCCGCGTGGATCGAAGATCCGGGATATCCGGGCGCGCGCTTCGTGCTCGAGGCCGCGGGCGCCCGGGTTGTCGGTGTGCCTGTCGATGCGGGGGGCATCGACGTGGAATGGGCACGACAGCACGCGCCCGACGCGCGTCTAGCCTACGTCACGGCAGGGCGGCAAGCACCGCTCGGACCGCCGCTCGCGCTTGAACGGCGATTGTCGCTGCTCGAATGGGCACGGGATCGAGACGCCGTCATCATCGAAGACGACTACGACAGCGAATACCGCTTCGAAGGCAATCCGCTGGCCGCAATGAAGAGCCTCGACCACGACGGACGCGTGATCTACTGCGGCACATTCAGCAAATTGCTGTTTCCTGGGTTACGGACCGCGTATGCGATCTTGCCTGACCGGTTTGTCGATCCGTTCGTGGCCGCGTTGTCGTTGACAGCGCGGCATGTCCCACTGGATCAGCAGTCGGTACTGCATGAATTCATCGCGGACGGCCATTTCGGGCGCCACATCCGGCGCATGCGCATGCTGTACGGCGAGCGTGCCGAAGCGCTGAAAAGCACTGCCGATCGGCGTCTTTCCGGACTGCTGCATGTTCCTCGAATCGTTGCGGGACTCGACGCGCCGGCCTTTTTGCCGCCCGGCATCGATGATGCCGACGTGGCGCGCCGCTTGGCGCGCGAGGGCATCGAGACACGACCATTGTCGCTCTACGCGATTGACCGTCCGGCGCCGTCGGGGCTGGTGTTGGGTTTTGCATCTGTCGGCAGCGACGCAATTGAGTCAGGGATGATCGCTCTTGCGCGTGTCCTGGCGCGTTAATTGTTCCGAACCGTTGTCATCTTTGGGAAGTGGGCCGGGCCGAATCGGTTGCCTTCGAGAGGATCACGACGCATCCGCTTCGGCACGATGAGTTTCGCGTTTGGGATTTCGTCGATCAGTCGGTTGTTGCCGCCCTCGATGGACTGCCCTATGTGCGGCACGAGCCCCGGTGCCACTCGGCCGGAAGTCAGGCGGCAGTCTTGCGCCCCACGTTGCGGATGAGCTGCGAAACACGACCCATGTACTGGTCGAAGAGCTGGTTCGCCTGCGCCTGATTGTCGATGGGCTGCGCGACGGCGCGGCCCTCGGCTTCCAGCTTGGCCCGGATCTCCGGCTTCGCCAGCGCTTCGCCGATCGCCTTGCGCAGCACTGCGATCCGGTCGGCAGGTGTGCCCTGCTTGACGAAGTAGCCCCCGCTGATCGCGTATTCGAAGTCGGGGACCTGCCGGCTTTGCGAGATCAGCGGAATATGCTTGAGCGGCGCGGGCAGCGACCTGGAGAAGCTTGTCAGCACCTTGAGCCGGCCCTGTTCCTGCATGCTGTCGAAGCTCGATTGATAGGGCAGGATGGCAAAATCCACCTCCCCGCCGGCAAGGCCCTGCAGCGCGGGGGCTGCCCCCTTGTAGGGCACGTGCAGGAAGGGCGCGCCGATGCGGGCGCCGAGTGCGTCGCCCATCAGGTGATAGATCGAGTCGATGCCGACGGTCGCGTAGGTCAGCGGCTTGCTCTTGTTCTGTTTCGCCACGTCCAGGAACTTGTCCAGCGAGTCGGCCGGGATGCCGCTGCGGATGAGGAGCACGATGCTGGCGTCGCTAATCGGGGCGGCAAGCATGAAGTCCTGGGGCTTGTAGCGGGCCGCTGGATTCAGCAGCGGGGAAAGGAACACTTCGTTGATCGAGCCGTGAAAGAAGGTGTACCCGTCAGCCGGCGCGGCCAGTACCTTATTGGCACCGATCAGCCCGGTGCCGCCTCCGTAGTTTTCGACGACTACCTGCTGCTTCACGCTCTTGCCGATGGATTCCCCGAAGATGCGCGCGGACGTATCGCTGGCACCGCCAGCGGGGTAGGGAACCACCAGCGACAGCGGCCGGCTCGGGAAGGTCTGCTCCGCAAAGGCGGGCAGGCCGGCAAGTACCGTCGAGCCTGCGGTCAGGCCAGCGTATTGGAGGAAGCGGCGGCGCGTCTGTGTGGTCATGGTTGTCTCCCGTTATTGAATTTGTCAGGCGAGGTAGCTTTGCGTCAAGCTGGCCCAGAACGCTGCGCCTACCGGCAGGGCCCTGTCGTTGAAGTCGTACAAGGGGTTGTGGACCATGCAGCCGCCATCCTGGCCGAGGCCGTTGCCGAGCCGGATGTAGGCGCCGGGGCGATGCTCCAGCATGCAGGCGAAATCCTCGCTGCCCATCACGGGTCCGCGGGACACGACGTTGTCCTCACCCAGCAGCCGGACCGCCACTTCCCGCGCGCGCTCCGTCTGGCGGTCGTGATTGACCAGCACCGGATACTTGCGCTCATAGACGACTTCGGCCTGAAGCTGGAAGCTGCGCGCCTGAGCCGCCACGAAGTCCCGCAGGCGCGTTTCGATGTGGGTGCGCACCTTGGGGTCGAGCGCTCTCACCCCGATCTTGATCGTCGCGCTCTCAGGCACCACGTTGTAGGTTGCGCCCGCCTGGATGGAGCCCACGGTGATGACCGCCGACTTCAGCGCGTCGATCTCGCGGCTTACGATGGACTGCAGCCCGAGCACCATGCTGGCCGCGCCCTGCATCACGTCGATGCCATGGTGTGGCATGGCACCATGGGCCGAGCGGCCGGTCAGCGTCACCGTGGCACGGTCGAACGAGGCCATGGCCGGACCGGCGATGAGGCCGATCTGGCCGACCGGCAGGCCCGGGGCGTTGTGCAGGGCGTAGATCTCATCACAGGGGAAGCGCTCGAACAGACCGTCCTCCAGCATGCGCAGCGCGCCGCCTTCGTTTTCCTCGGCGGGCTGGAAGATCAGGTTCAGCGTCCCGTTGAAGTCGACGGACTCGGCCAGATGCCGCGCGGCGCACAGGAGGATGGCCGTGTGTCCGTCGTGCCCGCAGGCGTGCATTTTTCCGGGCAGGGTGCTGGCATAGTCCAGCCCCGTCTTCTCCTGGATAGGCAGCGCATCCATATCGGCGCGAATGCCCAACGTCCGCGTTCCCTGGCCCTTGCTTAGCCTGCCGACCACGCCGGTCGTGCCCAGGCCGCGATGGACCTCGTAGCCCCAGGCTGCCAACAGCTCCGCGACGAGGTCACCGGTGCGCCGCTCTTCGAACGCCAGCTCGGGATGCGCGTGGATCTGGCGGCGAATCGCGACGAATTCTGGCGCGATGGCCTCGATGGATCGTCTCAAGTGGGCGCGGGCGGATTCGGTCATGGTTGTCGTCGATCAAGGTGGTTCACGCCATTATCTGCAGATGTGTCCGTCGCATCCATGACAGCTGAGGGGACGAATTGTTGTATAAATGACAACATTCGAACCACAACATTTGAGATGTCGGCGCAATGGAAGAACGGATGGGAGACGTGCTGGATCGGAAGCGGGCGCTGTGCCTGCTCCAGATCATCGAGACGGGGTCGGTGCGCGGCGCGGCGGATGTGCTCTCGGTGGACCCGTCGATGGTGAGTCGCGCCGTGGCCAAACTGGAGCAGGACACGGGCCTGACGCTGCTGGAGCGGCGCGGGCGGGGCGTCGTCGTCACCGACGCCGGGCGCATGCTCGCCCTGTTCGCCCGCCGCCAGCAGGATCTGCACGACACATTCCTCGCCGAGGTCAACAGCCTGAAGAACGCCCAGCGCGGGCACATCGAGCTGATATTTGGCGAGGGCTTCATCGACATGGTGCTCGAGCCGGTGCTGCGCGACTTCCTGATCGGGCATCCTGACGTGACCTACAACGTCCGGGTGGCCGGGACCGAGGAAACGGTCCGCTGCATCGTGGAAGACATGGCACACATTGGCCTGGTGTTCCAGCCGCCCAACGACGCGCGCCTGCGCTCGCATTATTCGCGGCTGTCCCCGATCCGCGTTCACGTTAGCAAGGGCCACCCCCTGGCGCACCACCGCAGCGCGCTGACCTTGGTGGAACTGGCGCAGCACCAGGGCGCGGCGCTGGTCGAGTCGTTCGGCGTGCGCAAGCACGTGCAGGCAGCGGAACTGGACGAGCACATCACCCTGAAGCCGATGCTCGTCACCAACTCGTTCAAGGTGCTGTGGGAATTTGCAGCGATGGGGCTCGGCTACATCATGACGCCACGCTCGATTCCGCTGAAGGGCGCACAGTTCACCGACCTGATATCGCTGCCGCTTGCCAATCCGATCCTGAACAACAGCCGGATCCACGTCGTCACGCGAGCCGGACGGCCGCTCTCGCCAGTCGCCACCAGCCTGTTGCGGCACGTGGTCAAGGCGTTTCCGAAACTATGACTAACCAACCTGGCAAGCGCGGCGGCGGCAAGCCACAGTCCGCCTGCGAATTGCAGAGAAGGCGGACAACGCCCCCGCCATTGCACGCCGCGTTCGATCCGCCACCGCGAGCCAAGGTGATTGTGGTCACGGTGCATGGCTTACCGCGCGGGAAGGCCATGTGTGGGGCGGACCGGGCAGCGGCATATTGCAGCCCGCAGATTTCTGCCTGATCCGAACAGGCAGATGCCGGAATCGTACACGCCATGTGGCCCGTCTCCCCTAAATTGACGACGCTTGGATCGCTTCCTCCTGTGCGGAAGGCCATGCAAGCGACAACCATAAGCGCGGAAGACGGTTGGGCGAGGTGATGAAAGCACGCATCTTCGACCCGCTGGGCATGGTGGAAATCAAGTTCGGGCTGACCGAATCCATGAAGGCCCGCCGCGTGACGATTCACGAACGCGCCGCCGACGGCAAGCTGACCCCGCTGCCAGACCTCGTGCTGCCCGAGCCGCCGCCGATGGATATGGGCGGCCACGGCCTGTACGCCACCGTGGGCGAGTACATGACGTTCATCCGCATGATCCTCAATGACGGGGCCGAGCCCAACGGCCGCGTGCTCAAGGCCGAAACCGTGGCGCAGATGTGCCAGGATGGCCTGGCTTCGATGGGCCTTTCGGTGGGCAACTGGACGACCTCCAATCCCTCCC
Organism: Cupriavidus sp. GW822-FHT02D05; assembly: GCF_058802485.1. Classification (NCBI taxonomy): domain Bacteria; kingdom Pseudomonadati; phylum Pseudomonadota; class Betaproteobacteria; order Burkholderiales; family Burkholderiaceae; genus Cupriavidus; species Cupriavidus sp. GW822-FHT02D05. Next base: position 141,315 of record NZ_JBXAOE010000002.1, on the reverse strand, counting down.
TGGCCAATTCCGGCGAGTTCTTTCCAGGGCTCGACGAAGTCGGGCGGCGACTTGGCTTGCTCAAGACGGTCGCACGCGTGTTACCCGACCCGCGCCAACCGTCTTACGTAAGCTCAAGTGAACGGCTCTAAATGGATGAACGATTCCATCAATTCGTTGCATCGACCGGTTGAACCCGCACCCCATTTCGGATATGCGCCGGCACTGATTCTTCGCTGACCAATTAGCCTGCCGGTTCAGCTCTCTCAGGTCATGTTCGATCTCCCGATCAACATGATCTCCGGCCCGTGAGCTATCGAGCCAGATCGCGTCGACATCCGTTTTCGGCCATGTGGACGGCGCGCCGACGAGATCGCCCCAACCGCCCTTGAGGAAGGCGCCAGCCGAGAGGAGGCGACATTGGCTGATCCGCGAGCGCGTTCTGGCCGGCAGTCTCTACGCCACGTGGCCGCAGACACCACACCTGTCACGCAAGGTGCGGCTGGCCGTGGATACGCTGGCCGAAGCCTTGCCCGCGCGCATGGATTGATTTGCCGCTTGTGCTGCGCCGTCTCTGCGTACCTGTTGACTTCGGGTATCCCGAAATGCCGCCGAGCCGATCGACCATACCAAAGGATGATTGGTATATCAGACGCTTTGCGAAGATACTCCAGCAAAGCCAGTTCATCCAACATCCCACATCGTGCAGTGGAGGCAGGAACCATGACACACGGCACCGCCCAGATTGGATCGACGCCCTATCGCACGAACATCGTCGTATCCGGCCACGCAATCACGGCCGATGAACCCCACGCGCGCGGCGGGCAAGGTGCCGGACCGGCCCCTTACGATTTACTGCTTGCAAGCCTGGGAGCGTGCACCGCCATCACGCTCAAAATGTATGCCGAACGCAAAGGTTGGGCCCTTGAGTCGCTCGATGTCTCCCTGCGGCTAGTCGGGACGGACGAGTGGCGCATCGAGCGGACGCTAGTGATCAGAGGCCTGGAGGACAGCCAGAAAGCGCGTCTGGCGGAAATTGCCGAGCGCACGCCCGTCACGAAAACGTTGAGCCCCGGGTTGCCGATCGAAACTCGCCTGGCGTGACGCTGACCGGGTTCACGCGAAGCCGACGGTGCTTGGCAATAAACCCACCGGACGCCGCTCTCGAGAGGAGAACGCTCGTATGATCGAGCAGCACGCAGACGGTGTCGGAGAGCGCAGGCACCAGATATTCCCCGTCCTGACACCGATCCAGGTTGAGGCGGCGCGCCGGTTCGCAAGCGGTCCGCCGCGATATTTTGCGGCGGGTGAGATTGTCTTCGCCACGGCAGACAGGAATGTGCCCGTCTGGCTCGTGCTGGATGGCTCGATCGACGTTCTGCGCCGGGATGGCCTTGACGAGGAAGCGCCAATCACCACCCATCGCGCAGGGCAGTTCACGGGAGAAGTCAGCCAGATTGACGGCCGTGCGTCGCTCGCCTCGGCGCGAGCCGGTCGTGGCGGCGCCACCCTGCTTCCGTTCGATCCGCCGTATTTGCGAGCGCTGATGATCGGATCGGCGGAGGTCGGTGAGATCGTCATGCGCGCGCTGATCTTGCGCCGTGTCAGGCTGATCGAACACGGCGGCTCGGGCACGATCCTGATTGGTGCGCCAGACGATGCGCATCTTCTGCGCCTCCAAGGCTTCCTGACCCGCAGCGGCTATCCCAACCACGTCATGGATCCCAAAGTCGATGGTGGGGGCCGCAGCTTTATCGAGCGGATGGCGCTTCTCCCCACCGACCTGCCGCTGGTGGTCTGCCCTGGCGGCAGCGTGCTGAAGCGGCCCGATGAGCGGGAGCTGGCGGCCTGTCTCGGCATCATCCCCAAGCTCGGGCAGCAGAAGACCTACGACGTTGCCATCGTCGGCGCGGGACCGGCCGGGCTGGCCGCAGCGGTCTATGGCGCGTCGGAAGGCCTCTCGGTGGTCGTTCTGGACGAGCGTGCCATGGGCGGCCAGGCCGGCGCGTCGGCGCGAATCGAAAACTATCTTGGCTTTCCTACCGGCATCTCCGGGCAGGCGCTCGCTGGCCGCGCATTCACCCAGGCCCTCAAATTCGGTGCTGAGGTGGCCATCCCTGTGAGCGTGGTGCGGCTCGATCGCTACGAGAATCGGCTGGCGCTCAAGCTTTCGGACGACTCGACGGTGGCAGCGCGTACCGTCGTGATTGCCTCGGGCGCCGCCTACCGACACCCCGACATTGCCGGTCTCGCACATTTCGAGGGCTCCGGCGTTTCCTATTGGGCGTCCCCAATCGAAGCCCGCTTGTGTGCTGGCAAGGAAATCGCTCTTGTCGGCGGCGGTAACTCGGCGGGCCAGGCAATCGTGTTTCTCGCGCCACACGTGAAGCGACTTCACGTGTTCGTCAGGCGAGACCTGTCGGCGACCATGTCCCGCTACCTCATCGACCGCATCTCGGCACTGTCCAACGTAGAGATTCATGTCGGTACGGATCTGACCGAACTTGCCGCCAGTGGCGACAGGCTCGCCAGCGCTACTGTTCGCGATCGCGCCAGCGGCACCTCGACACACTATGCGATCTGCCACCTGTTCCTGTTCATCGGTGCGACGCCGCATACCCGCTGGCTCAATGGCTCGGTTGCGACGGACGACAAGGGTTTCATTCTTACTGGCGCATCGGACGCATCGCTCGAGACCAGCATGCCTGGCGTCTTTGCAATCGGCGACGTCCGCGCTGGCTCGACCAAGCGAGTTGCCGCCGCAGTCGGCGATGGCGCCGCTGCCATCTCCCAAATCCACGCTTACCTCAGCAGACTGTCAAAGGAAGTGGCATGAAGACCTGTGACCATACGGATACGATCCGTGATGTCGTGCCAAGCGCCCTGGGTTGCGAAGAGTGCCTCAAGGTGGGCAGCCCGTGGGTGCATCTTCGGCTGTGCCGAACCTGCGGTCACGTTGGCTGCTGTGATAACTCTCCACTCAAGCATGCCCGCGCGCATTTCGAGAAAACCGGGCACCCAATCATTGAGGGATATGACCCCCCTGAGGGATGGGGGTGGTGCTACATCGATCGGGAAGAGATCGCGCTCCCGGACCAGACGCCGCAGCGACGACCCATCCCACGGTTCGTCTGACGGAGCGCTAACCGGGCCTGTATGAATGCTTATGGCCTGGCAGAGGCGCAGAGGTGCAGTCGTATCCCTCACCGTACTCCGGAGTGTCCGTTCGGTGGGCTCATGTATTCAAAATATTTGAATAATATATCCGTGAATCGATCACTTTGAGCAAAGCTATCGACGCTATAGTTCCGTCCATGGCAGCACAGAAACAAATTTACGCCGCGAAGAAACATCAGCCAAATTGAATCACATCGAATGGAGAGAACGCCATGTCCAACGCCAAGCTCGAAGTCCTGACCCCGCACAACAGCCAGATCATCTTCATCGACCATCAACCCCAGATGGCCTTCGGCGTGCAGTCGATGGACCGCCAGACCATGAAGAACAACGTGGTTGGCCTGGCCAAGGCGGCCAAGATCTTCGACATCCCGACCACCATCACCACGGTCGAGTCTGACTCGTTCTCGGGCTATACCTACCCCGAACTGCTCGACGTGTTCCCGGGCAAGCAGACGCTCGAGCGCACCTCGATGAACTCTTGGGACGACCAGAAGGTGCGCGACGCACTGGCCGCCAATGGCCGCAAGAAGGTGATCGTCGCCGGCCTGTGGACCGAGGTCTGCAACACCACGTTCGCGCTGTGCGCGATGCTCGAAGGCAACTACGAGATCTACATGGTGGCCGACGCCTCGGGCGGCACCACCAAGGAAGCGCACGACTACGCGATGCAGCGCATGGTGCAGGCCGGCGTGGTGCCGGTGACCTGGCAGCAGGTCCTGCTGGAATGGCAGCGCGACTGGAAGAACCGTGACACGTACGACGCGGTAATGAAGGTGGCCAAGGAACACTCGGGTGCTTACGGCATGGGCGTGGACTACGCCTACACGATGGTCCACAAGGCCGAGCAGCGCACCGCCACGAAGCACGAGTCGCTGGCGCCGGTCCATGCGCAGGTGATCGAGCGCTAATACTGCATTCGCGGGCTGGACGTTCCAAGGGGCGTCCAGTCATTTCAGAGACCGGGCCGACTGCCCACTTCAATCCCGACTGACGATGAAGAGCGTAAGGAAGATTGCTAGCAAATGGGAGTTCGCCGCATTCGCGTTTGCGAGCGGATTCCTGAAGCATGCCCATACGTCATCTTCTCTCGGCATCCTCGCTGGCACGCTAGCTGTGGGCGGATTGATCGCAGACCGCGGCATGAAACAAGATCGCGGTCTCAAATGAACAAGAGAACTCCCATGTCCAAACTACCGTTGCTCGACCCCGCCGATTGCGCATTGATCCTCGTTGATGAACAGGCGGGCCTTGCGTTCGCCGCGGGTTCTCAAGACCCCCAGATTCTGCGCAGTAATGGCCTTGCGCTCGCGAAGACCGCGGTCGCCTTTGACTTGCCGGTTGTGGTCTCCACTTCAGCCTCGAAGGTGTACAGCGGCCCATTGATGCCGGCTTTTAGAGACGTGCTGCCAAACGTCACGCCGATTGAGCGCCGCAACATGAATCTTTGGGAAGACGATGCAGTGCGCGGCGCGATTACGGCTACCGGAAAGCGTACGCTGATCATCGCGGGCATGCTGACGGAGGCTTGCGTGAGCTTCCCGGTGCTGTCAGCGCTGTCCGAGGGATATCAGGTATACGTTGCGGCCGATGCTTGCGGCGGGCTGACACCAACAAGCCATGATCTTGCGTTGCGACGGATGGCTTGCGCTGGCGCAGTCATGACTTCCTGGCTCCAGGTCCTTCTCGAATTCCAGAGGGATTGGACCCGTCATGACACCTATGAGAAGGCTCGCTCGATCGTGGTCGAGCATGGTGGCGGGTATGGCACGGGCCTCGCCTATGCGCGTGACATGATCAAACCGACATGAACGTCCTCGATGCAGGCGCCACCGGGAGTGCGATGAACCCGACTACCTTCAATCCGCAGGAAATCGTGACGAGCATCATTGTTCACGAGGTCGAGCCCGACGCCGCCGAGCAGTATGAAGCGTGGCTCGCGGACATCCGAGCCGCATGCTCCAGGTTTTCCGGCTACCTAAGCACCGATGTGATCCGTCCGGTCGGCACGAGCCGCGAGTATGCGACCATTGTCCGCTTCGCCGACTTCAGGAGCCTCAACGCTTGGATGGAATCCGATGTGCGTCGCCAACATATTGAGAGAATGCGGTCATCGCTGCGGCAAGGCGACCGATACGAGATCAGGACTGGCCTCGATTTCTGGTTCACTCCAAAGAACGCACGGGTCAAGATCCCAACCGCGTGGAAGCAGTGGCTCATCACGTGGAGCGCCATCCTGCCGCTCAGCATCGTCGTGCCATGGGGCGTCGTGCCGGTGCTTGCGCGCCTCGGTTTCGCCCATGACTCGTTCATCGACAAGGCAGCCGTCGCGGCGGCCATCGTGTTCCTGATGGTTTACGTGGTGATGCCGCGCTATACACGGCTCGTTGCACACTGGCTGTTCAAATGATCAGTGCGTACTTGGTGCGCAGCAGCGGCGTTCAGGCCGCGCATCGTGGAGAGTTGGAGTATCCGATCGGCGTCGTGCACCTTAAGTACGAGGTGATAGAGACAATCAAGGGAGACTCTGGACAGCTAACAGACCTTCACTTCAGGCTGTATGGCAACCCTGATTCCGAGACAACCATTCAAATGTATCTTCCTGGTTGTTCGATCGCGCATCTCGTAGGCCCAGCGTTAATGCGGCATTGCCGTCGAATTGGTCAGCTGTTTGCCCAGGTCGATAACGAGCAACGGTGGAGGGTGACGCTTGCGTCTTCAAACGACACGGCCAGCGCTCCGCGGACTTCGGGCCCGAGTACGAGGTCAAGGCACGTCCAGCCGGAAATGGTTGTGCCGTTATGCGAAGCACACCAGCGGCCCTCGCCGCGTAGCAAGTCGTCTTCGGTCGTATAGGCGTTCGGCTCGCCGGAGAGGCCCGTGCCGAGCGCCTTCAGCAGGGCTTCCTTTCGGATCCAGATACTGAGCAGGGTTGCAGCCAAATCAGGTCGTGTCGGGTCAAGCACCTTCTCCTCGATCGGAGAGAATAGTCCGCGTCCAACGCCCGTAACGTCTACGCCGTCAATCCGCCGCTCCACGTCCACACCGACGCAGCAATCCCATGCGAAAGCGAGCAGCGTCATCCCGTCAGTGTGGGAAACACTGAACGCGAGCCTTGCAGCGTGCGGCCACTGCAAGGCGGGCTTGCCAAACGGCGCAACACTAAAGCGCAGGGATTCGGGTTTGCAGGTCAGGTAGCCGCCGATCAGCCAGCGGAGAAGGCTCCGCCGGGCAATGAAGTGATTGCGATGCCTTTCGTGTCTGTAGGCTCGGGCACGCTGTCGCTCATCCGGCGAAAGCGTGTGGGCAAGCGTCGAACATACCGGGTCGATAAGAGCGTCATGCAGTACCCACACATGTACGGCTCCTTCCGGCAACGTGAGGCGGCTCGGATCAGGCAGTAGAAGAGATGCGGTACGTACCACGTTCCGTGCGGTGACAATATCGTGCTGCATGCCGTTCGATCCCCGCTCACGCCTTGCGGCGCCTCATGAAACACGCCCGCCGCGTCACGGGTTTGCCAACCCCTCGTCCAGTAGCGCCGCGACGACCTGCAAGTTTGGTTCGACGAGCATATCGCCATGGCCGCTGGGCACTTCGGCAATCATCAAGCCGTCGCGCGCGACACGCCGCCACAGCGATATCGGATCGCCCCAATCCTGGTGTCGAATCGCCGCGCGCACATAGACAATCGGGCCGGCGTGATACGGCCGCGGCCGGTAGGTCGTCGTTGCTTGTCTCATCGCTTCGCGCACGCGCCAAAGCGCAGGCGGAAACGATTCGGTGTAGGCGTCCGGCCGGCGCGTCATGCGCCCGAGGCTCATCCCCGCGCGATCGGCCGCCTTCCCGAGCATGTACGTCAGGTAACCGAAAAGCTGCGCCGCAGGCACCGCGCGCAGCTTGCGCCACTGGTAGCTCAAATAGCTGCAGCGGTGCCGCAGCCAAGCATGCCATGGGAGGAAATGCTCGTGCACATAGGTATCGAGCAGGCACAGGAATTCGATGTGCTCGCCAGCGCGCATCAGCTGTTGTGCAATCTCGAGCGCGACCAGCCCGCCGAACGAGTAGCCGGCCAGCGCGTACGGTCCGCCCGGCTGCACGGTGCGCATCTGTTCGATGTAGCTGGCCGCCATATCTTCGACGCACCGCTGTGTCGGCTGCTCGCCGTCAAGGCCCCGTGCCTGCAGTCCATAGACCGGGCGCGGACTACGCAGCGCGCAGACCAGCCCCCAACATTCCATCACCGAGCCGCTCAAGCCATGCACGAGGAATAGCGGCGTCCCGGTGCCGGCGCGCACGGGCACGAGGATCGGCGACGGCGGCTGCAGTTCGCCCTCGTCGATCGCCGCGGCGAGGCGCGCGATCGTCGGCGCGATCAGCAGCGTCGCGAGTGGGATCGTGCGCCCGGTCGACTGATGCACGTCGGCGAGCAACCGCGCAGCGAGCAGCGAATGACCACCCAGTTCGAAGAAGTTGTCGTCGTGACCGATCGGCGCGAAGTCGAACAGCTTCTCCCACAGCACCTGCAAATGACGTTCTAGTTGTTCGCGGGACTCGCCGGCGGGTGGCAATTCGCGCGCCGCCAGGTTCAGTGCCGGATGGTTCCGGATCGAGTCGAGGCATCCGGGATTGCGTAACGCCGCGGCATTACCGACCGGCAAGCCGTTGACCGCATCGCGCGCGGCCGCTTCGGACAGCTTGCCGCTATGCGTGACCGGCAACGCATCGACGGCGATGATCCGGTCCGGCACGTGCGTGGGCGACGCACGACGTGCGAGGTCGCGGCGCACTCGGGCGGCCAGCGCGCCCGTCAGCGCGACGCCATCCTGCAAGACCAGCAGCAGCACGATGCGCTGGTCGTACCTTTGCGCGCGCGTGGCGTCAGGCGGTGCAGCGCGTGACCGCTGCTCGACCACCAGCGCCTCGCGAATTTCCCGGATATCGCTCAGCACACGATAGATTTCGCCCGGACCAACGTTGATGCCGCGAACATTCAGTACGCCATCGGAACGGCCATGCAGCCGCGCAGTGCCTTCCGGCGAGAATTCGATGCGATCGCCGTGCGTCCAGACACCTGCGTTGCTGGTGAAATAGGCAGCGTGAAACCCCTTGCCGTCCGTGTCGCCAAAAAAGCCGAGCGGACGCGACGGAAACGGATTCGCGCAGATCAGCTCGCCGGTTCGGCAGGTGCGGGCACCCTGTTCCCACGCCTGAACATCAAGCGCAAGGCTCTTGCACTGGGCTTCCCCCGCATAGATCGGCAGGTTCGGATTCCCCAGCACAAAGCAGCCAAGAATGTCCGTGCCGCCCGAGATTGACTGCAGGGGCAGCGGCTTCACGTGATCGCGCACCCATTCGAACTGCGCGTCGAACAGCACCGCACCGGTCGACATCATCGCGCGCAGTGCGCCGAGATCGAATTGCTGCCCTGGCACCAGGCCCGCGTCCTCGCACATCTTCAGGTACGCGGGACTTGTGCCGAACACGGTAACCCGCTCGTCGGCGACGAGGCGCCACAACGCATCGACCGTCGAGATCGGGCCGTCATACGTAACGATCTCGGCCCCGGACGCGAGCGCCGACAACTGCCAGTTCCACATCATCCACGCGCAGGAGGTGTGAAAGTACAAGCGATCGCCGGGCCGCAGGTCGCAGTGCAGCCGATGCTCCTTCAGATGCTCGAGCAGGCTGCCGCCGGCGCCATGCACGATGCACTTCGGCTTGCCGGTAGTGCCCGACGAGAACATGATGAAGAGCGGATGGTTAAATGGGAAACGCCGCCACACGAAGCTCCCGGCATCGCCACTGTCGATCAGTTCGCCAAGCGAATAGACCCGCTGCTTGACGGTGTCCGGCAAGGTTCCGTCGTCGAGCCGGACGACGCCCTGCAGCGACGGCAACGCGGCAGCCAGATCGGCGACGTTATCCGCCAGCGACATGCCTGTGTCGAACGCCCGATCCGCAGCGTGCGCGAACAGCAGTCGCGGCGCTAGCGGCGCGAAGCGATCGAGGATCGTCTCGACGCTCATCTCGGCCGCGGCGGTCGACAGCGTTGCACCGAGCGCGGTGACGGCCAGCGCGGCAACGACCGCATCCGCGTCGTTGCGCATCACGCCAACCACGCGGTCCCCATCGCGCAGCCCCAACTCCGAAAGAGCATGCGCAAGACGAGCTACCCGATTGCGCAGTTCGCCGCGGGCCAGGCGTACACGTCGGCCATCTGCGTGACATGCGGTCAGCGCAGGTGTGTCGGGCGTCGCTATCGCCAAGCCAAGCAGGTTGTCCGCGTAGTTCAGTTGGACCTGCGGGAAGAAGCGTGCATACTCGCACTCGTCGCCGACGCAGACCGGCTCGGAGCTGCCGGACCACGCAAGCCCCTGCGACCACTGCACGAAGCATTGCCAGAACGTCCGATATTCCCGTACCGAGAAATCGTGTAGCGTATCGTAGTTATTGAAGACCTGGCCGGTGTATGCCTGCAGGGCCGTGGTAAATGCGGTCATTTGCGACGCCGCGGCGCGCTCGGGCGTGCTGCTATAAATGGGTACGCGTCCCATGGTCGCGCTGGGGCGGAACGACGGGTCGAACAGGTAGAAGCGATCCATCCGATTCTCCACTGAGACCGGTGCGCACCGTTCGAAGCAACGGCGCGTTCTGATGATCCAGACTAGTGACTCGCTATTTGTTGCTCTGTGCGAAATCGCACGAACTATTGCCAAACCACAGGCAACGACCAGCCAGTTGGCGTAGACGTGACTGGGGCTTCTCGTATCAACAAGTTCGTGACCCGGGGCGGCTTCGCTGAAACAGCAAGGCGGCCATCACACCGACGTGCGAGTCACTATCAAATCGACACGCGTCCCGAAACTTCCTCCCGGAATGGTGTGAGCGAATCCACGAGATCCTGATGCAGGCCTTGGGGCAGCACCTTTCGGTCGGCGGCGACTAGGCAGCGCGAGGGACCACCTGTCAAAACCAGACCGCGGAAGCTCGAAGCATGGTCGATGAACTTCTCTTGTCCGCCCTGTGAGGGGGCATTCGTGAATCGCTTCTGAGTGACTGGAATTGACCCGAAGCGGGCGACTATGCACTGTGCGCGACATGTCGGTTCCCGTGCACCAGACAGACATTCGGCATATATCGCTGGGCTTACCCGCTGAACGGGGCCGTCCAAACTCCGCTATGCATTTTTATTCCTGGCAAGCATCCCAATGCCCGGGTTTGCGACGGAGCATTCTGGACGCTAGGCACCATGAGTGCCATACCTGATGTCGTGAAGTTGAGGTAGGCGATGCACTTGAGATGGCAGAAAAAACCGACGCTTAGCTGCTTGCAGCCGTTGTTCTCCGACCAATTTCAGCCCTCCGGGTGCGTGCCGCACATTGTCTCCATCCCTGCTACCATGCCCAGCGCATCCCCACGCGGCTGCTTCGATCCCGCAGGCGACAGAACGCGAGCCGCGCATCGAACGGCTTCAGTTGGTACCACGCGCTTGGGCAGGGACTGGTGTGTCGTGCGAGGATTTCAAGGGCGCCGGAAGGGGCTTGCTCGCTTTCTCTTGGCCGGCGTGAACTGAAACCGGGCCTGGTCGAAGCCGGCGCGTTGGCTTAGGAGCGCTTCGCTGTCGATGCGCTCGGCCAGGCCCTCGATGTCGCGCTCTGTCACGCCGGCCTGCGCGAAGTGTTCCTGCCAGGCGTTCACGGCGTCGATGAGGGTGGCAATTTCGGCCGCGGCCTCCGAGGGCAGCAGGCCGGATGCATCGCACTGCGACATCGCGTTTTGGAGCGTCGAGTCCCGGCCATGAGCGCCGCAGATGAATTCCTGGTACCCCTGACCAGATCGTCGCGGCATGGACCTACTTGTGCGGATGCTATCTGCAATCGGTACCGATGCGCCGCACCCGCTCAGGAAGGCCGCGAAGTACCGCGACGACCCGCCATTCGAATCAACAATTGCCGTGAACGGGTCTCGTTACACCGAAGAACTCGGCATACAGTTGGATTTGCGGCGTTAGCATGTGAATGCCGGGGTGCGTCTTGAGCCCGCGTTTGACCGCACACTTGAGCAGTCGGGTTTCGGCCGGTTTCATGATGATGTCGGTAACGATCGCATGCCGCGGCAAATCATCGATAGGGAACGGAACGGGATCGTGCGCATTCAGTCCGACCGGACTTGCATTGATCGCCATGTCCACGTCATTCAAAGTCGGGTTCGCCAAAGAAATCGCTACCTCTGGCTTGTATGCATTCAAGCGGTCGGCCAGATCGTCGGCCCTGCTCGCCAATGTGTCGGTCAGCATCACGCGTCTGACGCCCGCTTGAACGAGCGCTGTGGCAATTGCTGCCCCCGCTCCTCCAGCGCCGAAAAGTGCGACGAGTTTGCCGGCTGGTTCGTGCGCCTGCGCGCGCAGGCCCTGCACGAATCCCAAGCCATCCAAGTTCTCGGCGAACCAACTGCCGTCGGGATCGCGCCGCAGGACGTTGGCGGAGCCTGCCAACCCGACCGTCGTACTGACCCGGTCGGCGTGCGAGCAGATGGCGAACTTGTGCGGGATAGTGACCACAATCCCGTCGAGGTTCTCCATGCGCTTGAGCCCTTCGACCACGGTCTTCAACTGTCCCGGTCTGACGTGCACGGGAATCGTGACCGCGTCCGCGTTAAGTTCCAGGAAGAGGCGGTTCAGTAGCACGGGGGCCTGCACCTGTCCAACGGGATCGCCCAACACCGCGAATAGCCGTGTTGTGCCTTGTGGGCTGGGAATCAAAAGAGATTGCGTCATGACTCAGTCTCCGGCGATCGGGCCGTGTAGAAGATTTGGCTGACATGTGAGACGCCTCGGTCGAAGACCCTGGCGGGCGAGGCAAGTGCCGGTTCACATTGCAGGCGCCTTGCGTGCGATCGTGTTCGTGGCGTTGTGCCGCCCCTTGATGTAGGCCGCCGCAATCGCGATACCAATCGGAAAGGTCAGGGCCATGAAGAGCTGGCCGAAGTCCCATTTCAGGGCCAGTAGTACTGCGCCGAGGGACGCGCCGGAGATCGCACCGAACCGGCCGATGCCCGTCATCCAACTGGTCCCCGTCGCACGCATTTCCGTCGGGTAGTAGCCCGCAGCCATCGCAGTCCAGCCCGTGTTGGCCGAGTTGATGCAAAAGCCAAGCAGGAAGACCAGCCCCATCAGCATATCGACACTATGATGCTGAGAGCCAATCGCCACCGTGAACAATGCTGCGCCGAGCAGCGTCCCGATCATGACCTTGTGCGGGTTGAATCGATCCATTTCCCAGCCGATGACAATGTTGCCGAGCGTGCCGCCGACTTGGAGCATGGCGCCGACAAGCGCCGCGTCGGCCAGCGTGAAGCCGTCGTCCTTGACCATGATCGGCAGCCAACTGTTGAGGAAGTAGACGGTCAAGAGATTCATGAATAGCCCGGCCCACAGGGCGAGGGTCACTGCCGCATGCGGTTTGGAGACAATGAGCTTGATGGCACTCTTGCCCGCATGTTCACGTTCAGGCGTCACGAACTCGGTCGCCGGGTCGGCCGTCTCAGGAGCAATCGCGTTGACAATGTGCAGCAGTTCGCCATGACCGCCATGCCTGACAGCCAAGAACTTCACGGACTCGGGCAGAAGGAAGCAGAGCAACAGCGCGAAGGCGATCGGCACCACACCACCTACGACCAGGATCGACGCCCAGCCATGTGTCGTGATCAGATAGTTGGCAAGGAAGCCACCACCTGCGGCGCCAAGCGTGAAGCCGCAGTAGACAACTGTCACCATCAGTGAACGGTACTTCTTCGGGGCGTATTCGGAGACCAGCGTCGCAGCATTTGGTTGCGATGCGCCGAGGCCCAGACCGGTCAGGAATCGCAGGACCGACAGCACCGCGATGTTTGGGGACCACGCCGATGCCAGGCTCATGAGGCCGAAGAAGAAGACCGCGCCAATAATGACCTTGCGCCGGCCGAAGCGGTCCGCTAGCGGGCCCCCCGTCAGCGCGCCAATCGCCAGCCCGAACAGCCCCATGCTCAGTACCGGTCCAAGCGCCTCGCGCGGAATCTTCCAGTCCGCGACGAGGGCGGGCGCAATAAAGCCCATTGCCACGATGTCGAATCCATCGAGGATCAGGATGGTCAAGCACAGCAGAAGGATCTTCCAGTGAAAAGAGCCGAATGGCCTGGAGTCCAAAAACTCCTGGACGTTGATCTGACTGGGCGCTTTCATGAATGTCTCCGTTATTTTGTAGAGGGCAACGTTTCCAATGCGCCCGGCGGGGCGGGGCGACGTCTAGAGCAAGCCGCGCATGTAGTCGAGGCTGTCGGCGATGGCCTGTTCGTCGCCGCCAAAGGCGGGATGCAGATAGTCGATTTCCAGCGCGAGCAGGCCGGTGTATCCGTGCTTGCGCAGCACGTCGAAAGTTCGCGGAATGTCGATGAGGCCCTTGCCGAGGGGAACGCTCGGCCAAAAGGCGAACTCTCGGGGATTGCCACTTCTGGCAGCGACATCTTTCACATGCGTGGCGCGTGCATAGGGGGCCAGTTTCTCAATCGCGACCATCGGGTCTTCCAGCATGCGCAGGTTGTTGGCGGTGTCCAGGCAAACGCCCAGCCAGGGGGAGTCGATGGTTTGGATCAACTCAACCAGTTCGTCGGCCAGAAAGTCGATGTGGTTCTCGATGGCGAGCACGACACCGTGCTGCTCGGCATGCGCTATCGCGTTGCGCAGCAATGGGACCAATTTGCCCTTGTGCGTGCCCCATTCGGCCGGTCGCGTGCGACGGCCGCCACAGCAGATACGCATCACCTTGGCACCGATCGCCGCAGCGATCTCGGTGTGACGCTTGAGATCCTCAACTTCTTCCGGCGCATCGCCCGATTGGAGCCCACTCGGGTGCCCCCAAGCCCACACCCGCTCCAGTCCGCGCTCGTCCAGGTCCTCGCGCAACTGGCTCACAGCCTCGGGAGTCAGGCTTGGCAGGAAGCAGGATTCAAGCGATACGCCGTCCACGCCGAGGCTGCTTGCCCGCTGGAGAAAGCCCCGCATGGTCATGCGTGAACCGGGATCATCTTCGATGCCAGGGTAAACCTCGCCGAAGTATCGGTGAAAGCAATAGGAGTCGATGGAAAGTTTCATGGCGTATCCCTGGAAGATTCGACGGCAGTGCCGCGGCGATCTTGTTTGGAATACGATACCAAATGGATGTTGATTCCAATAAAGGTGTTTACCCTTACTCTTGGGGTAGTGCGGGATGGAGTTGGATCCCAGTTGGGTTAGCATTTCACCAATTCGTCCATCCCCCAAGGAAACGCTTATGGCCTCAGTCCGCGACCGCGCTCTATCCATCCTCGAATTACTCGCCCGCCATGTGCGCGGGCTGCCGATGTTTGAGATTGCCGACCGCCTGGACATCCCGCGGACGGCGACGCACCGTCTGCTGGGTGAGCTCAAGGAGATGGGTTACGTGAAACACGACCAGAGCAAGTCTCAATACATGCTGACGGTCAAGCTCGCGTCGCTGGGCCTCGGCTATCTGGCTGCCACCGGCATTGCCGATGTCGCGCAGCCCCTGCTGGACGATCTCGCCGAAGCCAGCGGGGAGTTGGCGCGGCTCGCCGTTATCGAAGACAGTCAGCTGATTTGGGTCGCGAAGGCCCAAGGCTCGCATTCCGGTCTTCGTTACGACCCGGATGCTGGTCTGGACGTGTATCTGCCTGCTACCGCGAACGGATTGGCGTGGCTTGCGGCCGTGAGTGAGGAGCGCGCACTGGAGTTGGTTGCCCTACAGGGTATGGAGCGCGCTCGAGAGATGGGTCCGAGCGCACCGCAGACTTTGCGCGCGCTCATGGAGCAGGTGGAGCAGACGCGGCAACGAGGTTATGCGGTCGTCTTCGACGCCTACGAAGCTGGCACCAGCGCTTTGGCGGCAGTAGTCCGGAGACAGAACGGTGGCGAGCCTATCGGCACCGTTAGCATTGCAGGCCCATCGGTGCGAATGACCAAGGAGCGCATGGAGGCACTGGCTCCCCTTGTTCAGGAGTGCGCCAGTGCATTGGCACTGGCAAGCGTCAGTTCACCAATGTTTGCTCGGCACGACGCTAAGCAGGGAGGCCATACCCAACCAGGTTCCCACTAGAGCTGCAGTTCGGCATATGCCGGAGAAGATGCCGGAGAAGATGGGGATCCCGGCTGCCGGCTTCAGGACGATTTCCGCAACTGCATGCCGATTGTTGGCACAGGATGACCGTTGTCGGGCCGCTTCGGCAGTTCGCCCATGCAAGCGTGGATGGCCGGAGAGGCCGCCAGTTCAGTCATCCGGCCATGCATCGCTGGATGGCCATGACTGGCCGAGGCCGTCATGTCCCATAACTGCGGTCCAGACAGACGAGATCACCTCCGATCATCGTCTGCCCGGCAATCCCCCTTATCGCTGCGCCATCGTCATATAGTCGACCGTCAGACCAGCTAGCGCCCTGACCCCATTCACCAGCGCGGCCTCATCCACATAGAATTCCGGCGAGTGGTTGGATGCTGCCTTGGCCACGTCCACGCCTTTGGGCGTGACGCCCAGGTTGAAGAACAACCCCGGCACCTTCTCCTGATAGAAGGAGAAATCCTCCGACGCCGTGGCCTTGGGCGCGATCATCCAGTTGCCATCGCCGGCCACGCGCTTGAGCGTGGGCGCCATCTTGTCGGTCAGCGCGGGCTGGTTGACGGTGGCGTTGTAAAGCTCCACGACCTTGAAGGTGGCCTCGGCGCCGGCGCTGCTGGCGATGGCTTCGGTGGTGCGCTTCATGCGGGCATGGATGTCCTTTTTCATGCCTTCGTCATAGGTGCGCACCGTGCCCATCATTTCGACTTTCTCCGGCACGATGTTCATGCGGTTGCCGCCGTGGATGGTGCCAACCGTGATCACCGAAGGCTCCAGCATGGCGTTGACCTGGCGGCTCTGGATGGTCTGCAGGCCGAGCACGATCTGCGAGGCCACCACGATCGGGTCGATGCCGCCCCAGGGGCGCGCGCCATGGGTCTGGCGGCCCTTGACGTCGATCCAGAACTGGTCGGCGGCGGCCATCGACGGGCCGCTGCGCCAGGCCAGCTTGCCCGACTCGATGCCGCTGCTCACGTGCAGGCCGAAGATGGCATCCACCTTGGGATTGTCCAGCACGCCTTCGGCCACCATCTGCTTGGCGCCCCACATATTGCTGCCGTTGGGCTCGAAATCCGCCGGGCTTTCCTCGGCCGGCTGGAAGATGAACTTGACCGTGCCGGGCAACTGGTCCTTCATGCCGGCCAGCACCTCGGCCGTGGCCATGAGAATCGCGACGTGGGTGTCGTGCCCGCAGGCGTGCATTACGTCCACTTCCTTGCCCAGGTACTGCCCCTTGGCCTTGGAGGCAAAGGGCACGTCCACGCGCTCCTTCACCGGCAGCGCATCCATGTCCGCGCGCAGCGCCACCACGGGGCCCGGCTTGCCGCCCTTGAGCACGCCCACCACGCCGGTCTTGGCGACCCCCGTCTTCACTTCCATGCCGAGCTTGCGCAGATGGTCCGCCACCAGCTTGGAGGTACGGATTTCATAGTTGCCAAGTTCGGGATGCTGGTGGATGTCGCGGCGCCAGGCGATCAGCTGTGCTTCGACGGCCTTGGCGCGGGTCTCGATCTGCGCCTGCAGGCTCTCGCTGCCGGTGGCTTGCGCCTGCGCGGCGGCGGGTGCCAGGCACAGCAGGCCGGCGGCCAGCGCGAGGGCGGAAACGCCGGCGCGCAGCGCGGCAGGGGAACGGGCTTGGCGTGCTGCCATGAAGACTCCTTTTTTATTTTTTCGTGATGGAACGGGATGAAAAAACCAACGCATGCGCGGCTAGCGGATGCCAAGGCGCGCGCGCGTCTGGGCCAGCGCCACCAGACTGATCGACGCGCAGGCCATCAGGTAGAAGCTCGGCGCCAGCTTGCTGCCGGTGGCACCGATCAGCCAGGTCAGGATGAAGGGCGCGAACCCGCCGAACAGCGTCACCGCGATGTTGTACGAGAGCGAGAGGCCCGTGGTGCGTGTCTTGACCGGGAAGATCTCCGACGCCAGCGCGGGCAGCGCGCCGAAGTACAGCGTCATCATCAGCCCCAGCACCACCTGCACCGCCAGCATCACGCTGAAGCCGGGATAGTGGCTGAGCAGCCAGAACAGCGGCCAGATCGACACCAGCAACAGCAGCGCGGCGAGGCGCATGGGTGGGATGCGGCCATAGCGATCCGACCAGTGCCCGACCAGCGGGGCGAACAGCATCTGCACCACGCCCGTGGCCAGCGTGGCGGCAAACGCCGCCGAGGGCGGCAGGCCGAGCTGCTTGACCGCGTAGGTGGGCATGTACAGCACCAGGTAGGTCGACACCGTGGCGACGATGACCACGCCCATGGCCAGCAGCAGGCGCTCCTTCTGGTGGCTGAGCGTGTCGCGCAGCGGTGTTTCGGTGGTCTCGGCCTGGAGGAATTCAGGGGTTTCGTCGACGTGGCGGCGGATGTAGTACGCCACCGGGCCGATCAGCAGGCCAAAGAGGAAGGGCACGCGCCAGCCCCAGGATTGCATCTGGTCGGGCGTGAGCGTGGTGGTGAGCACCGCGCCAAAGCCCGCGGCAAGCAGGGTGGTCAGGCCTTGGCTGGCGACCTGGAAGCTGGAGTAGAAACCGCGCCGGTTGGGCGCGTGCTCGGCCAGGAAGGCGGTGGCGCTGCCGAATTCGCCGCCAGCGGAGAAGCCCTGGATCATGCGCGCTGCCACGATGCCGATGGGCGCCATGACGCCGATCGCGGCATAGGTGGGTAGTAGCGCGATGATCAGCGTGCCCACCATCATCAGCAGGATGGAGAGCGTCAGCGCGGCGCGCCGGCCTTTGCGGTCGGCATAGACGCCGATCACGACCGCGCCCAGCGGCCGCATGAAGAACGACACGCCGAAGGTGCCGAGCGTCAGCAGCAGCGAGGTGTTTTCATCGTGGTTGGGAAAGAACAGCGCGGAGATGGTGACGGCAAAAAAGCCGTAGACGACCAGGTCGAACCACTCCAGCGCATTGCCGATCGAGGCTGAGATCACCGCGCGCCAGGGATGGCGCGAGGCGGGCGCTGCCGATGCTGCCGCGCCGCTGTTGCTGCTACCGCTTGCCGATACTGCTGTCATGGTGTCTCCGGGTTATTTTTTGGACATGACGCAACCACCGGCCCGCAGGTTTAGCGGGCCGGCTACAACGGAAAACGAGGAAAACGGCTTAGTTCACGCGCAGGCTGTCGACCACCTTGTGCAGGAAGGCTTCGCAGGCGGCGAGCTGGTCCAGCGCGACGAACTCGTCGGGCTTGTGGGCCTGCTCGATATCGCCGGGGCCGCACACCACGGCCGGGATGCCGGCGCGCTGGAACAGGCCGGCCTCGGTGCCGTAGGCGACCTTGTTGACGTCGCGGTCGGCGGTCAGCGCGCGCACCAGTTGCGTGATGGCGGCCTGCTCGGCCACGTCGAGCGAGGGCGCGGCGGCGATCTTGTTGATGGTCAGGCCCGCGTCGGCATGCTCGGCGCGCATTTTCGGCAGCAGCACGTCGTTGGCGTAGCCCTGGATGCGGGCAAAGATGGCTTCCGGATCGACGCCCGGCAGGTTGCGGAATTCGAACACGAACTCGCACAGCGCCGGAATGGTGTTGAGCGCGATGCCGCCGTGGATGGTGCCGGTCTGGGCCGTGGTGAAGGGCACATCGAAGTCGCGGTCGTAAGGGCCGTTGGCCTTGAACTCGTCGGCGATGTCGCGGAT
Organism: Cupriavidus sp. GW822-FHT02D05; assembly: GCF_058802485.1. Lineage (NCBI taxonomy): Bacteria > Pseudomonadati > Pseudomonadota > Betaproteobacteria > Burkholderiales > Burkholderiaceae > Cupriavidus > Cupriavidus sp. GW822-FHT02D05. Next base: position 122,379 of record NZ_JBXAOE010000002.1, on the reverse strand, counting down.
ATGGCAGATCAGGCGGGCGGCGTACTCGATGGCGTTGACGCCCTTGGGCGTGAGCGACGAATGCGCGGCCTGGCCCTTGACGCAGCAGCGGTAGGCGTTGATGCCCTTGTGCGCGACGATCACGCGCATGCTGGTGGGCTCGCCGACGATGCAGCCGCCCGGGGTCACGCCGCGTTCGCGCAGTTCCGCCAGCAGGTAGGGGGCGCCCATGCAGCCGATCTCTTCGTCGAAGGACAGCGCATAGTGCACCGGCTCACGCAGCCTGGCCTCAAGCAGCGTGGGCAGCAGCGCCAGGCTGGTGCCGATGAAGCCCTTCATGTCGCAGGTGCCGCGCCCGTACAGGCGGCCATCGCGGATCACCGGCTTGAACGGGTCGGTGGTCCAGTTCTGGCCGTCCACCGGCACCACGTCGGTATGGCCCGACAGCACGATGCCGCCATCGGTGCTGCCGTTGGCGGCGGGCACGGTGACGAACAGGTTGGCCTTGTCGCCCTGCGGGTTGTAGCTCAGGTGGGGACGCAGGCCCTTGGCCAGGAAATGATCGCGCACGGCTTCGATCAGGCCGAGGTTGGAGTGGCGGCTGGTGGTGTCGTAGCTGACCAGGCGCTGGGTCCAGTCGAGCGCGCTGCCGCGGGTTGCGGCATCGGCAGGCTTGCTGAGGGTATCGGCTTGCATGGCGGTTGGCTTTGGGTAACGTGTTAAGTAAATGATGCTACACCGTGCTGGCTCGTCGGTCCATGCACGGTGCACCATCGTGGCCCGCCGCGGCGGCGGCGCGCCGCAAACGGGGTACTGTGGAGCAATGATCAGGCCATTCAGACCATTCAGGCCAGTTGGCGCAGGGTGTGCTTGATGGTCTGCGCGCGCACTGCCACATCCGGCATCTTGGCCTCGATGCGCAGCTTGTCCTGTCCTGCCAGCTTGATATGGCGGTTCTTCTGCACCAGCTCGATGATCTTCATGGCGTCGATCGGCGGGTTGGGCAGGAACTGCATGCTGATGGCCGCGTCGCTGGCGTCGATCTTGCGCACGCCCAGCGGCACCGCCGCGATGCGCAGGCGGTGCGTCTCGATCAGCGCTTGCGCCTGCGGCGGCAGGCGGCCGAAGCGGTCGATCAGCTCTTCCTGGATATCGTCCACGCGCTCGGCCGTCTCGCAATTGGCCAGGCGCTTGTACAGCGAGAGGCGCTCGTGCACATCGGTGCAATAGTCGCTGGGCAGCAGGGCCGGGGTGCCCAGGTTGATTTCGGTGGTCACGGCCAGCGGCGCCATCAGGTCCGGTTCCTTGCCGGCCTTGAGCGACTTGACGGCGGCGTTGAGCATGTCGGTGTAGAGCTGGAAGCCGATCTCGTGGATCTCGCCCGATTGCTTGTCGCCCAGCACTTCGCCCGCGCCGCGGATTTCCAGGTCGTGCATGGCCAGGTAGAAGCCCGAGCCCAGTTCTTCCATTTGCTGGATGGCTTCGAGCCGGCGCTGCGCCAGCTTGCTCAGGCCTTCGACATCGTGCACCAGCATGTAGGCATAGGCCTGGTGGTGCGAGCGCCCGACGCGGCCGCGCAACTGGTGCAGCTGCGCCAGGCCGAATTTGTCGGAGCGGTGGATCAGGATGGTGTTGGCGGTCGGCACGTCGATGCCGGTCTCGATGATGGTGGTGCACAGCAGGATGTTGTCGCGGCGTGCCACGAAGTCACGCATCACGCGCTCCAGCTCGCGCTCGTGCATCTGGCCGTGCGCCACCGCGATGCGCGCTTCCGGCACCAGCTCGGCGAGCTTGGCGCGCTTGTTCTCGATGGTGTCGACCTCGTTGTGCAGGAAGTAGACCTGTCCGCCGCGCTTGAGCTCGCGCAGGATGGCCTCGCGCACCACGCCGTCTTCCTCGCGGCGCACGAAGGTCTTGATGGCCAGGCGCTTTTGCGGCGCGGTGGCAATCACGGAGAAGTCGCGCAGGCCTTCGAGCGCCATGCCCAGCGTGCGGGGAATCGGCGTGGCGGTCAGCGTGAGCACGTCGACCTCGGCGCGCAGGGTCTTGAGCATTTCCTTCTGGCGCACGCCAAAGCGGTGTTCCTCATCGATGACGACCAGCCCCAGGCGCTGGAACTTGACGTCGTCCGACAGCATCTTGTGGGTGCCGATCACGATGTCGGCGGTGCCGTCGTTGATCTGCTTGATGGCGCCGTCGATCTCCTTCTTGGTCTTGAAGCGCGACAACTCCACGATGCGCACCGGCCATTCGGCGAAGCGGTCGGACAGATTCTGGAAATGCTGCTCGGCCAGCAGCGTGGTGGGCGCCAGGATGGCCACCTGCTTGCCGCCCATGACCGCGACGAAGGCGGCGCGCAATGCGACTTCGGTCTTGCCGAAGCCCACGTCGCCGCACACCAGCCGGTCCATTGGCTTGCCCGAGGTCATGTCGGCGATCACCGCGGCGATGGCCGCGGCCTGGTCCGGCGTTTCCTCGAAGCCGAAGCTCTCGGCAAACTTCTCGTAGTCCCTGGGCGTGAGCTCGAAGGCATGGCCCTGGCGCAAGGCGCGGCGCGCGTACAGGTTGAGCAGCTCGGCGGCCGTATCGCGGATCTGCTGCGCGGCTTTGCGTTTCGCGCGGTCCCATTGGCCGGAGCCCAGCGAGTGCAGCGGCGCGGTGTCCGGATCGGCGCCGGAGTAGCGCGAGATCACGTGCAACTGGTGCACCGGCACGTACAGCTTGCTGCCTTTCTCGTAGTCCAGGTGCAGGAATTCCTCCTCGCCCTGGCCCAGGTCCAGCGAGACCAGGCCCTGGTAGCGGCCAATGCCGTGCTCGCTGTGCACGACCGGATCGCCGATCTTGAGCTCGGCCAGGTCGCGCACCATCGAGTCGACGGCGCTGGCCTGTTCCTGCTTGCGCCGGCCCGTGCGGCGCGCGGTGCCGGCATACAGCTCGGCCTCGGTGACAAAGGCCAGCGGCTCGATGCCTTGCGCGCCGGGCACGGCAAAGCCGCTTTGCAGCGGCGCCACCACGATGGAGAAATGCGAATCTCCCGCCAGGAAGGCGGCGTAATCATCGATCGGCTGCGGGCGCAGCCCGCTTTCGCCGAACAGCTGCAGCAACGTTTCGCGCCGTCCGGCGGAATCCGCGCACATCAGCACGCGCCGGTCTTTTTTCAGCAGCAACGCTTCCAGGTTGACTAGCGGGTCTTCCGCGCGCCGGTTGACCGAGACATCGGGCAGGGACTCAGCCAGCGGCACGGTGTCGCCGGTAGCGGTGCCTTGCAGCACGAGCCGCGCCAGCGGCTTTGCACCTGCGAAGAACTGCTCTTCCGAAAGGAACAGCGCGGCGGGGGGCAGCAGCGGCCGCTCGCGGTCATGGCGCATGAAGTTGTAGCGCTGCGTGGTGTCGGCCCAGAAGCGGCGGATGGCGTCCGGCACATCGCCGGCAAAGGCGAGCTGGCTGTTGGCGGGCAGGTAATCGAAGACGGTGGCCGAGCTTTCAAAGAACAATGGCAGGTAGTACTCGATGCCGGCCGACGGCACGCCATTGCCAATGTCCTTGTAGATCGTCGACTTGCTCGGGTCGCCTTCGAACAGTTCGCGCCAGCGGCCGCGAAACGCGGTGCGCGCGGCGTCGTCGAGCGGGAACTCGCGGCCCGGCAGCAAGCGCACTTCCTTCACGGGGTACAGGCTGCGCTGCGTGTCGGGATCGAAGGCGCGGATGGTTTCGATCTCGTCGCCGAACAGGTCGATCCGGTACGGCAGCGGCGAGCCCATCGGGAACAGGTCGATCAGGCCGCCGCGCACGCTGTACTCGCCGGGCCGCATCACGGCGCTGACATGCTCATAGCCGGCCAGCGTGAACTGCGCCTTGAGCGCGGCTTCGTCCAGCTTCTCGCCCTGCTTGAAGAAGAAGGTGTAGGCCGCCAGGAAGGCGGGCGGCGCCAGCCGGTAGAGCGCGGTCTGCGCGGGCACCAGCATGATGTCGCACTGGCCGCCCTGGATGTCGTGCAGCGTGGCGAGCCGCTCCGAAACCAGATCCTGGTGCGGCGAGAAGCTGTCGTAGGGCAAGGTTTCCCAGTCGGGCAGCAGGCGCACCCGCAGGCCCGGCGCGAACCAGGGGATTTCCTCGGCCAGCCGCTGCGCGTCGACCGCGTTGGCGCACACCACTGCCAGCATCGGCACACGCTCGCGGTGCTGGCTGGCGTAGGCGGCCAGCACCAGGGCGTCGGCGGAGCCGGGCAGGCCGGACACGGTATAGCGCTGGCCGGCCTTGACCAAGGGGAGGTTGGCGAAGGGGGCGGGGCGATTGGCTTCAGGCATCGGGTACGGGCTGGCTTGTTGACGGCTTTCAGGCGTTGCGGGGCTAAAAGAGCGCGGCGATGCAACAGCGACACCCCGCCGGCATCGCGGGCGGGGAGTGGGCGAAGCATGCGGCGCCCGGCGGGCGCTCGCGCTGATCGACGCCCGCATGTCCGCGAGCGAAGGCCGTATTATAGAATGCGCTCCGAATCCGCGTTTTCAATGCCGCGCTTCCCGCTCCCCTGCCATGGCAGGGGCCCCGAAGCCTTGCGCCATGCTCCTGGCATGGCGCTCACCTTGTCCCTCACGCTATCCGTGTCTGCTCGCCGATTTGCCCTTATCCCCTGTGCCGGTACCGGCAGCCGCGCGGGCGGCAGCCTGCCCAAGCAATACCAGACCGTGGCCGGCCGGCCGATGATCTGGTACGCGCTCGCCGCTTTTGCCGCCTGCGATGCCATCAGCGCCACCGCGCTGGTGCTGGCGCCCGACGATATGCCGCTGGAGTCCCGCTTCGGCGTGGCGGCGTTTGCCGGCCTGCGTTTTGACACTGCCTTCGTGGGTGGCGATACGCGCCATGCCTCGGTGCTGGCTGGCCTGCATCACCTGGCGCAACTCGGCGCCACGGACCGCGACTGGGTGCTGGTGCATGATGCGGCCCGCCCGGGCCTGACGCCCGCCATGATCCACGCGCTGGTGCGCGCGGTGGAGGGCGACGGCGCAGACGAAGACGGCCCCGACGCAGCCATCGGCGGCATCCTGGCGGTGCCGGTGCCCGATACGCTCAAGCGCGCCGATGCACCCCCCGGCGGGCAGCCGGCGGCGGTGGTGCGCATCGGCGCCACGGTCTCGCGCGAGGGCTTGTGGCAGGCGCAGACCCCGCAGATGTTCCGTCTGGGTGTTTTGCGACAGGCGCTGCAGGAAGCGCTGGCCGCGGGCGCCGTGGTGACCGACGAGGCCAGCGCGATCGAGCGGCTGGGTCTGCATCCGCGCCTGGTCAATGGCTCGCTGCGCAATTTCAAAGTGACCTACCCCGAGGATTTCGCGCTGGCCGAGTTGCTGCTTGGCGAGGGTGCTGGCAAGCCGTGACCGTCATCCTCGTGCATGACCAGCCATCCCCGCCCATCACTGTCCATTCCTATCCATCCCCGTTCCGATCCTGAAGGAGAACTGCTCCCATGACCCCATTCGATATCCGCGTCGGCCAAGGCTATGACGTGCACGCGCTGGTGCCGGGCCGCAAGCTCATCCTGGGCGGCGTGGACATTCCCCACGACCGCGGCCTGCTGGGCCATTCCGATGCGGACGCGCTGCTCCACGCCATCACCGATGCGCTGTTCGGCGCGGCCGGCCTGGGCGACATTGGCCGCCACTTTCCCGACACCGATCCGCGCTTTGCCGGAGCGGACAGCCGTGTGCTGCTGCGCGAGGCCGCGCGGCGCGTGCGCGAGGCAGGCTATGAAATCGGTAACGTGGATGCGACCGTGATCGCGCAGGCGCCGAAGCTGGCGCCGCATATCGGCGCCATGGTGGCGAACCTGGCGGAGGACCTGGGCTTGGCCGCCGCCAGCTGCAACGTCAAGGCCAAGACAAATGAGAAGCTGGGCTTCGAGGGGCGTCAGGAAGGTATCGTTGCGCAAGCCGTGGTGCTGATCTGGCGCGGCACGATCGTCTCCCCGCAGGATTGATGCGGGGCTGAGCGCTGTGGGCGCTCAGCTTCTTGCGGCCGTTCCGGTTGCGCTAGCGTTTTCGGGCGGGAGCGCGTAGAGGTAGTCGATCAGCCGGGCCATTGGGCCCGAGCGCGCACCGGCTTCGGTGCGTTTGACAAAACCCATCTGCTGGCACAGCTGGTTGGCGGATTTCATTTCCGGCATGGTGCGCACCAGCAGCGCGCCGGCGCCAATATCGCGCGCGCGCTGGATGCAGACCTGCATCAGCGTGCGGCCAAGGCCCAGTCCGCGTGCCTGCGGGCTGACCGCGAGCAGCCGGGCTTCCGGCAAGGCGAGCGTGATGGTGCTGCCGTCCAGCGCCTGCAACGTGGCGCCGGGGTGGCAGAACAACACCGCGCCGCTGATGCCGTGATCGGTTTCCGCCACCCACCATTCCATTTCCGAAGTCGACGCGGCCAGCACGGCTTTCATGCCTTGCTGGAAGGACTCGCGGCAGTCCTCCATGATCTCCAGCTCATATTGGCCATAGGCTTGCTGGGTCACGGCGGCAATGTCGCCCCAGTCCTGCACGGTGGCGAGGCGGTAGTGAAAGCGGGGGGAGGTATGCGAAGGAAGGGTGCTCATGGCAGAGGGGGCAAAGGCTGTGACCTTGCTGGATTGTAGGCCCTTCGGTGCACAAATGCAGTCAGTGAATTACCGACTTGGCGCGTGGGCAACAGGCTTGCGCTGACGCGCGCGGCATGCTGGGCAAGCCCCGCCGGCCTTGCGCCGCGGGGCTTTCGGGGAAGTACCGGAAGCACCATGCCGGGCCGTGCCGGGCCGGCGCGTGCCACCCGCAAGGCCTCGATACGGCCTTATTCCGCCGCGATGACGTTGGCAGCTGCCACGACCACGGCGGCAATGCGGCCCACGTCGCGCAGTTGCTGCGCGGTCATGCCTTGCTCGTTCTTGAGCAGCGCATAGTGCGACTTGATGCAGAAATGGCATTTGCCGACGATGGACGCGGCCAGCGCGTACATCTCGAAGCGGCGCTTGTCCACGCCGCCGTGCGTGGCATATGCATTCATGCGCAGGCCGGCCGGTTGCGTCGCGAGATCCTGGTCGTCGGCCATTTCCACGAACGGATACCAGACATTGTTCATGCCCATCAGCGCGGAGGCGGTGAGCACGGCATTGGTTTCCTCGGGCGAGAGCACACCCGCGTTGCGGATCGCGTCGACGATCACGCGGCTCTTGGCAGCAAACGCCGCGGCCAGCGCCACGGCCACCGCATCGTTGCCCTCGAGCGAGGAGCGGGCGATGGTGCCGTCGAGGTTCAGGCGGATATCCTTGGCGTAGTCAGGAATAAGGCCTTTAATCGTGCTGAGGAATTCCATACAAATCTCCTATCGGTGAGGTCTCAAAAAACCCGCCATGGCGGGTTTTGAGGCGCGGGCCAAAGCCCGGCGCGCAGATCGTCACAAATCGCCGGCAATCTCTCACCGGCAGTTTGTGCAGCATGTCAGCTGGTCGACAGCTTACAGCGTGGCACCGCCAACAGCGCGGTTGCACGGGCACAGCTCGTCGGTTTGCAGGCCGTCGAGGATACGCAGCACTTCGTCCGGGTTACGGCCGACGTTGAGGTTGTTCACCGACACGTGCTGGATGACATTGTCCGGATCGACGACGAAGGTAGCGCGCAGTGCGACGCCGGCAGCCTGGTCACGCACGCCCAGCTGGTCGATCAGCGAGCCGGTCACGTCGGCGAATTGCCATTGGTCCAGCTTGTTCAGGTCCTTGTGCTCACGGCGCCATGCCAGCTTCACGAATTCGTTGTCGGTCGAGCCGCCCAGCACGATCGCGTCGCGGTCGGCGAAGTCGCCGTTGAGCTTGGCGAAAGCAACGATTTCGGTCGGGCACACGAAGGTGAAGTCCTTCGGGTAGAAGTAAATGATCTTCCACTTGCCTTCGAACGACTTTTCGGTGATGTCTTCAAAGGCCGACTGGCCGTTCTCTTCGTGGTTGTTGAAACCCGGCTTGACACCGACGACGTGGAAGGCTTCGATCTTGTCACCAACGGTCTTCATAGACTGCTCCTGGATACGGTTGAAGAGAGACGCTCGCGCCGCAAGCCGGGCCATCCGCAACGGATAAGGCCAGGCTGCCGCGCAACGAACATGGATTATGCGTCATCCCCGGAGGGCGGGGCTAATTGATATTCTCAAAGAGCCCGATAGCCAAGCGCGGGGAGCCGCGTTGCCGGCCGCGCGCGGGCGCCGATTAGTGATGTTGGCGCCGTCATATTGCCGCGCGATGTCAGCCGCGGTGTTCGCAGCCGCCCTGCCGGAGCTGCGAGTCTACCCCAGCAGGGCCGCCCTCGTGAACCTCAGGCAGCCTTGGCCGCGGGCTCGACGTAGGCATGCTGCCGTCCGCCGCGGAAAATCACCAGCGTGGCAATCAGCCCGCATGCAGCGGCAAACATCAGCCACAGGCCGGGCGCGGCCTTGTTGCCGGTGCTGTGGATCAGGTAGGTCGAGATGGCCGGCGTGAAGCCGCCGAACAGGGCCGTGGCCAGGCTATACGCCAGCGAGAAGCCCGCCGTGCGCACCGCGGGCGGCATCACTTCGGTCAGGGTCACCACCATCGCGCCGTTGTAGCTGCCGTACAGGAAGGACAGCCACAACTCGACCATCAGCAGGCGGCTGAACGACGGCTCCGCCACCAGCCAGGACACCGCCGGATAGGCCGTGAGCAATGTGAGGATGGTGAAGATCACCAGCAGCGGCTTGCGGCCCACGCGGTCCGACAAGGCGCCCATCAGCGGCAGCCAGATGAAGTTGGACAGCCCCACGCACATGGTGACGATCAGGTTGTCGACGTCATCGAGCTTGAGCACGGTCTTGCCGAAGGTCGGCGTGTATGCGGTGATCATGTAGAACGACACCGTTGTCATCACAACCATCATGCAACCGGCCACGATGATGCGCCAGTTCTCCATCATCGAGCGATAGATCTCGCTGATGCTGGGGCGATGCTTGCGGGTCTTGAACTCTTCGGTTTCTTCCAGCGAGCGGCGGATCAGGAAGAGGAACGGCACGATCAGGCAGCCGATCAGGAACGGAATGCGCCAGCCCCATTCGCCCATTTCCTCCGGCGACAGCATCGAGTGCAGCACCACGCCAAGCAGGCCGGCAAAGATCACCGCCACTTGCTGGCTGGCTGATTGCCAGGCCACGTAGAAGCCTTTCTTGCCGGGCTTGGCGATTTCCGCCAGGTACACCGACACGCCGCCCAGCTCAACGCCGGCGGAGAAGCCCTGCAGCAGCCGGCCCGCCAGCACCAGCAACGGTGCGGCCACGCCGATCGACGCATAGCCCGGCACGCAGGCGATCAGAAGGGTGCCGAGCGCCATCAGGACCAGCGTCATGATCAGGCCCTTGCGGCGGCCGTGGTGATCGATGTACGCGCCCAGGATGATGGCGCCAAGCGGACGCATCAGGAAGCCCGCGCCGAAGGTCGCGAGCGAGAGCATCAGCGAGGCGAACTCGTTGCCGCTGGGGAAGAACGTCTTGGCGATGGCGGCGGCGTAGAAGCCGTACACCATGAAGTCGTACATTTCCAGGAAGTTGCCGCTGACAACGCGGAACACGGTGCGGAACCCGTGTTGCTGGGAGGGGGAGCTTGACATGTTGCTGGTGTCTCTCGCAGTTGCCGCCGGTTGGTTCCGGTGGCTTGATTTTGATCGGGCGCCAGATGGGGGCGGCTTCCCCTTTTTCTGGGAAATAGCCTTGGCTGGGCTTGGTCTTTGGGGGTGCTGCTAACGGCGGCAAGTTTGCGCCGGGGGGGCTGTCATTACGCTGTCAAATGGCTTTCAGTTTGATATCAAACGCTGTCGAAAGCCTGTCAGTGGGATGAAGGGGGATGGGGGGATTAGGGTTAGTACGGAGGGGTGTGATTTTGCGGTAACTTGGGGGTGCTGTGAGTGCAACTGTATGTGCAACTGCTTAACGTCAACTTCAACTGCAGTTTCACCTCCCCGCAGGGGAGGTGAAACTGCCTTTGACTTTCAGCTTCTGATTTTGAAGTTAAGCCGTTGCAGCCAGCATCTCAACCTACGCCCGCCTGAAAAACGCACTAACCACCAACCCCGTCGCCGGCGGCGGCCGATTCGCCAACATCAACCTACCGCCATTTCGCTGCAAGATCCGATTAACGATCGACATCCCCAGCCCGGCGCCCTTGGCTTCGCTGCGTGCGCCATCGAGCCGGTAGAAGGGCCGGGTCAGCAAGGGCAATTGCGCTTCCGGCACGCCGCTGCCATGGTCGGCCACGGTCAGCACGGCTTCCTTGTCTTCGATGCGGGTGCTGATCTCGACCACGGCTACGCCGTTGTCTTCGTCCTTGGCGTAGCGGCGGGCGTTTTCGACCAGGTTGTCCAGGATCCGCTGGACTTCCATGCGGTTGGCGACGGCCATTACGGGGTCGCCGGCGCGTACATGGACGCGTACGTCGTCGTGCGCGCCATAGACGCCGACGGCGTCTTGCACAAGTGCGGACAGGTCGACGGGTTCGACCGTTTCCAGCGCGGGGCGGGCGTAGTTGAGGAACTGGCCGATGATGGCGTCCATCTGTTCGATATCGGCGATCATGGCTTCGCGCGTGGTGTTATCCACGGGGGACATCTCGGTTTCCAGCCGCAGGCGCGTCAGCGGCGTGCGCAGGTCGTGCGAGATGCCGGCCAGCATGACGACGCGGTCGTCGTCGAGCTGGCGCAGGTCGCGCACCATCTGGTTGAAGCTGTGGTTGGCCTGCGCCACTTCGCTGGCGCCGTGCTCAGGCAGGGTGGGCGGGTCGCCGCCGCCGCCGATGGCGCGTGCCGCGTTGGCCAGCCGCTTGAGCGGGTGGTTGACCAGCGACGTGATAAAGGCTGCGCCGATGATCGACAGCAATAGCGCGGCGATGCTCCACCAGAGCCACTGGATGCCGGGCACGCGCTCGAACCGTTCGGGGCTGATCGCTACCCAGTAATCGTCGCCCTCGATCTCGAAACTCACCCATACGCCGGGAATGTCGTTCACGGTGGTGGCGATCACGGTCCCTTCGCCGAGCCGGCTGCGAATCTCCTGCTGCACCAGCTGGGTCAGGAAGGGGTTCGTGGTGGGCACGGAGAAATCGTCGTCTTTCTCGCGCGGGTAGACCTTGATGCCCTCGTTTTGCACCAGGTCGAGCAGCAGGAAACGCCGCCGCGCGGGATCGGAATAGAGCAGGGCGGCGCGCGTGAGCTTGACCACGCTGACCACTTGCATGGCGATCTGCTGGGCGCGCGGTGCGCGTTCGAAGAGCCGATAGCTCTGGAACCAGATACCCAGCGAGATCGCCAGCAATAGGGCGATCAGCATGAAGGTTCGCCAGAACAGCGAACCGAACAGGCGCGTAGCCGTGCGGCTGATGACAGTCGCCACGATGCGCGGCGCCTTACTTCACGCCATCGGGGATGAAGACGTAGCCTAGACCCCAGACCGTCTGGATGAAACGTGGGTTGCCCGGATCAGGCTCGATCAGCTTGCGCAGGCGTGAGATCTGCACGTCCAGGCTGCGGTCGAATACCTCGTACTCGCGGCCGCGCGCCATTTCCATGAGCTTCTCGCGCGACAGCGGCTGGCGCGGATGCCGGGCGAAGACCTTGAGCACCGAGAATTCGCCGGTGGTCAGGGTGATCTCCTCATCATTTTTGGTCAGCGTGCGGGTAGCGAGATTCAGCACGAAATCGCCGAAGGCGAAGGTTTCCGGGGTTTCGGAGGGCGCGCCGGGGACTTCGGCGGGGCCCTTGCGGCGCAGCACGGCGTGGATCCGCGCGATCAGTTCGCGCGGGTTGAAGGGCTTCGGCAGGTAGTCGTCGGCGCCCATTTCGAGGCCGACGATGCGGTCGACGTCCTCGCCCTTGGCGGTGAGCATGATGATGGGCGTCTGGTCGTTGGCGCCGCGCAGGCGCCGGCAGATCGACAGGCCGTCTTCACCGGGCATCATCAGGTCGAGCACTAGCAGGTCGAAACGCTCGCGCAACCAGAGCTTGTTCATCGCGGTGGCGTTCTCAGCTACCAGTACGGTGAAGCCCTGTTCGCCAAGGTAGCGGCGCAGCAGGTCGCGCAGACGGGGGTCGTCGTCTACGACGAGAATCTTGTGACTGGTATTTTCCATGGCGGTATCTTAGCGACAAACGCTTTCGGTCAAAATGGCTTAACAAAAGGTTACATACTTTACCCCGAGGTATGAAGGCGCGCATCCACCCTGCGTTTAAACTGCCGCATACCGTTTCCGTAGCCAGTCCCGCGGGGATTTCGTGGGCGTCCGCCGTGTAGTTCACTGCCATGACGTGGCGAGGCGGGGCTACTGGATGTCCGGCTTCCGGCGGTCCTGTAACCACCGTTTCCGAAGCCCAAACCGCCATTATCAATGAAAGTCACCTGCAAGCGCGCCGGGCATACCCTTTCCCGCGCCGGCGCGACTGTTGCGCTGTTGCTTGCCGCTAGTGCGGGATACCCGCAATCGCCCGGCATGGCGCATTTGTTTCCGGGCGCTGGCAAGCCAGCAGCTCGCGAGGCCGCCCCGCGCAACGAGCGCGAGCACTACAGCAAGGACGAGGCGCGAGCGCGCGCCGGAAAGTACCGCGCCGAGCGCGACATGAACGAGCGCCTGCCCCACGCATTCCCGAACGACAAGCTCTCGCCAGACGAGCGGCGCAAGCTGCGCCAGAACCTGTACGAACTCGGGCGGGAGATGTACCAGGGCGGCTAGGGGCCAGGCACGCACACATGCGTGCAGCTTGACACGATGCGCGGCAAGCGCGTATCGGCGTCCGTCCTACTTCAGCCCCATAGCCTCACAGCCGCATAGCCTCATGGCAGGCCGGCGTGCGGCACTTCGACTTCCGTCATCAGGATATGGCCCAGGCGCGAAGCGCGCCGCTGCGCCTCGTCGAAGTTCGGCGCGGCGGCCAGGAACAACGTGGTGCCGCGCGGGCCACCCAGCGCGGCGGCGAAGATGCCCGTCCCGCAGGCAATCTCCTCATCGATGCGCCCGCCCGGCATTACCCGCAATACGCGATTGCCGATGGCGTCAGCCACCCAGAGCGCACCTTGCGCATCTTGGGCGCACCCGTCCGGCGCCACCTTCGCGCCGCCCAGCACCTGGCCGAGATCCGATCCAGTGGGCTGGCTGCCGAAGAGGGCCCAGTCACGGCGCGGGCCCAGCGAGCCATCCACGTGCAGATCGAAGGCCGAGATGCGATTGCCCAGGGTCTCGCCCACCACCAGGGACTTGCCGTCCGGCGTGATGACCGAGCCGTTGGGGAAGAACAGGCCATCGGCCACCACGGTCACCGAGCCATCCGGGTCGACCCGCGCCAGGTTCGCGGTGCGCAGCGGGGCGCCAGCCATCAGGTCGAAACCGAAATTGCCCACATAGGCGCGGCCGTGCTGGTCCACCACCATGTCGTTGACGTGCCCGCTAGCCACGCCGGACAGGTCGGCATGTACCACGAGGCTGCCGTCCGGCTCGCGGCGCAGCAGCTTGCGGTCGCGCATGGAGACGATCAGCAGGCGCCCGTCCGGCAGCCATCCCATGCCGGATGGCTGCTGCGGCACTTCGGCGATCTGTTCGACGGCGCCATCCAGGCTCACCGCCATCACGCGATGGGTATAGAAATCCGACAGCCAGAGCCGGCCGTCGTGCCAGCGCAGTCCTTCCAGAAAGGTGTGCCCCTCGGTCAGGACCGATAGTTCGCGGTGCGCCATGCAGTGTCTCCGTTGTGATCTTTCGATCTTGTGATTGGTGTGCCTACATCCAATACGATTTGTGCCGGGACCGCAAGCGCGCCGCGGTGGGGGTCAGGCGCGGGGCTGGAAATGCCGCAGGAAGTCGACGAAGACCTCGGCCGCGAGCTGGGCGTCGTCGGCCGTGATGGTTTCCAGCGGGTTGTGGCTGATGCCGCCGTTGCCGCAGCGCACGAACAGCATCGCCACGTCGGTCATGCGCTGCATCATCATGGCGTCGTGGCCGGCGCCCGAGGGCAGCTCGAACGCGTCCAGCCCGCGCTTCTTGAGCACCGCGCCGAACTGGTCCATCAGCCAGCGCGCGCAGGGCGCGTTGTTGACCGGCGTCACCCGTTCCACGCCGGCGCTGAGGCCGCGACGCTCGGCGATGGCCTGGATGCCGGTCACGATGTCGGCAATGGCGGCTTCGCGGATGCTGTCTTCGCCGGCACGGATGTCCATCGAGAACACGCATTCGGCGGGGATGACGTTGCTCGACCCGTTGGGTACCTGCAACTGGCCCACCGTGCCAACCAGCGTAGGCACCTGCCCGCAGCGCCGCTCCACCAGCAACACCATCTCGGCCGCCGCCGCGGCGGCGTCCTTGCGCAGGGTCATGGGCGTGGTGCCAGCGTGGCTGGCCAGGCCCTCGACGCGCACCTGGAAGCGGCTGCTGCCGGCAATCTGCGTGACCACGCCGAGCGGCAGGCCGTGGTGCAGCAGGACCGGGCCTTGCTCGATATGGACTTCGACAAAGCCATGCAGGGTGGCGGGGTCCACCGCAGCGGCGCGCAGTGCATCGACGCCGCCCGCGCCCGGCAGGCCAGAGGCGGCCAGGGCTTCGCGCAGCGTCACGCCGTCGGTGTCCGCACGATCCAGCAGGGCCGGGTCGAAGCGGCCGGCCAGCACGCTGCTGGCCAGGAAGCTGGTCTTGAAGCGCAGGCCTTCTTCCTCGGCAAAGCCCACGACCTCGAAGTGATAGGGCAGGCGGATGCCGGCCGCGTTGAGCGCCCCAACCACCGCCACGGGCAGCAGGATGCCAAGCCGGCCGTCATAGCGCCCGCCGTTGCGCACGGTGTCGAAGTGCGAGCCGGTCATCAGCACGCGCGCGCCGTCGCCCGCGGCAGGATCGGCGGCGTAGCGGCCGATCACGTTGCCGATGGCGTCGATGCGGACCTGCATGCCCGCCGCCTCCATCCACGCCGCCAACTGGGCTTGCGCGGCGCGGTGGGCCGGGGTCAGGTAGGCGCAGGTCAGGCCGCCTTCCATATCCGAAAAGCGGGCCAGCGCCGCGGCCTGGTCGAGAATGGTCTGGCCTAACGGGAGGAGGGGGGAGGCGATTTGGGTCATGGCAGCTCGGGTGGCTCAGGCAGTGAAGGCCGTGAAGGCAGGTAGCGGTGCAAAAGGCAGGACGTGGCGTTCAGCGGTTGCGCATCCACGTTTTCCACGCGATCCACAGCTTGCGCATGGGCGTGAGCGAGATGCGCTGGTTCAGTACCTGGAACTCACTCGCCTCCAGCTCGTCTAGCAGCGTCTGGTAGATCGCGCCCATGACCAGTCCGGCGCGCTGGGCGCGCCGATCGGCAGCGGGCAGCAGCGCCAGCGCCTCGCGGTACAGCGTGCGGGCCTGCTCGGCCTGGTAGCGCATCAGCGTGACGAAGCGATCGGAGTGCGTGGCCTGATTGATCTCGGAGACCGGCACCTGGAAGCGCTGCAGCGTGTTGACCGGCAGGTAGATCCTGCCGCGCCGGGCATCCTCGCCCACATCGCGCAGGATATTGACCATTTGCAGCGACAAGCCCATCTTTTCGGCGTACTCGAGCGTGCGCGGATCCGTGTGGCCGAGGATGCGGGCGCTCATGGTGCCGACCACGCCGGCCACGCAATGGCAATAGCGCGTGAGCGCGATGTCATCCAGGTAGCGCGACTGGTTGAGGTCCATTTCCATGCCTTCGAGCACTTCGTTGAACATCGGCTGGGTCAGCCCATAGGCTTGCATGTGCGGCTGCAGCGCCTTGGTCACGGGATGGGTCGGCGCGCCGTTGAACATCTGGGCGAGCTCGTTGCGCCACCAGGCCAGCTTTTGATAGGCCACGCTGGCGTCTTGCGTGTCGTCCACGACATCGTCGACCTCCCGGCACCAGGCATAGAGGGCGGTAATGGCCTGCCGCCGCTCGGGCGCCAGGAACAGGAAGCTGTAATAGAAGCTGGAGCCGCTCTGCGCGGCTTTCTCTTGGCAATACTGATCGGGCGTCACGCCAGGCTCGGGTCGGTGAAATGGGGGGGGGGCTATGGGGGGCTTTATGCCTGCGCTGTCGCCGCGGCAACCTGGCCGGCGCGCGGTGGCCGGTGTGGCGAGATGGCGCGATGCGCTGGCCAGGGGGGCCTGCGCCAAGAGCCGCGATTTCCAGTCGTCAAGCCATTCCACGGCGGGTGGCAAGGCAGCGCGGGCGACGCGCGGGATTGTAACATCGCGCTCCCGGCCGCAACGGCCGCGGGCGAGAGCGCCGCCGTGCACTTCGGCCTGCGCGGATATCCAGCGCTGCGGCATTTGGCCGCGCCCGGCGCGATTCCTGCGTCCGACTTGGGACCCAGGGTGGGCGGCTTGTTTGAAAAGTGCGTTTCCGGTATCCCCCTCCGCGCGCCATTTGACGCTTTCGGCTTCACGCCGTTACATTACTGACCGGCGAGTTATTAATCGCCGCCACGCCGCGCCGTGCCTGCCGCAGTGCAAACCGTGCCACCGATCTAACGCTTAACTCATGCCAGTGCCTCATCCCGGGCCGGAAGTTGTGGCCATCGAAGTGCCTTTTTCAACGCTTTTCAGCGCGAACGCGTTCGCGGCCGGCTTGCGCATGCGCGGTCGCGGCGCGTTGGTGACCCTGCTGCTGCTCGCCGGGGTGGCGCTGGCGGGTTGCAGCCGTCAGGCAGAAAAGGCGCCAGAGATCCGCCCGGTGCGCCTGATGCAGTTACAACCGGGCGCAGGCAAGACGGAGTTCGAGTTCTCGGGCGATGTGCGGCCCCGGATCGAGTCGCGGCTAGGCTTTCGCGTGGGCGGCAAGATCGCCGCGCGCCTGGTCGACGTGGGCGCCACCGTGCGCAAGGGCCAGCCGCTTGCCCGCCTCGACCCCACCGACCTCGGCCTGGCGGAAGCCGGTTCGCGGGCCCAGTACGACGCGGCCAAGACCGACCGAGACCTCGCCGAGGCCGATCTGAAGCGCTACAACGAGCTGTTCGCCAAGAAGTTCATCAGCGCGGCCGAGCAGCAACGCCGCCAGGCCACCTTTGACTCCGCCGCCTCCCGCCTGCGCCAGGCCGAGGCGGGGCTGCGCAACCAATCCAACCAGACCGGCTACGGCGTGCTGACCGCCGACGCCGATGGCGTGGTGACCCTGATCGAAGCCGAAGTCGGCCAGGTCGTGGCGGCCGGCCAGTCGGTCGTGCGGGTGGCGCAAACCGCGGAGAAGGAGGTCGCGGTTGGCCTGCCGGAGGATCAGGTCGAGCGCCTGCGCGGCATCTCCGACGTCACCGTGCGCACCTGGGCCGAGCCCGGCCGGCCGCTGCCGGGCCGCGTGCGCGAGATTTCGCCAATGGCCGACCCGGTAACGCGCACTTACGCGGCGCGCATCAGCGTGCCCAATCCACCGGCCGACTTCAAGTTTGGCATGACCGCCGTGGTCACCTTCACCCGTACCGGCGACGATGCCACGCTGCGTGTGCCGCTCTCCGCGCTGCTGCAAAAGCAGGGCAGCAACCAGGTCTGGGTGTATGACGCGGCAGCCGGCACCGTGCAGCCGGTCAACGTCACGCTGGGCGAGCTCCAGGGTAACGAGATCCAGGTCAGGCAAGGGTTGTCGCCCGGCCAGACCATCGTCACCGCGGGCGTGCACCTGCTCAAGCCCGGCCAGAAGGTCAAGCCGCTGCAGGCGGTGGCGCCCACGCCGGCCGTGCGCAACTAAGGCGCCGGCATGGATCATTCCCGTTTCAACCTGTCCCGCTGGGCCCTGGAGCACCAGCCGCTGACCCGTTACCTGCTGGTGGTGCTGTTGCTGGGCGGGCTTTTTGCCTTCTTCCAGCTCGGTCAGGACGAAGACCCGCCCTTTACCTTCCGTGTGATGGTGGTGCAGGCATTCTGGCCCGGCGCCACCGCCGAGCAGATCGCGGTGCAGGTCACCGACAAGATCGAGCGCCAGCTGCAGGAAGTGCCCTACGCCGACAAGATCCGCAGCTTCTCCAAGCCCGGCGAGACCACGGTGATCTTCCAGCTCAAGGACACCGCGCCGGCCAAGGACACCGCGCAGATCTGGTACACCGTGCGCAAGAAGGTCGGCGACATCGCGCAGACGCTGCCGCCGGGCGTGCGCGGGCCGTTCTTCAATGACGAATTCGGCGACGTGTATGGCTCCATCTACGCGCTCTCGGCCGACGGCTTCAACTACAAAGAGTTGCGCGAGTACGCCGACCTGGTGCGCCAGCAGCTGCTGCGCGTGCCGTCCGTCGCCAAGGTGGCGCTGATCGGGTTGCAGGACGAGAAGGTCTACATCGAATTCAACCAGGCGCGCTTTGCCCAGCTCGGGCTGGACATCAACGCGATCGCCGACCAGATATCGCAGCAAAACAGCATGACCGCCAGCGGCGTGCTGGTGACGCCGGGCGACAACCTGCAGGTGCGCTTGTCGGGCCAGTTCGCCAACGTGGCCGACCTGGAGAACCTGGTGCTGCGCGGCCCGAACGGCATCGCCAATATCCGCCTGGGCGATATCGCCCATGTGTACCGCGGCTATGTCGATCCGCCGGCCAGCAAGATGCGTTTCCAGGGCAAGGAGGTGATCGGGCTGGGCATCTCGATGGAGCGCGGCGGCGACATCATCGCCATGGGCAAGAACCTGCGTGCTGCGATGGACGGCTTGCGCGGGCAACTGCCCGTCGGCATCGAGCTGGATCAGGTGCAAAACCAGCCGGAGGCCGTGGAGCGGTCGGTGGGCGAGTTCGTGCACGTGCTGATCGAGGCCGTGGTGATCGTGCTAGGCGTGAGCTTTGTCTCGCTCGGGCTGCATACCAAGCCGCTGCGCATCGACGTGCGCCCGGGCCTGGTGGTGGCGCTGACCATTCCGCTGGTGCTCGCCGTCACGTTCCTGTTCATGAATATCTTCGGCATCGGCCTGCACAAGATATCGCTCGGGGCGCTGATCGTGGCGCTGGGGCTGCTGGTCGACGACGCCATCATCGCCGTGGAGATGATGGTGCGCAAGCTGGAGGAGGGCTTCTCCAAGATGGAAGCCGCCACCTTCGCCTACACCTCCACCGCCATGCCGATGCTGACCGGCACGCTGATCACCGCCGCCGGCTTCCTGCCGGTGGGGCTGGCGCGCTCCACCGTGGGCGAGTACACCTTCGCCATTTTCGCCGTGACCGCGATGGCGCTGGTGCTGTCGTGGCTGGCCGCGGTCTACTTCACGCCCTACCTGGGCTACCTGCTGCTCAAGGCACGGCCCGCCGGCGAGGGCGAGCAGCACGAGGTGTTCGACACGCCGTTCTACAACCGCTTCCGCCGCCTGGTGCACTGGTGCGTGACGTGGCGCAAGACGGTGATCGTCATCACGCTGGTGGCCTTTGGCCTCGGCCTCTACGCCTTCAAGTTTGTGGAGAAGCAGTTCTTCCCGGACTCGAGCCGGCCGGAGCTGATGGTGGAGCTGTGGCTGCCGGAGGGCACCAGCTTTGCGCAGACCGAGGCCGAGGCCAGGCGCTTTGAGGCCGCGCTGCGCGGGGACCGCGAGATTGCCAGCCTGACCACCTTCGTCGGCAGCGGCGCGCCGCGCTTCTACCTGCCGCTGGACCAGATCTTCCCGCAGACCAATGTGGCGCAGGTGATCGTGATGCCGGCCGAAGTCGCGCTGCGCGACCGGGTGCGCCAACGCGTGGTGGACCTGCTGGCGCGCGATTTCCCGCAATTGCGCGGCCGCGTCAAGCTGCTGCCGAATGGGCCGCCCGTGCCCTATCCGGTGCAGTTCCGCGTGATCGGGCCGCAGGCCGCCGGCGTGCGCAAGCTGGCTGATGAGGTCCGGGCGGTGATGAGCGCCAACCCCAACACCGTGGGGGTCAACGACAACTGGAACGAGAGCGTCAAGGTGCTGCGCCTGGACATCGACCAGGACCGCGCGCGCGCGCTCGGCGTCAGCACTACCGCCATCGCGCGGGTGACTCAGACGGTGCTGACCGGCGTGGCGGTGGGGCAATACCGCGACGGCGACAAGCTGATCGATATCCTGATGCGCGCGCCGCGCAACGAGCGCGACGCCATGTCCGACCTGCAGAACGTGCAAGTGCCCACCGTCAGCGGCCGCGTGGTGCCGCTGACGCAGGTCGCGCGCATCGCTTTTCGCTCCGAGCCGGGCGTGATCTGGCGCGAGAACCGCGACTTTGGCGTGACCGTGCAGGCCGACGTGGTCGAAGGCATCCAGGGCCCCACCGTGACGGCGCAGATCAATCCCAAGCTGGACAAGCTGCGCGCGCAGCTGCCGGCGGGCTACCGCATTACGGTGGCCGGGGCGGAAGAAGAAAGCGGCAAGGCCGGCGCGTCGATCGCCGCGCAGCTGCCGCTGTGCATCTTCCTGATCTTCACGCTGCTGATGCTGCAGCTGCACAGCTTCTCGCGCTCGCTGATGGTGTTCCTGACCGGGCCGCTTGGCCTGATCGGCGCCGCCGCCACGCTGCTGCTGCTCAACGCACCGATGGGCTTTGTCGCGCAGCTTGGCATCACCGCGCTGCTCGGCATGATCATCCGCAACTCGGTGATCCTGGTCGACCAGATCGAGCAGGACATCCGTGCCGGCGAGCCGGTGTGGGATGCCATCGTCGAATCCGCCGTGCGGCGCTGCCGCCCTATCATCCTGACCGCGGCAGCGGCCGTGCTGGCCATGATCCCGCTGTCGCGCTCCGTGTTCTGGGGGCCGATGGCGGTCGCCATCATGGGCGGGCTGGTGATTGCGACGGCGTTGACGCTGCTGTTCCTGCCGGCGCTGTATGCGGCCTGGTTCCGGGTCAAGGCGCCGGAGCCGGGCGGGGCGGTGCTGGCACGCTGAGCGCGCGCCCGGGCGTGCTCTGGCGGCAGAACTGCCAAGCGCGCTCCCTATCTCACATCAACTCGAAGCTGACGTCCTGGGCGCCTTCCCACAGCACCTTGGTGCCCAGCGCGCGCAGGTTCTCCTTGCCTTGCACGATCGTCAGGAAATGGTTGCCCGCCAGCTGGCCCATCTTGCTGGCAAAGCAGCAGCTGCCATACGCCAGGATGATCTCGGTCTCGCTGTAGCCGCCGGGGTAGAACAGGATGTCGCCGACCGAGGGGTGGCTGGTGTGGTTCTCGAAATCCACGCCCAGCTTGAACTCGCCCAGCGGGATCCAGCAGCCTTCGCCGCTCCAGCGCACATGGATCAGCTTTTGGCGGTAGGGCAGCAGCTTGGTGAAGGCCGCCACGGTCAGGGGGGCGTCGGGATGGGTTTCGGCGACGAACTGGTAGCCGCCGGCGGTAATGCGGATCTGGGCCATTCAGGCTCTCCTGGGGAAATCGGGGTGATCGTTCAGCTTAGCGCGGCGACCAGCTTTTCGGCAAATGCAATCAGGCTGCGGTCGCTGCCGGCCGGGCCCATCAGCGAGATGCCTAGCGGTGCGCCAGCGCGGCCGGCCAGTGGCAGGCTCAACTGCGGGAAGCCGGACAGCGGCGCCAGGCACAGCGTTTGCGCCGACAGGTTGCGGTAGGTCTCAAGTTCCTCGCCGGCGGCGTCGGACAGCGGGGCGATGTCGGGCATGGTCGGCAGGATCAGGACGGCGTCGTTGCCAAGCAGCGCCGCCAGATGCGCGGTAAAGGCGCGGCGAATCGCGCTGGAGGCTTCGAGGCGGGCTTCGGTGACGCCCTTGGAGAATGCAAAGCGCGCGGCCACGTCGGGGCCGAGTTGCAGGCCGTATTGCTCGATCATGGCGCCGTCGGTCTGCCAGGCTTCCCAGCCCTGCACATAGCGGAAGGCCCACCAGATGTCTTCCAGCGGGCGGTCCGCCACCGTGACGGGCGAGGCCTTGCCGAAGGCGGCCTCGATGCCGCCGACCACCGGCAGCAGCGCGTCCAGCGCGGGGGCGGTGGGCATGCGGAACAGGTCTTCGGCCAGCAGCAGGCGCGCTCTGGCGGGCAGGGGCCGGGGGTCGCTGCCGAGCAGCACGTCGGCCACGCGGGCGAAGGTGCCGATGTCGCGCGCGAAGAAGCCGCAGGTATCAAAGCTGTCGCACAGCGCCAGGGTTTGCGCCAGCGAGATCCGGCCAAAGGTGGGGCGGATGCCGAACAGCCCGCAGTGGCTGGCCGGCGCGCGCACCGAGCCGCCGGTGTCGGTGCCGAGCGCAAAGTCGCAGAGCTTGTTGGACACCGCCGAGGCCGAGCCGGAGGACGAGCCGCCCGTGATGCGCCCCGGCGCCGCGCCGTTCACCGGCGCGCCATAGTGGGCATTCTTGCCGTTCATCGAGAACGCCAGCTCATCCGTATGGGTCTTGCCGACGAAGGCCGCGCCGGCATCCAGCAGCCGCTGCACGGTGGGCGCGGTGGTGGACTTGATGCCCGACATGGCCAGCACATGGGGATTGCCGCCGCCAGTTGGGTAGCCGGCTACGTCGAACAGGTCCTTGGCGGCGAAGGTCAGGCCGGCGAGGGGGCCGCTGGCCGCATTGGCGACGGGTGCGTCAGGGTAGGGGAGGAAGGCGTGGGAGGGATGGCTGGCCAGGGTCATGGATGCGGTTAGCGGTTAGCGATGAAAGTGAGGGCTAGGGTAGCGATCAGTAAAGGCGATATTGGCATGGATTGCACGGCATGTGCCGCCATGCCATGCCGTGCCGTCACGGCGGGTTGACAGCGCTTACGCCAGGGCCTCGGCACGGGCGACAGGCTCACTGGCCAGCACGCAGCTCACGCTATGCCCGCCACCCAGCGCGGTCGCCCGCGGCACCGCCTCCAGGCATTGCGCGCGCGCGTGCGGGCAGCGTGGGGCAAAGCTGCAGCCCGGCGGCAGGGCCGACAGATCGGGCGGCGAGCCGGCGATGGTCTGCAGCCGCTGGCCGCGGTCCATGCCGTGCTGGCGGCTTTGCAGCAGCGCCTGCGTATAAGGATGGCGCGCGGCGCGCAGGATGGTGCGGATCGGGCCTTCCTCGACGATGCGCCCGCCGTACATCACGGCGACGCGGTCGGCGATTTCCACGGCCGCGCCGATGTCATGGGTGACGAACACGATCGACAGGCCAAGCTCGCGTTGCAGCTCGCGCAGCAGGATCAGCACCTGGATCTGCACGGTGGCGTCCAGCGCGGTGGTTGGCTCGTCGGCCAGCAGGACCTTGGGGTTGGCCGACAGCGCCAGCGCGATCATGGCGCGCTGGCGCATGCCGCCGGACATCTCGTGCGGATAAGCCGCCAGGCGCCGCTCCGGGCTGGGAATGCGCACGGACTCCAGCGCGCGCAGCGCACGCTGGCGCGCCTCGGCCGCGGACACGCGGGCGTGGGTGCGGATGCATTCGATGATCTGCTGGCCGATCGTGTAGACCGGGTCCAGCGCCAGCAATGGTTCCTGGAACACCATCGCTACCTTGCCGCCGCGCAGCCGGGCGAGGCCACGGCCATCGAGGGCGGTGACGTCGGTGCCGTCGATGCGGATCTCGCCTTCCATGCGGGTGCGGCGCGGCGGGTGCAGGCGCATCAGCGCGCGCAGCGTCACGCTTTTGCCGGAGCCGGATTCGCCGATCAGGGCGAGCGTCTCGCCAGGCGCCACCGCAAGCGACACGCCGCTGACGGCGCGAATGGTCTTGCCGCCGCCGGAGAAGGTCACGCGCAGGTCGCGCACCGACACCATGGGGGCGGCTGCATGGGGTTCGGGGCTGTGGTTGGGTGCGGTCATGGGTACGTTCGAGGGTACGGTCACGGGTGCATTCACGGGTGCAATCACGGGTGCATTCACGATTTGGCCCTCAGGGTGCTGCAACGAGCGGGCTGGCGGCCGCGGGCATCTGCCGGCTGTGGCCGCCGTCCGCGTTCGCCATCAGGCAGGCCACCGGATGTCCCGCGAGCGCGTCGGACAACTGCGGCGCGCGGCGCGAGCAAACGTCCTGTGCCATGGCGCAGCGCGGATGGAAGCTGCAGCCGGATGGCGGGTTGATCGGGTTGGGCGGGTCTCCCGCCAGCGGCGCAACCTGGGTGCGGTGATCCGGGTCCATCGCCGGCATCGAGGCCAGCAGCGCACGCGTGTAGGGGTGCGCGGGG
This sequence comes from Cupriavidus sp. GW822-FHT02D05, assembly GCF_058802485.1. NCBI lineage: Bacteria > Pseudomonadati > Pseudomonadota > Betaproteobacteria > Burkholderiales > Burkholderiaceae > Cupriavidus > Cupriavidus sp. GW822-FHT02D05. Next base: position 98,372 of record NZ_JBXAOE010000002.1, on the reverse strand, counting down.
TTGGCGTAGAGCGTTTCGGTGTCGCCCACCTCCACGACCTTGCCCAGGTACATCACCATCACGCGGTCGCATAGGTAGCGGATCACGTTCAGGTCGTGGCTGATGAAGACGTAGGTAAGGTCGAACTCGGCCTTGAGGTCGAGCAGCAGGTTCAGCACCTGCGCCTCCACCGATTTGTCCAGCGCCGACACGGCTTCATCGAGGATCACCAGGCGCGGGCGCAGCACCAGCGCCCGCGCGATATTCACCCGCTGGCGCTGTCCGCCGGAGAGCTCGTGTGGATAGCGCCCGGCAAAGCGCGCCGGCTCCAGGCCCACGCGATCCAGCAGGGCGCGCGCGCGCGCGCTGGCTTCGGCCGCGTCGATGCCGTGCACGCGCGCCGTAAAGGCGATGGATTCCTCAATGGTCAGGCGCGGATTGAGCGAGGAGTAGCTGTCCTGGAACACCATCTGCACCTGGCTGCGGTAGCGCTTCATCGGCAACTGCGCCGATCCCACGCCCAGCGCATCGAAAATGAGCTCGCCGCTGTTTTGCTCGATCAGCTGCATCAGCAGCCGCGCGGTGGTGGACTTGCCGCAGCCGGATTCGCCGACCACGCCCAGCGTTTCGCCCTTTCTCACTTCGAAGCTGACGCCGTCGACGGCGCGGACTTCGCCACCGCTGCGCCAGGGTAGTTTCGACTTGAGCGGGAAGTGCTTGATCAGGTCGCGCGCGATCACCAGCGGTTGCGCGGGGCCGCCGACGTCGGTGTTGGCCAATGCATCGGGTACCGTGTCTTGCAAGGTTTCCATCATGGCATCAGTCCTTGATTTCCATCGCCGAGCGAATGCCATCGGCGAGCAGGTTGAAGGAGATCGAGGTCAGGAAGATCATGGCGCCGGGCAGGGCGGCAACCAGCGGCTGCGTATAAATCGCTGTGCGCAGCGTGTTGAGCATCAGGCCCCATTCCGGCTCGGGCGGCTTGACGCCGAGGCCGAGGAAAGACAGGCCCGAGGCCAGGATCATCGACACCGAGATCAGGCTGGTGGCGTAGACAAAGATTGGCCCCAGCACATTGTTGAGCACGTGGGCACGCACGATGGTCAGCGACGACGCGCCCGAGGCGCGCGCCGCATCGACGAACTCGCGATTGCGCACTTGCGTGGTCACGCTCTCCGCCACGCGCACGATCTGCGGCACGAACACGATGGTGAGCGACAACAGCGCATTGCCCACGCCCGCGCCCAGCGTGCCCGACAGCGCGATGGCCAGCAGCACCGAGGGGAAGGCGTACAGGATGTCGACCAGCCGCATGATCACGGTATTGGTCCAGCCGCCGGCGTAGCCCGCGACGATGCCCAGCGCGCTGCCGATCACAAAGGCGATCAGCACCGGCGTGATGCCCATGAACAGCGACAGCCGCGCGCCCAGCATCAGGCGGGACAGCAAGTCGCGCCCCAGCTCGTCGGTGCCAAGCAGGTAGTGCTCGGTGCCGATCGGCTTGAGGCGCTTCATGATCGAGGCGGTGTACGGATCGGCCGGCATCAGCACGGGCGCGAAGATCGCCATCAGCACCAGCGCCAGCAGGATCAGCGCGGCCAGCATGGCCAGCTTGTTGCGCAGCAGGCGTTTGCCCACCGTGGCCCAGTAGCCGGGCGAGCGCTGCACGACGGGCACAAGGGCGGGCTTTTTCAGAGTCATTTCCATGGGGGCTCCCGGGTTTCCTTGATGGCGTCAGTTGCGCTGGATGCGCGGGTCGAACAAGGTCTGCAGCGCATCGACCAGCAGGTTCAGCAACACGAAGAACACGGCGAGCACAAGGATGGTCCCTTGCAGCAGTGGAAAATCGCGCTGGAAGATCGCCGAGTTGAGCAAGAAGCCCGTGCCAGGCCAGGAGAACACCGTCTCGATCAGGATCGAGCCGCCCAGCAGGTAGCCGAGCTGCAGGCCCATCACCGACAGCGCGGTGGGCGCCACGTTCTTCAGCACATGGCGGAACACCGCCACCTCCGACAAGCCGCGTGCCTTGAGGCCGACGATGAATTCGTTCGAGAGGATTTCAGCCACGAGCGCGCGGATGGTGCGCGCCACGATGCCCATCGGGATCACCGACATCGTCACCGCCGGCAGCACCATGTACTGGATATGCTCCCAGTTCCATGCCCAGTCGCTGGAGCCACCAGGGCCGGCGCCGGTGGCGGGCAGCCAGCCGAGGAACACGGAGAACACGATCACCAGCACCATGCCCAGCCAGTAGTGCGGCATGCTCACGCCGAAGACCGACAGGAAGGAGGCCGTGCGGTCCGCCGCGGAATCGCGGAAGTAGCCCGCCACGAAGCCGAACAGGCAGCCGAAGGTAAAGCCGATCAGCGTGGCCACCGCGGCCAGCCGGACCGAGTTGATCACCGCCGTCAGCACCTCGCTCATCACCGGGCGGTTGGTGGCGATGGAGGTGCCCAGGTCGCCGTGCAGCGCGCGGGTGAGCCAGTGCAGGAATTGCTCGAGGAAGGGCTTATCGAAGCCGTAGAGCGCGGTAAGCTGGCGGCGCAGGTCCTCGGAGGCGTCGGGCGGCAGCACCGACACCAGCGGGTCGCCTGGCGCGATATGGACCAGCGAGAAGCAGAGCAGGGCGACCCCGAGCAGGATGGGGATCGCGTAGACGATGCGGCGGAGCAGGTAGAGCATGTTCGTGGCCGGGAAGGAAGGCGAGCGTTGCCTGCCGTGGTTTCTCGGGGGAGCCCGGCCGATGCATGCCGGCCGGGCATCTTCTGGATTGCGCTGCGCGTGGCCGGCCCGGGACCGGCCACGCGCGCAGTTCGCTTAGTGCACGGCTTGGTGCTCGGCGTGCAGCACGGCTCAGTCCATCGACATGGTGGCGATGTCGATAAACCAGCTCTGCGGCTGCACCACGCCCTTGACCTTCCTGGAGATCGCGCGCGGGCCTACGTCATGGGCGATCAGCACGAAAGGCGCTTCTTCCACGATGCGGGCATGCAGCTTGGCCAGCGCCGTGTCGCGCGCCTTCTCGTCGAACGACGTGCGCGCCGTCTCGATCAGCTTGTCGAACTCCGCGTTGCCGAAGTAGCCCCAGTTGTTCGAGACCGGCGGCTGCGTCTTGGTGCTGACAAAACGGACCATGGCGAAGAACGGGTCCATCGCCGCGAAGCTCACGTTGATGGCGTTGGCGCCATGCGCGCTCGGGTCCTTGGCGCCGATGCGCCAGTTGGTAAACAGCGTGTTCCACTCGACCACGTCAAAGTCGACGTCGATGAAGCACGCCTTCAGGTTCTGCTGCACGTACTCGTTCATCGGCAGCGGCTGCATCTGGCCGGAGCCCGAGGCCGACACCTGCACCTTTACCTTCATCGGCTTGGCGGCCGAGTAGCCGGCCTCCTGCATCAGCTTGCGCGCGGCGTTGGCGTCGTACTTGATATCGAACGTGGGGTTGCCCCACCACGGGTTGCCCTTTTCGACGATGCCCTTGGATTCGGCCATGTAGCCGCCCAGCAAGGTCTTCAGGCCCTCGCGGTTCACGCACAGGTTGGCCGCCTGGCGCACGCGCTTGTCGAGCCAGGGAGATCCGGGCGCGAACGACAGCTGCCACGGCCACATATGCGGCTGGGCATTGGCGTAGACCTCAAAGCCACGGCTCTTGATCTGCGCCACGGCATCCGGTGCCGGCGCCTCGATCCAGTCGACCTGGCCCGACAGCAGCGCGGCGGTGCGGGCGTTGGCCTCGGGCATCGGCTGCATCACCACCTTGTCGATCTTGGGCAGGCGCTTCGCGTCCCAGTACTGCGCGTTCTTCACCATCTCCAGGCGCTCGCGCGGCACGAAGCGGCTCATCTTGAAGGGGCCGGTGCCGGAAGCATCGGCGGCAAAGGCCACCCAGGCTTGCTTGGAGCGCTCGGCCGGATCGGTCACCAAGGCCGGCACGGCAGCCAGCTTCTTGTCCCACTGCGTGGGCGAGGCCATGAACAGGTTGCTCAGGTTATAGGGCAGGAAGGAGTCTGGCTCCGACGTAGCCAGCTCCACCGTGAGGTCGTCGATCTTCCTGGCCGAGCGCAGCGTCGGCATGCGCGAGGCGGTCACGCCAACCTGGCTGGGATCGAACTGCTTGGCGGTCTTGTCGAGCACCTTGCCCACGTTCCACACCACGGCGTCGGCGTTGAACGGCGAGCCGTCGTGGAATTTCACGCCGGGGCGCAGCTTGAAAATCCACTTGGTCTTGTCCTTGGCATCGACCTTCCATTCCGTGGCCAGGTCGGCAATCAGCAGGCTGGGGCCGTTGGCCTTGGACAGGTCCCACTGGGTCAGCCCGTCGTACATCGGGATGCCGGTGAAGCGGTTGCCTTCGAAACCCTGGTCGGGCTGGCCCAGCGTGCGCGGGATGTCGGCGGCGGTCATGCCGATGCGCAGTACCTTCTCGGCTATCGCGGTGCCCGGCAAGGCGAGGATCGAGACGGCGGTGATCGCGGCAGCGGCGGCGATGGACTTCAGGCCGGGTTTTACGCTTCTTGCGGAGTCGGAAGAGAAAACGGTCACGGGCAAAGCTCCTGGGTGGGGGAAGGGGAGACGGAACCAGTTAAGCAAGTCATATGCCAGTGCCTATGCCTATGCCTATGCCACTGCCTGTGCCCGAGCCTTATTCCGCTGGCGTTCATGCCATGGCCTGTTTATTGCTGACTTCTCCGTCTGACTCCCAACCAACCGGCTTTCCGACATGGATCAGCAACACCTTCCCCGCATCAACGCAGCACGCCTGTGGCAATCGCTGATGGACCTCGCGCAGATCGGCGCCACGCCCAAGGGCGGCGTGTGCCGCATCGCGCTGACCGAGCTGGACCGCCAGGGCCGCGACCTGGTGGTCGGCTGGTGCCGCGCGGCCGGGCTCGATGTGCGCACCGACGAGGTAGGCAACGTGTTCGCGCGCCGTGCCGGGAGCGATCCTCATGCGGCCGCGGTGGCCACCGGCAGCCACATCGACACCCAGCCCTCGGGCGGCAAGTTCGACGGCAATTTCGGCGTGCTGGCTGGCCTGGAGGTGATGCGCACGCTCAACGACCTGGGCATCGTCACCCGCGCGCCGCTGGAGCTAGCGTTCTGGACCAACGAGGAGGGCACCCGCTTTACGCCCGTGATGATGGGCTCGGGTGCCTTCGCCGGCGTGTTCGAGGCGGCGTTCATCCGCGCCCAGCGCGACCTTGACGGCATTAGCGTGGGCGAGGCGCTGGAGCAGATCGGCTACCGCGGCGAGCAGCCCGTGGGCGAAGTGCCGGGCGGCATGTTCGCGGCCTATTTCGAGGCGCATATCGAGCAGGGGCCGGTGCTGGAAGCCACCGGGCTGCCGATCGGCGTGGTTTCCGGCGCGCTCGGCCAGCAATGGTACGACGTGACCGTGACCGGCATGGACGCCCACGCCGGCCCCACGCCGCTGGCGCTGCGCCACGACGCCATGCTGGCGGCCGCCCGCATGATCGATGAAGTCAATCGCATCGCCGTGGATGAGGCCCCGCACGGGCGCGGCACGGTAGGCTACGTGCAGGTCACGCCCAACTCACGCAACGTGATTCCGGGCCGCGTGGACTTTTCCGTGGACCTGCGCAATCTCTCGCAGGCCGGGCTGGACCGCATGGACGCCGCCATGCGCGCGTCGTTCGCGCAGATTGCGCAGCGTGGCGCGGTGGAAGTGTCGATCAGCCAGGTGGTGAAGTTCGAGCCCTGCGTGTTCGCGCCGGCATGCGTGGACAGCGTGCGCCGCGCCGCGGCCGCGCTGGGGCTGCCGCACATGGACGTGGTCAGCGGCGCCGGGCACGACGCCGTGTACGTGGCGCAGCGCGCGCCCACTGGCATGATCTTCGTGCCGTGCAAGGACGGCATCAGCCACAACGAGCTGGAAGACGCGCTGCCCGAGCATATCGAGGCCGGCGCCAATGTGCTGCTGCAAGCGATGCTGGAGCACGCGCGCTAAGTCGTTCTGGCGCCGTGGTGACTCAGTGAGCGATCGAACGCGAGATCGCCCAGGCGCATTCGATCACCATCGGCGCCAGCTTTTTCTGCGCCTCGGCCATGCTCCAGCGGCTGGCCGGTGGCGACACATGCACCGCGCCCACCGCCTGCCCCTGGCTGTTGACGATGGCCGCGCCCACGCCCATATCGCCCAGGAACAACTCCTCGTTGTTGCAGGCGTAGCCCACCTTCCGGCAAGCCACCACCGTCTCGAAGATCGCCGCCACATCGGTCAGCGTGGCCGGCGTGCGCGCCACCCGGGCCGAGTCCTCGAGCATGGCCATCACCTGATCGTCGGGCAATGTGCTCAGGTACGCGCGGCCGCTGCTGGTGCAGTACATCGGGATGCGCATGCCAACGGGCGTCAGCACCGGGATGTACTTCGACGTCATCAACTGCGCCACGTAGACCATTTCCAGCCCCACCGGCTCGGTCAGGTTGGCGGTCTCGCCGCTGGCATTGGCGAGCTGCGACAGGTAAGGGCTGGCGGCCTGGATCAGCGCGTCGGCGGACAGGTAGTTGTAGCCGATCTCCATCACCTTGGGCGTCAGCCGGAAGCGCCGCGTCTGCGGGTGCTTGGCCACATAGCCCAGCGTTTCCAGCGTATGCACGGTGCGTTGCGCGGAGCTTTTGGTCATGCTGGTCAGGCTGGCCAGTTCGGCCAGCGTGAGGGTGCGATGGACTGCGCTGAAAGCCCGCAGCACTTCCAGCCCCTTCTCCAACGATTGATTGAAAAGCGGGTCTGGACGAGCCTTTTTTTCGCCGCTTTCCGTGCCGCTGGCCGGCGCTTCGCCGCCGTTTTCCTGATGGTCTTGCCGGTTCATGTTCGCGTTCCGCCGAGTCCTCGTATCGGTGACGGGCACCATCGCTGGGAAGACCTGCACCACGATGAATGCATATTGCACCAATATACGACCGAATCGATTATCGATTTATATGGTTTCCGTCCATGATATTCGGGTCGTCTTTCTTTGGGAATAGCGGCGATGCGCCGGCCCTCCGATTTGGGAGCGCGAGTTTTCTCACTTCGGTCGAGTGCCTTGTTTTATAAGGCTTCCAGGGAGCTTGCCTGTTTGTGGGTGGGTGAGACATGCGGCGCATGCGCGACAGTGAAATGCAGCCGAGTCGTTCTCTTTCAGTGTTTACCCGCATTCCTGATTTGTTGACGATCAGTGAAATATCAGACTAGTATCACAACAACTTCAACATTGCGGGAATCACCATGTCGAACCCGATCCGGCTGGTCGGCGGCGCCGATCACACCCCTGAGCCAGCCTCGCGCGCCGCCACCGGCGCCGCGCTGCGCGAGCAGGCCTATGCCGAGATCAAGCGGCGCATCATTTCCTGCGAATTCCGTCCTGGCGAGCCGCTCAACGAAGCCCAGGTCGCGGCCTTGCTCGGCATTGGCCGCACCCCCGTGCACCAGGCGCTGCACCGGCTGGAAGTGGAAGGGCTGGTGTCGATCCTGCCGCGCAAGGGCGTGCTGGTCTCGCCGCTGTCGCTCAACGAAGTGCTCGACATGATCGAAGTGCGCGCCACCAACGAAGTGCTGTGCGCCACGCTGGCCTGCGAGCGCGCCCACGAGAGCGATCTCAAGGCCATGCGCGAGATCGTCGACCGCTCGCCCGACCTGATCGCGCGGCGCGACATCACCGGCCTGGCCGCGCTCGACCTCAAATTCCATACCGCCATGTCGGCCGCCTCGCGCAATCGCGTGCTGGCCGACCTGCTGCGCGGCCTGCACGAGAAGCAGGCGCGCTTCTGGTTCCTCTCGCTGTCCGACCCGCAGCACCTGGAGAACGTCTACCAGGAGCACAGGGTGATCATCGATGCCCTGGAGCGGCGCGACGTGCCGGCGGTGCGCGAGGCCATCCGTGAACACATTGACGAATTCCGGAAGAACATCATCCGGACCATCTGACCGTTTTTCTCCGCAACATCCGCAACAGGTAGTGAGCAATGCCGACACTTCAATTCCACGTAGCCGGCGAGGGTGAACTCGTCCTCGATATCCAGCGCCTCATCATCGCCGGCTGGACCGGCCGCGACGCCGACGCCGTCAACCACCACATCCGCGAGCTCGAAGAGATCGGCGTCAAGCCGCCGACCACCGTGCCGTGCTTCTACCCGCTGGCCGCTTCGCTGCTGACCACCGACGCGCTGCTCGAGGTGCCGCGCGAAGACTCCTCCGGCGAAATCGAGTTCGTGCTGCTGGCGGCCAAGGACGCGATGTACATCGGCGTGGGCTCCGACCACACCGACCGCAAGGTCGAAGCCTATGACGTCACCGTCTCCAAGCAGATGTGCGCCAAGCCCCTGGGCAGCGAAGTCTGGCGCTTTGACGACGTGGCCGCGCACTGGGACCAGTTGCAGATGCGCTGCTGGCGCACCCGCAACGGCCTGCGCGAGCTCTATCAGGAAGGGCTGGTCACGCGCCTGCTGGACCCGCGCGACCTGATCCAGCGCCTCACCGGCGAAGACAAGCTGCCGGTGGGCACCGCCATGTTCTGCGGCACGCAAGCCGTGATTGGCGAACTGGGCAGCGGCGAAGCCTTTGAAGTCGAGCTCCACGATCCGGTGCGCAAGCGCACGCTGCGCCATGCTTATCGCGTGGCATGCCTGGCGGTCGCACCATGAGCACCGCGCTGCCAACCATCGCCGCGCTCGCCGCCGACCTGGCCGCCGGGCGCACCACCAGCGTTGCGCTGACCGAGCAGGCACTGGCTCGCATCGACGGCCACCGTAACGCTGGCGGCACCGCCTTCCTGGAGGTCGACGGCGCCGGCGCGCTGGCCGCAGCCCGCGCCGCCGACCAGGCACGGGCCGCAGGGCTGGTGGCATCGCCGCTGGCCGGGCTGCCGGTCTCCATCAAGGACCTGTTCGACGTAAAAGGGCAGGTGACCCGGGCCGGGTCGAAGGCGCTCACAGGCGAGCCCGCCAGCGCCGACGCGCCCGTGGTGGCGCGCCTGCGCGCCGCCGGCGCCGTGCTGATCGGGCGCACCAACATGAGCGAGTTCGCGTTCTCCGGCCTCGGCCTGAACCCGCACTATGGCACGCCCCGCACGCCCTTCGACGAAGCACGCATCGCGGGTGGCTCCACGTCCGGTGGCGCGCTCAGCGTGGCGCTCGATATGGCCGTTGCGGCGCTCGGCACCGACACCGGCGGCTCCATCCGCATCCCCAGCGCGTTCTGCGGCCTGACCGGCTTCAAGCCCACCGCAAGCCGCGTGCCGCTGGCCGGCGCCGTGCCACTGTCGACCTCGCTCGACTCCGCCGGCCCGCTGGCGCGCTCGGTTGCCTGCTGCGCCGCGTTCGACGCCATCGTCAGCGGCGAAACGCTGGACAGCCGCCCCGCGCCGCTGGCCGGGCTGCGTCTGCTGGTGACCCGCGATTTCGTGTGCGACGGCCTCGACGCCGAAGTCGCCCAGGCCTTCGACGCCACGCTCGCCACGCTCTCCCGGCTCGGTGCGCAGATCATCCCGTTCGAATTCCCCGAGCTCAAGCGGCTGCCGCAGATCAACGCCGCCGGCGGCCTCACGGCAGCCGAAGCCTGGCACTGGCACAAGCAGTTGCTGGCCGAACGCGGCGATGCCTACGACCAGCGCGTTGCCATGCGCATCCGCCGCGGCGAGCAACTCGGCGCCGCCGACTACATCGAACTGCTGGCCGAGCGCCGCGCCATGCAGGCTCGCGCCGCCGACCTGCTGCGCGAAGCCGACGCCTGGCTGATGCCCACGGTTGCCGTGCGCCCGCCACGGCTCGATGCCCTGCAAAGCGACGAAGCCTTCTTCGCCACCAACGGCCTCGTGCTGCGCAACCCCAGCGTGCTCAACTTCCTCGACGGCTGCGCCGTATCGCTGCCGATGCCGGCGGCGGAGCAGGGCATGGGGCTGAGCGTCGGCGGCCTGAACGGGCGCGACGCGCGCGTGCTGCAGGTGGCCGGCGCCATCGAAGCCGCGCTGCAGTAACACGTAGTAGCCAGCAGAAAAGACCGAGGGCCGCGACCAGGCAGCGCGGCCCCGTCAATCAACACCCAAGGAGTACCACCGATGTCTTCCGTGATGACCGGCGCCCCTGGCGCCCTGGAAAGCCCGGCCCACACCCCGGCAGAGCGCAACGAGGCCTACCGCAAGATCGCGGTGCGGCTGATTCCCTTCCTGGTGTTCCTGTTCGTGCTCGCCTGGATCGACCGCGTCAATGTCGGCTTTGCCAAGCTGCAGATGCTGCAAGACCTGCAATTCAGCGAAGCCGTGTACGGTTTCGGCGCCGGCATCTTCTTCATCGGCTACTTCCTGTTCGAAGTGCCCAGCAATCTCTTGCTGGAAAAAATCGGCGCGCGCCGCACGCTCGCCCGCATCACCATCCTGTGGGGCTTTGCCTCCATGGCGATGATCTTCGTCAAGACCCCCATGCAGTTCTACGCCCTGCGATTCCTGCTCGGCGTGTTCGAAGCCGGCTTCTTTCCCGGCGTCGTGCTCTACCTCACCTACTGGTTCCCCGCTCAGCGCCGCGCCCGCATCAACGGCCTGTTCATGACCTCGTTCGCCATCGCCGGCGTCATCGGCGGCCCGCTCGCCGGCTTCATCATGAGCAGCATGGAAGGCGTCGACGGCCTCGCCAACTGGCAATGGCTGTTCGTCATCGAAGGCATCCCCTCCGTGCTTGCCGGCATCGCGGTGCTGATGTTCCTGCCTGAAAAGCCCATCAGCGCCAAATGGCTCTCCCCCAGCGAGCGCGACCTCGTCACCCGCGAGATCGAAGCCGAAAACCGCGACCCCGCCAAGCACTCCTCGCTGCGCGCCGCCTTCACCAACTCGCGCGTCTGGATCTGCGCCGCCATCTACTTCTGCGTGGTCAGCGGCAACGCCACCATCGCCTTCTGGTCGCCATCCATCATCAAAGAGCTCGGCGTCAAGGGCAACCTGCAGATCGGCCTCGTCTCCGCCATCCCCTTCATCGCAGGCACCCTCGCCATGGTCTGGAACGGCATCCACTCCGACCGCACCGGCGAACGCCGCCTGCACTGCGCGCTAGCCACCCTGATGGCCGCCGCCGGCCTTGTGCTCACCGGCATGTGGCTGCACAGCGCTGTGCTCGCCATGGTGGCGCTCACCATCGCCTCCGTCGGCATCCTCGCCGCCTTCCCGGTCTTCTGGTCGCTGCCCTCCGCCTTCCTCGCCGGCACCGCTGCCGCCGGCGGCATCGCCCTCATCAACTCCATCGGCAACCTTGCCGGCTTCGTCGCGCCCTACATGATCGGTTGGTTCAAAACCAGCACCGGCCAGCTCTCGTCCGGCCTGTACTTCGTCGCCGCGCTGGAAGCCTGCGCCACCGTCCTGGTGCTGGCATTCATCAAAACCAAGGTCGCCGCCAAGGCCTAACCGGCGAGATGCCCCGGGCAGTACGAGGGACTGGATTCCAGCGGCGCTTTGCGCTAGAATCCGCTGCCTCGTTGCGCTGCATGCGCAAAGTGCGCCGGCAGCACAGGTAACACCAGCCAGGCGGGCAGTTTCAGCCGCCTGTTTGCTTTTGTGCTCTTGTGATATTTCTCACGCTGCCCGGCACGCCTGTAAGACAACGAGCACAGCGGCCTCCCGTCAGGGATGCACGCCGCAGGGACTGCGAGGGTGGCGAAATTGGTAGACGCACCAGGTTTAGGTCCTGACGCCAGCAATGGTGTAGGGGTTCGAGTCCCCTCCCTCGCACCAAAGTCTTTTTTACGTCACTTATTCGCCTCAACTCCCGCATTTCCGCATCACTTCAGCCTGCAAAGCTAGGCCCCACAAGGCTTAGCAGGTGATTTGTGGCAATCGCCTCGTTGCACTCTGCTACTCCCATTTCACTTATCATCGGCGCTCCGGCCCCATAGCAGCCCCACGTTCTGCCCCCACGAAATGGCGCACTTTGCGGAGTCCGCAACAGGCTGGCGCGCGCAGGGAAAGGTGGCCACCATGTTGCCCACCTGGGAAGCAGCCTTCTGAAGCCCATGGCGCCGCAGCAGAAGCCGAGCGTCTTGTATTTGCGGCGGATCTTGCGAACACCTCGGCTTTTGTTGACTATTCTTTGCAATCGAAATTGGTTGATGCTGGTAGCCTGTTTGCCCCCGACGCCCAAATTCGATTGCCGACCAATGATCACCGTTCTCGCCATCGCCGTTGCCTGCGGCGCATTTCTCAGGCTTTGCGTCGCGTCCCCGTATGAAGATGCATTCGGGCTGGGGAAGTGCGATGTGGGCGGCCTCAGTGAGGGTGTGGCGCAGAGTCACGATAGTGACGGTAACGGTCAGTGGCCGAGCACTCGAGGCATGGCGGCGGATCATTGAATTGCTTCGCATCCCGTGTTCGCGATGAGGTGGATTGCGACTGGTATGCTGTCTCGAAATCAATAGTTCCCCTGCGAAACGAGCCATGAAACCCATTCTTTTGCTGCTGATCACCTGTGGCGCACTGCTCAGCGGCTGTGCAGTGCTTCCTTATGACGATGGCTACGGCAGTGGCCAAGGCAACGGCTGCCCTCCCGGGCAAGCCAAGAAGGGGAATTGTCGAGTTGACCAAGGCGGGAATGAGTCCTTTTGCCCGCCTGGGCAAGCGAAGAAGGGCCGCTGCTGAATTGCGCGCGGCGATCACTTCGTCTCTCCCTTGGCGATTGCGGCGCGCATGGCGGCGTCCATCTCCACAGGGCAAGCCGCGTCAACTATCGCTATAGCCTTGGTGTTTCCGGCCCGACGCAACCACCGATACCGCTCGGCATCGCGCTTGTCCTCGCTGGGCTGCTCTGCGGCCTTTTCGGTGGCATCACCGATATGGTCGGCGGCCATTTTCGTCACGTCACGAGAATGGCCGGCCAAGAGGGGCCGCAAGGCATTGGGGCCGCCAGTTAGTCCGCGGTGCTCATATTGACCGCAGACAAACTCGATAACGCGGGTCTGTTCATCCGTCAGCACATGGCCGCATGTCTCGCAGGAGATATCGTCGTAGTTGGCTATCCTATTGGGGTGTTCGCACGGCGCCGGCGAGCGGCGCAGTCCGGGCACGGATCAGTCTGGTAGCCCGCAATCGGCGCCGACGAAGCCGCTGATCTCGCCTCGGCCATTGCACATGCTGCATACCGGCGGCGCGGGCCTCTGCGGCGACGCGAACGCGCTTGGCGTCGGCAACCATCTCGCGGCCTCACGCTCAATTGGTATGGCAGTCATTTGCATTCCAATATGCTCGCGGCACTGCATTTGGGAGGTTTACGTATCAGGATGCCGGCGAGACGCGCACCATCAAAGGGGCGTGGGTAGCAGCAACGATTGGATCGGTGCTTTCGGAGTCTCCCCGGGCCCGTGTGCCTGCTGCTGGAAACCATTGTCGCCAGTCCTATGGCGCATTTCCTCTTGTGGGATTTCCGTATTTGTCGTTTCGCCACACCACCCCGATCCAGCGATCTACATTCCCCCATAAAGGGCTATTGCAGACACCGCCAGCGCGTCGGAGACTGAGCATCACTTCACTCTCATGAAGCTGACATGGAAGCCACAAAAGTGCAGGGCGACGCCGCCAAGAAAAACGCCATGCGCGCCGAGATGCTTCGCGCGCAGGCGAGGCGGTTCATGAAGTTCGTGGGCGAATGTCTTGCTCAGGAGGGATTCATGGCCCGCGCCGCGGTGGAAGGCCCAGCTTTGCCGGGTGACGAGAGAGAGAGTTTCGAGCTCAATACTAGCTTCGGCCGCGTTTATGCCCAGTTCGGCTTTGCGAAGTGGGATGGACGCCTCGTGGGGCGGTACCAATTCTCGCGCTTCATTCTAGGCGCGGATGAGATGATCCGGCTGGTCCCATTCCACGTGATTCTGATCGAGGATCAGGGGAACGCAACCTTTGCCGAGGATGGCTTCTTCGAATGGAAGATCCCAGATAGTCCGGATAGCAACTACGGTCCGGCGCTCGTCGGCTGTTTGCTCCACGGATTCCAGGAGTCGCTTCCACAGATAAAGCGACCACAGTAGAACCAGAACCGATTTGCCGGAATGCAGCCACCTTCGGGTGGCTTTCTCTTTTCCGCAGCCCTGACCGGCTGCTGCTCTTGGCCACCTCCGGGTGGCTTTTTCGTCTAGGGCGCCAGCGTGCGCACCAGTCTCGACTTCAGCGGCCAAGGCCTAAATGCGAGAATCCAGACGCAGGCCAGAGGCCCAAATACAGGTATCAGGGCTAGATACTCGTAGCCCGACTCGAAGCGAGCCGTCCGGAAAACCTTCCGGAATGGGAAGAACCAGAGCGCCTCGAAGACGAGGAAGCCCAGCAGGAAGATGCTCATAGCGGCCTCATGGTGCGGTGCACACGTTGGAAGCAGTGTACGGCCGGTCTGCGTTCTTTGATTCCCCAATATTGGGGGATCGTTTGGGTTCCTCGAATGACTCCCCACCCCTCAGCATTTTCTCCACACAAAGCCAGTTTCCGCGCTGCCCGGATAGGCAGCAATGACGCAAAGCCATGGCTCGCCCCGAGCTGGCTTCTTCTTTGCCGGGGTCACAAATGCCCGAACCAATTGGCGGCGCTGCCGTAGCCGGCGCGGCGGTCGTGCAGAAGTTCGGGCTGCAGGCCCGGATGCACGACTACATCGGCCTGGTGGCGCTGTTCGGCGTTGTGTTCGCCTGCGGCCTGCCCGACTGGGCCATCGTGCGCTGGCTGTTCAACTTCATCGAGCGCTGGCGCGACAAGGACCTGGCCGAGCTGGCGCTGCGTGCCGGCTACGAGGTCAGGCTGAAGGCGGCGGCAGGGGTGTGCAGATAGGCTGTGTAGGGTGACGCATGACGGCGCGCCCTGTCCCGCATACTTGCCTCACTTGGTGCGAGGCGTTACGTAGGGCGTAACGAGTTCAAAGCAATCAAAAAGCACTGCAGATTTTTTCGCCTTGGAATCATAGGCATGAACCTCGATGCATTTGTACGCGCTTTCGCCCCTTTGGAGGAAGAACGTTTCGGTTGCTACCCCGATTGGAGTCGAGTCGTTCGTAACCGCGGCAATGCCGTAACCACGTGCAACAAGCTCGGATAGCGACAACCCAACGCGCTGCCATTGGCTGTCAGGCGCTTCAACTGCTTGAGCGGATAGCGCGGCTGTAGCGAGGAAAAAGGAAGCGATATGGAGGGCTTTCATTGTGAAGTCGCAGTTGATTCCACCGGGGGATGCGGTCATGGCGCCTTCCTTCGTGGCGCGAGTGGCGCCGCCTCAGTTTCCATCATATGCGCAGGAAACGGCAGCCTCAAATCTGAGGGGCCCCTGGCGTGACGAGCGCGCGGCGGCATACTGAGCTCCGGTGGGGTTTCTGCATCCGTTGTAGGCGCGGCCGCCGCCGGCCGCCAGAGGGCGGGGTCCCACAGGCCTTCCAGGACAGGTTGTACCGCACAAAAATTGCCGCGACCTGGGAGGCGAGTCGCGGCACTGCGGCTGATCGGGGAAGGGGGGCGCCGAGTTGCCGGTGGGCGTGCCTGTCGTCTCGGTTTAGGATCGTTCCTGATGACTTCTTCGTGGCGTCCCATTGGCAAGCGCCAGCGGCCGCTGTTTGCGTATAGGTGCCGGACATCCTGGTTGGGCTATGAATGCGACCCTCCATACGCACCTGATTTCCGAGCCAGTGGCTCGCTTCGATGGAGATGCGCTCACCGCTTACGCTTCCGGATTCGATTGGGTAGTTGCCCGGTTTTCCACCGATGCTCGGCTGGACGGCCGGCGCAGATAACGAGACCATGGCGCCTGCGCATCCGTCCGTAGCAAGCCCTGGCGGACGCCGCTTCAGAGGCGACACCGCCGGGCCATCGGAAGCCTTATTTGACCTGCGGAGAGCTTGCCCGATTCGATCCTGTAAGACTGCATGCCTGCTCGACTGCGCGGCTCACCCGTGCCGGTATCAGTCCACTTAAACGCGAAGCGAAACCAGGCTCGATTATCTTCGAATGAGTGGTCATGGACGACGACATATATGCCGGGGCGTTCTTGTTGGACCTTAGCAATCTCTGCGTAGTCCTCCCGCGTTACCGTCCGATTGCCTTGATTGCCTTGTTCATCGTGTCGAATGTAGTGCGTTCCTACGCAGTCGGGGACGAGATCAAACCGGCCCTCATGCCAAACGCTCTCCCAGCGGTCGAACAGATCGGCCGGGTACCTTCGGCAGCACTTCTCTGGCACGCGCGGCTGTGAGGCGATGCTTCTCTTGGGTCCGCTCCCACGTTGGTGAGCGCAGGATCACTTCTCGCCTTGCGCTCTTGAGGTGGGTAAGGGAGGCTGGTTGCTCATGGCATTGCTAATCTATTTAAAATCAATGACTTGCCGGATTCTCTGGCCGCGCAAGCACCCGCAGGGGGGTGATTCTCTACCTTGTCAGGTGAGAGCTCAGTTCGCCGGCGTTCTTGCTGTCCGTGCGTTGCGCCTAAGATGCGCGGGTGAGGGCGCCAATGGTCTTGTGATGCACACGTTACGATTTCGTAACGTGTCGGCGCGGGGGGGCGGGATAGACTGAATCGCATAGGTCCTCACACGTGGGCTATAGGAGATCGAGATGCGGAAGATCAAGGTGTTCGCCAGCTTGGCGCTGGCGGCGTGTACTCTCACTTCGATTGCGGGCTATGCCCAAGATAGGGGGCCTGGCGGCGATGATCGCGGAAGGCCACCCATGGGTCATGATCAGGGACAAGATCACGATAGCCAGCACGGCTACAGCGACCGCGGCCGGCATGGTGACCACCATCAGCAAGGTGACAGAGGCTGGGAAGGTGACAGGGGCAGGGAACAGATGGACGAAAGGTATGGCCCTGATCGTCGCGCCGATCGTCCGGGCCCTGGCAGCTGGCACAAGGGTGAAAGGGTCCCCCCGGAATACCGTCAGCGTCAGTACGTGATCGATGACTGGCGCGCCTATCGGCTGTCGCCTCCGCCGCGCGGATACCAGTGGGTGGGCGTTGGCGGGGATTACTTTCTCGTCGCCGTTCCGACCGGCGTGGTCTTCCAGGTGGTCATCGGGCGCTAGGTTGCGCACAGCAAAAAGCCCGCCGGGTGGCGGGCTGCGATGATTTGACGATAAGCCCTTAGTGTCGATGGATCAGGTGGTCAAACCATGTCTGGACGGCACGCTGTTGTGCCGATAGCAGGGTCGGATCATGTTCGCGGAGCACCCAGACAACGATCGCGCATAGCGCTAATCCGACGAGCAGGACGACTAGCGAGGCAACCATGGCGCCTCCTATTGGGTGACTATACAACCAGTGTAGGCCATTCCCGCCGTGCCCGAGCGTGTCAAGTCCTGACATAGGTTGACACGGACAAGAGCCTGCGCCTTAGGCGGGGCGACGCATTAGAACGTCAGTTCTGACTCAAGTGGGGTCCACCCGCGAGCGCCGTGGGTCTTCATGTCAACCGCCTCCATTTCCTTGCCTTGCCCCTGGCAGTACTCGTTGGCACGACGCAGGCTGCTGGCCTTGATTAGATTGGCTCAAACCGGCCCGGTGGAATGCCCGCTCCTCCGTTTTGTGGAGAGTCAAGCAAGGGAACGCGCCACGCGCAGCTGCGATGTAGGCGGCCGCGTTGCGGGTGCCTTCTGCTCAATAAAAGGTCTCAGGCTGGCCGCATGCGGCCTACGCGCAAATCCCGAGGCGGCAGGCGCATCCCCGACTTGCTGTCATGGTATCTCGCAACGACGAACCGCCTGTAGGACGAAATCCGGCATGAAATCAGTGCGCACCCGATAGCATTTGCGTATGGCTTGAAGGATGCTGAACTACCCAGCTCGGACAAGCCCATGCTGCTCT
The DNA here is from genome assembly GCF_058802485.1 of Cupriavidus sp. GW822-FHT02D05. Lineage (NCBI taxonomy): Bacteria > Pseudomonadati > Pseudomonadota > Betaproteobacteria > Burkholderiales > Burkholderiaceae > Cupriavidus > Cupriavidus sp. GW822-FHT02D05. The sequence continues at coordinate 80,602 of NZ_JBXAOE010000002.1, read as the reverse complement.
TTGTGATCGTTACCCTTGCGGCAATTGGGGTGATCGCCATTGTGATTTCCCTGATGAAATAGTGTCAATGCTCCGATCCAGTTCCCCGAAGACCAGACGAGGCTAACGGGGGCGCCAGGTCGGCGAGCATCGCGCCAACGGCCGGTACGCGGGTCGAGTCCTACTACAGCGGGGAGTCCCACATCTGCAGTCTTGGTTTCCAGCGACGGCGGTTAATTTGACGTGTCGCTCAATGCAGCCATTCGTTGAGAGAAGCTGCTTCAAGATGAAGTCGGAGTGGCCAGTCTCAGCGCGCGGTCGCGGATCCTTCCTAGGAGATGCTATGGCTTTCAAATACACCTTCATTGATGTAACCAACGCCACGCCCGCCGGCGCCCCCGTTCTCGTGGCTGAACTGACCGCAGACGCGCCCATCGCGCATCTCGCTATTGGTGCGGTCATTCGTCTGCCGGACGCTGGCGGCAAGCCTTGGCTGGTAAAGGAACTGAGCCTGAGCCCGACGATCCAGGCGAACGTGGTCGGCGCGGACCTGGCGGTCTTGGTCTATGTGACTGCCGAGTAGGCCTCCGGCTTTCGCAGACATCCACGAACGCGCTGTGTGGCTGTTACGCAGCAATTCCCAGCATCTTTGCCGGCAGTGGCGGGTACTGCCGAACCTGACCGCATGCCGAACAGGATGCTCCGGCGGGTACCACGGTCAGCCTGCCGCGGCTTGGAGCCGTCGAACTCGCGCGCCCGCTCCGGATCCCGGCAGGCCAGCCAGTCATCCTATTCCGCCCGCGGCACAATCACCGTCATCCGTTTTTCCTTGCCTGGGGCGTGGAGGCGGTTCATGAGCGAATGCCTGTACGCCGCTCATAGGGCAGATCATGTTGTCCGAGGGGGGGCCGCCGACAGTTGGCTGCCGCAATGCCGCTTGCATGACGAGTCAACGATTGCGAAAATCGCGAGCGGTTTTGGACGATGCTGACGAACGCGCGTCGCAACAAGGGCTCAAGAAACAACCCATGAAAAAAATGACAACGCTTTTTCTAGCGTTAACGGTCGCCGGCTGCGCAAGCTCGGCGGCGCCGAACTTCGTGAACGGAAGATATTACATGGCAGGCGATTCGACATGTGAGCGATACAGGGTTCTTTCGCCAAGTCGAATCATGTGCTTTAACTCGGACGGTCAGGCAACCGGATACAGAGACGCCATGACCGATCAGCAGTTGCAGATGTATCAGTTCAATCAGCAGATGACTGTCCAGCAAATGCAGCAGCTCAACGCGCAATTGCAGCAGCAAAACCAGCAACTGCAGCAACAGCAGAACGCATGGCGTCAAATGCCGCAATACGTGGCGCCGCAAGCTGCGCCTCTGACACCACAAGACGGCAATCAGATCCGGTGCATCAACACTGGGCCGGTTACTCGCTGCCAATATTAATGACGCATTGCGCCGCCTCCAGGGCCGCAAACGCAAGCCACCCGCGATGGTGGCTTTTTTTATGGCTGCCGGCCCGTTGTCGGCGCTCGCAGTAAGCGCTATTTCGCTGAGCCGCCCGGCTCCCAGGGCGGGTTGGGCTGCGCCTGATCATAGGCAGGGCTGGGTGGCCCAAGTGAGCGCCAAGGGCAATCAGCGGCTTGCCAGCAACGTTGTCACGCCAGTGCCGGGCACGCCGTATCGGGTGTGGGCATAAAAAAAGACCGGCCGAGACGGGAGATCCTTGCCGGTCTTGCGCAGAAGCAGGAGCGCAAAGGGGCACAGCAGATGCCGTGCGGCGCGAATTAAATCAAATTAAGATCTGGTATGCAACAAATTTAATTTGTAAGAGCGAGATGACAAGATGTCCCTAAATTCAGTCAAAGCTCGCCATGTGCCGGCTTCTCCATTTTTTGGGGCCTTGGCGGCCGAAACAGCCTTCCGGGCCGCCACTGGCCTGTCGCCGGCGCTCTCCGCGCGCTGGCGGACGCAGGCAACCGCCTGCGGGCTACGGGCATAGACGACGGGAGAGCCGTTTTCCAACGCGACCCCAATTTGACAGGATGCTGTCAATTAGGTAAAAATGACAGTATCCTGTCAAATTGATGGGTGGCTCGGCGCTTTGGTGATGCGCCCGGGCAAGCTATTGATGCTGTCTATTGCACTGCTGATCCCAGTTGCCGAGGGTTCACCAATTTCCCCGCGACAGCCGCGGAATCGATACAGGAGATCACGATGAAGCAGACAACAGTCGCTGCAACGCAGGGCAATCTTGCGCTGCTTGAAGCGGGTGACGGCACCGATCTGCCCGTGCTGTTCCTGCATGCGGACTCGGGCAGAGCAAGCCAGTGGTCGGAGATGCTCAAACGCATCGGGCGACGCAGGCGGGTGTATGCGGTTGACTCACGGGGAAGCGGAGATAGTGCCCCTGCTGCGGATGGTGATTATTCCTATGCGGGGCGAGCACAGGACATTGGCGATACAGCCGCGTCCTTGAAACTTGATCGGTTCATTGTCGTGGCACACAGCGGCAGTGGTGCGGCTGCGCTGGAATATGCTGCCAGGCACGCGGGCCGGGTGGCGGGACTGTTCCTGCTTGATCCTGCGACGGATCCACGGGCGCTTCCTGCTGATGTTCGCGCCGGGTTTCTTGAGGCCCTGAATGGGCCTGCGAGCCTTGATGTGCAGCGGGGGTTTTATGCTTCGATTGCGGGCAACAACCCACAGGTAAAGGCCAGAGTGTTGGAAGACTGTGCTGCGGTTGACCCGGCAGCCCGGCTGGGATTTGCGGCCGCGTTCGCAAGCTGGAATCCCGAAGCTGCGCTCGATGCATGGAAAGGCCCCATTTTTCTCCTGGTCAGCAGCGCAAACGACAAGCCAAGTGCGCTCCATGCGCTGCGCCCGGCGTTGCCGCATGCCGTGGTGGCCGATACCGGGCACTGGATACAGCTCGACCAGCCCGATCGCGTCGAGCGAGAAATCCTGCGTTTCATCGCTAGCGTCCAATAGGAAGGAGTTCGGGAATGACTGTCAATAAGACCAAAGCGGGCATGATTCTGACGGATATTGTGCTGATGGTGTTCCGTCTCGAGGGCGGTTTCATGGAAGCAGCCGAACAGATCGCTGCGCCAGCGGGATTGACGGCGGCCCGTTGGCGCGTTCTTGGAGCCGTGCTCCATGAACACCGCACTGTCGCGGAGATTGGGCGCTTCATGGGGCTAACCCGGCAAAGTGTGCAGCGTCTAGCCGATGTCCTGGTAGGCGAGGGTCTAGCGATGTTTATCGACAATCCATCACATAAATCCGCCAAATTGCTCGCCCCAACCGCCGCAGGCCATTCCGCTGTGGCGCTATTGGCAACGCGTCAAGCGGCCTGGGCGAATGCTGTCAGTCAGAAGTTCAGCGCTGAACAGCTCATCCAGTGCAAAACAACGATCGAAGAAATCATCTCTTGTGTCGAGGCGACGCCAATTAGCCCCGGCAAGCGATAAGCGAGGGCGCTGGTGCTACGGTAGAACGCCCATGCGCACCTTCCTCTATACGCTTGAACCTGCCAAGGAGAAGCTTGTCCCGCATTGAATCGCGCTTCTCGATTCAACGCCCCGACTGCTTGTCAGATTTCTCCGTGCCGCGTCTCATTTTCAGGCGAGGAATTCGACAACCCCACCGTTTAAGTGGTACATCGCTCCGACAATTTTTAATTTTCCATCTTTCTCCATCGGCGCCAGCACGCTACTCCCGTTTCGTATCGCGTCGATCGTGCGCCGAACATTGGTTTGTGCCACCGCATCGACAAATTCATCATTCTTGCTGCTTCTGTCACCAGAGTACTGCGTTTCATCCACAGCCGGTCTGATCTTGGCCAAGAGACCGGTCAGGTCTCCCAGTTCAACGTGATCAATCGCGCCCTTGATTGCCCCGCATCCTGTGTGCCCCAGCACCAAGATAACTTTAGCGCCGGCCGCTGCACAGGCGAACTCCAGGCTTCCAATGAGATCGTCATTGACAATATTGCCCGCGACACGCGCGTTAAAAGTATCGCCAATTCTCGTGTCAAGGATGATCTCGGCCGGAGCCCGGGAGTCAATGCAACTCAAGATCACCGCCGCTGGATACTGCCCGCCGGCAGTCACTCTTTTTTGTGCCAGATAATCGTGGGGTAGCATCTTCCCCGAACGGAAACGTCTATTTCCTTGCTTAAGGCTCTCGATAATCTGGTCCGGTGTCAATTTGTCCCGCTCGGACTTCGATAGCGCCGCCGCGTAAGCCGATTCAACGCCCCCCATGGTTCCCGCCAGCCCAATGGCTGCGACGCCAAGCGCAGTCTTCAGTACGGTACGTCTTCCAACGCTGTTGGAGGACGTCGCTGGACAACAGTCAGTCTTCTTGTGCATTTCATCCTCCGCAAACAACCGCAAGGCGATCGTTGTTGCCAGCATCGCGGTGCTGTCGTGCATGGGCGATTCTCTTGGCGCCGGCTCCCGGATAGGCAGCAGCAGATCGCCAAGCCACCTGCTTCGCAGCTAGCCCCAAACACATGGTATTTGAAGTGAGGTTCCCAGGCTATAGGACTTTGGTCCATTGGGGGGGGGCAGGTCAGCGCGGACGATATCGCTTCGTTTATACAGAAGCGGAAGCCGGACTCGCGCGGAAAGTTCGGGGATGAGGCGGCAACTCAGATCTATGTGCCTGAGCGCCAGGCAGGCATGCCGCTCGAGTTTGCCGGCGCCGCGTATCGTTTTGGGCACGCAAGAGAACGGGGACGCTCATGGCCTCGGCACGGCGGCGTCGCTCCTATTCATTTGCCCGGCTGAGCCCGGGCTGTCGACGGATTCAACGAGGTTTTGCTTCCACCGCCGCCGTAGTCCCGCGAAGCTCCCGCAGTCTGCGCAGCGGTCAACTCTTCTCGCTGATGCCCTGAAGTGGCATTGCTATAGCGCTGCGTAATGGCGCCGTTTACGCCAGAGAGCGAATTGCCCTGACCTTGTGCTGAGCCGTAGGCCGTGCTGCCGTGCTGCTGCGAGGCGGCGGCATAGCCACCGTAGCCAGCCGATCCGGAAGATTTGTAGGCCGCGAGTTGGGCGTGAACTGCGCCCGGCACCAACATTAGAGCAAGAATCGGAGTAATTCTCATGCTGCATTCCGGTTGGGTGAAAGGGGGGGCGGCAAGGTGGTTGCTACACCCTCGAGAGAGGGCAAAGGGGCAATCCGTCGCCGCTATTGATTGTGGTGCGTCGCACCAGTTTCAGTACCCCGCCGTAGAGGGGGAGGGCTGAGCGCGTTGCGGCGTGGGCTATATGGCGACGAGGGAGATAGCGCCGGCTGGGCATCCGGAAAGAATCGCCCCAAGCAGGAGAGTGCTGGGGCATTACGTGATAGCGGGTGACTTCGCCGTGCACGTTGGATGCTGGCTGCTAAAGCCTGTGCCAAAATCGGGATTTCGGCGATGAGGAAGGAATGAAACGATGACTGCAAATCGCAGCACCAGTCTGGATATCCGAAGGCTTTCCCCGGCGGAATGGCGGCAAGCTTTTCCTGTCATCACGCAATTGCGCTCGCTGGATGAAGCCGAGTTCCTGCGCCGAGCCCGCCGGCAATCGCATTCTGGCTACGAGCTTGTTGGCGCTTTTCAAGGCAGCAAGCTTATCGGCGTGATGGGGATGCGGCCCGTCCATACGTTGGCGCGCGGGGCACACCTGCACGTCGATGACCTTGTGGTCGATGCGCAAGCGCGGGGAAGTGGTGCCGGTCACGCCCTGATGGCATATGCGGAAGCCGACGCGCGTGCGCGCGATATGACTGCTGTGTTTCTCGACGCACGGCCGGAGGCCATTCCTTTCTATGAGCGCGAGCGCTATGTTCTCCATCCTGCTCCCTCGATGAAGAAAGTGCTCTGATCCCGCTAGTGGCTATTGCACGGGGTAGGCTGGCGCGCGAGGTCCTGGACGCCAGCCACCTGGGGCATGATCAGCCCCTTATGCTCCTTGGGTCTCGCCCGTAGCTGTTCCGCGTACGGATCTGGCCATCCTGGCCGTGCACCAGGAGTTCCACCTTCTCGCGCTGTGCAATCACCGTCGCGGCTTCCACCGCTTCTTCCTGAGTGAGGAAGTGTGCTCTTTCACCCTTTGCCCCCTCGTGGATGATGTCCCACCCGTCGCCATGAGGCACGACGTGTACGTTGCGTTGCGGTATCGAATCCATGGTTGTCTCTCTGAGCAGTGCGCTACTGCTGTTTTAGGGGATGTTCTGTCCGCGGGATGGCGGGAGGTATCCGATATTTCGTCTGGACATCGGATGTCGCGCTATTTTTCCGGCTGTCCGACCAATACGTCGAGCGGGACGCGCAGCGCCGCCGCCAAGCTCTGGAAAACCTCCGGGCTGCCATCGCGTTTGCGGTTTTCTATCTGGCTAAGGTAGGGCTTGCTAAGGCCTGCCGCTGTCGCCAGCGCATCCTGGGTCATGCGGCGATATTCCCGCCATGCCTTGACCGGGTTATCCCCGGCGAGTTCGGCGTCCAGGATGGCGGCGGGGATCCGAAAGGTGTTGTCTTGGGTCTTGGCGTGGTCTGGCAGCGTGACATCGCCCGGATCCTCGACCCGGTGCTTGATCCGCTCCCACACCTCAATAGGCACTACCGCGAACTCGGGGTGGCCGTCACGTTCGATGAACTGAATATTGATCATGGAAAGGCACCTCCTCGATGGGCGTTCCGCGGCATTTGCGGGCATGGCTTGGGCGGCCAGGCCGATTGCCTGGTGAACGCGATCGTGTGCATCTTCATGTTAGCCATTGCGGCTAACAATTGTGCAAATATTGTTTGCTGGTTGCCGTCGCACCCGATGCGCGGAACCTTGATCTTTGGCCGGCGTCGCAACCCGTCAACCCGTCAACCCGTCAACCCACCAAAACGTCCTCGCCCACGATCGCATCAATCTCCGCATACGACCAGTCCGACTCCTCACCCACCGCCAGCTCCAGATCAATCCATGCGCGCTTGATCAACGGCTCAGCCCCCAGCCCGCGTCGCGAAACGACCCGGATCAACCGTCCGCCGCGCGCTTGTATGAACTCAGCCTCTGCTTGCGTGGACACATCGGGGACCACAACATCGCGGCCATCGAGCCGGGCCAGCGTTTGCGCGAAGTACCTGACCAATACATCCGGATCCATCGGCGCACGGTTCCATGATTCCCGAAGCGTGCGCAGCAGTTGGGCAGGTGACTTGCCCAGCGCCGGGATGACGTCATGGAGTTTGGCCAGGCCGAAGTATGTCTCATGGATGCCCGCACAGGCCTGGATCATGTGGCGCAGCGGGGCGTCGAAGGTGATGACGTGGAAGGCGTGGTTCCCGCAAGCCAGGTAGTTCGTGATGAGGTCCTGGCCGGAGCCCGGGCGGCCGCAGAGTCCTATGAGCATGAAGTTTCCTTGGTCGTGCAGCTTCAGGGAAGTCGATGCCAAAGATTACCTATGGGTAATTAAAAAGGCAAGCTCGACGGGTAATCGAGATGCCCCAAGAGGATCGTGCGGAGCGCGGGGTGATACATCCTGCAAGCCGGAAGTCGCGCTGATCTCAGCTTGCGGACGTTTTCTTGCGTGGCTTGGCGGGTGTTTGTGTGCCGCTTTCGTGAACGGCGTTGCTGGCTTGCTTGAATGCCGTGCTTCTCCCGTCGGTCTTCAGCACGCGGGCAGTTTTGGTGCTTTTCTTGTATTTACGCACCGATTGCACGGCTTCGACCTGCGTGATCAATTCGATGGCCGCGAGCATCCTGTCGATGTCTTCGTTGCGCAAGCCATTGATCAGGCGGGCGAATCGGGCGGCTATCTCGGGCGGCAGGGATTCTTCTTTTGGGGGTGCGGCGGCGTCGTGCGCGTCGCCGTCCAGCCATAGGCGAGGCAGGCCGAGCTTGGCTTCGATGTCGCGTGCGAGATGTTCGCCGATGCGTTTTTTTCCGGCTTTGCCTGTGTCCGAGAATATGCGGGAGAAGTATGAGGGGTCGCGGTCTAGCCGGTCTGACAGGCGCGCTATGGAGCCGCCAAACTGTTCGGCCATGATCTGGGCTAGGCGCTGTTGACGCGTATCTTGAATATCCATGGCCCATTAAACCTGTGCATTACCTGAAGGTAAATTTTCTGTGGGTACTTCAAATTCAATGACTAATGGGTAATTTAATGGGTGGTTTATGCATCAGGAGGCGCTTTCCGGCCATTGATGAATGGCGTGAGAGGCTGGCCGGGGTGCTGGGGATTCTGCCGGTGTGTCATTGCCCTGAGGTATCGCTTCGCCAGCCACCGGCCTGGCGTGGATCAGTAACACTCGATACGATTGCGGCCGCGTTCCTTGGCGCGGTAGAGCGCCCCATCGCTGCGTAACAGCGATAGGTCCGCGCTGGGATCGGCGGCATGCATGAGGGCAATGCCGACGCTGACGGTCAGCGTGACGATCTGGCTGCCGCCAAGCAGTGGGGTTTCCGCGATCTGATGCTGTACACGCCTGGCGAATCGTGTCGCCGCATCAAGGCTCGCATCGGGGAGCACCACGGCAAATTCTTCGCCGCCGATGCGGCCGGCGAAATCGTGCTTTTGCAGCGCATTGCGCAGCAGCGTCGCGAAACACCGCAGGGCGTGGTCGCCCATGGCGTGGCCCCAGGTGTCGTTGATGGCTTTGAAGTGGTCGAGGTCAAACGTCAGGACGGCGGCAGGGCGGCCGTCGGTGCGCTGGATCCGGGCGAGTTCCTGTTCGATCCGCACGACGAAGTGACGGCGATTGGGTAGTTGCGTCAGGAAATCGATAGTTGCAAATTCCTGCAGTTCTCCCTCGATGCGCTTGCGCTCGGTCACGTCTGTGATAAATCCGTGCCATAGCGTGCTGCCGTCCTCGAGCCGCCGGGGGCGCGCGTCGCCTTGCCGCCAGCGCAGCCCTTGCCTGGGCAGTTCGACGCGGTACTCGAGGTGCCACGGCTTCAGGCTCGCGGCGGATGCGTGAAGCGAGGCGCCGTAGGCTTCCAGATCGTCGGGGTGGATGACGGCATGGATGGGGGCTGTGCTGGCGGCTACCTGTTGCGGCGTGAGTTCGTAGATATCGGCGATGCCGGCGCTGGCGTAGGGGAGGAAGGATTCCCCCGTTGGCAGCAGGCGATGCTGGAATACCAGTCCCGGGACTTCGTTGGTCAGGCTGGTGATCAGGTCGACGGTTTGCTGCAGTTCTTCGGAGAGTGCCTGGATGGCCGTGATATCGGTGGTGGTGCCGATCATGCGCAGCGGCTCGCCGTTGCTGCCGCGGCTGACTACCTTGCCGCGGCTGGATATCCATTTATAGCTGCCATCCTTGCAGCGGATCCGGTGATCCACTGCATAGCTTTCCGTCTCTTGGTTGAAGTGGGCTTGCATGGCGGCCTGGACGTAGGCGAGGTCGTCGGGATGGACGCGGGTATAGCTGTCTTCGATCCGGTTGGTGATCTCGGACGCTTCATAGCCGATGATGGCCTTCCAGCCAGCCGAGTAGTGGATGCTGCCCGCCTGGACATCCCGGTCCCAGACGCCCGTGCCGCTTCCTGCGATGGCCAGCTCGAGCCGCTTTTCGTTTTCCGCTAGCCTGCCGGTGTCGTCGTTCAGTTTGCCTTGGGCCAGGTCGCGCTCGATGATGGCGACCGCCATGTCGGCAAAGTCTTGCAGGAGGCCACGCTCCGCCTGGTCCAGTTCGCGTGATCCGGCGTCGAACAGCCAGAAGGCGCCAAGCTGGCCGCCGCTCGATGTGGTCAAGGCGCACGCCGCATGAAAGCCCATGCATAGGCCGTCGACGAGGATGGGAGCGTCGCCAGGATGCGCATCATGGGGCACATCATGCGGCGTAACCAGCGCAACCGGGACCTTGAAGAGATGCTGTGCGAGGCGTGTCAGCGCGTCAAACCGCTCTTGCTGCAATGCGGCTTTCAGGTTCAGCGGCTTCGAGGTGTCGATGCGGTCATGTCTGGTTTCAGCTTCGGTAGAGGCCCGCATATCCAGGTCAAATGACAATTGACGTTAGCCCGAAGGTGTTGATCGTGCAGCCAGCGCTGCAGTTATGCACGGCTGCGCCAATACTATCAGACGGATCGGCCCGCGGCGGGGTCTGCTAAGGGTTGTCGGCGAAAGGCAACTCTCCCTGTGCCGGCAGCGCAGCTGGCGCCAGTTCGCCCGCGGGTGTCAGCGCGCTGACCCTCACGCCCAGCAATCGGATCTTCCGGTCCAGCGGAACGCGTTTGACGCATTCGGTGGCGGCGCGCCGCAACTGTGCGGCGTCCGCCGTCGGGGCCAGCATGCTGAGGTCGCGGGTGACGGTGTGAAAGTCGTCGTAGCGCAGCTTGACGCCGATGGTGCGGCCCACATAGCCCTTGCGGCGAAGGTCTTCCGCCAGGCGCTGGCACAGGCCGGTGAAGACTTCGGAAAGGGTCTGGCGGTCTTGCTTGGGGTGCAGATCGCGCTCGAACGTGGTTTCCCGGCTCATGGATTTGGGCTCCGAGCTGGTGACCACCGGGCGTTCGTCATGGCCTTGCGCGATCTCGGCTAGCCAGGCGGCGTAGCTGCGGCCGAAATGGCTCTGCAGCATGCCCAGGTCCGCGCTGGCGAGGTCGCCGACCGTGGCGATGCCCAGCGTTGCGAGTTTCTCGGTGGCCTTCGGGCCGATTCCGTTGACCTTGCGCACGGGCAGCGGCCAGATGCGCAGTGGCACATCGCTGGCTGCCAGCAGGGTGAGCCCGTCGGGTTTGTCGAGTTCGGAGCCGATCTTGGCGAGGAGCTTGTTGGGGGCGATGCAGATGGAGCAGCTCAGTCCCGTGGCTTCGCGCACCGCTTGCTTGATGCGGGTGCCGATGTCGGCGGGCTCGCCGGGCACGTCGCTCAGGTCGATGTAGATCTCGTCGATGCCGCGGTCTTCGATTTCGCTGGTGAAGGTGGCGACGGCAGCCTTGAACAGGCGGGAGTAGTGCCGGTACGAGTCGAAATCCGTGGGCAGCAGGATGGCGTCGGGGGCGAGTTGCGCGGCCTTCATCATGCCCATGGCGGAGAACACGCCCAGCGCGCGGGCTTCGTAGGTGGACGTGGTGACGACGCCGCGCCCGGCGTAGTCGCGCAGGCGGGCAAAGCGCCGGCTGCCGTCGGGAAGTATCTCGGGTACCGCATTTCGTCCACCACCGATCACCACTGGCTTGCCGCGCAACTCCGGGTATCGCAATAGCTCGACGGACGCGTAGAACGCGTCCATATCCAGGTGGGCGATGCGGCGGGGTGCAGATGACATGGCGTCGGCGGGTTACTGTATGCATATACAGTATATCGAATTCTGCCGACAATACCGCTGCGCCCCGGTCGCGCTACCAGCGATGCACGTAGGTGGCCGTCATGACGATGCCCGCCGCGGGCAGGTGGGAGGTGTTGTTGCTGTTGCGCAGCAACTGGCTGTAGAGCGGGTAGTAGTAGCGGTTGAGCAGATTCTGAATGCCCACTGTGATGGTGTCCTTCTTGCTGACCTGGTAGCGGCTGATGAGGTCCAGCGTGGTGTAGCTGGCCACATCGCGCCGCCCAAAGCTGTCGGCGCCGTTGAGCCGGTAGTCGTGTCCGGCGAAGAAGGTGGCTTGCAGGCGGTGGCTCCAGGCGGGCGTGGGCCGGTACTGCACGTACCCGGTGAGCTTGAGGGGCGGGATGCGGTAGCCGCTCATCTGCTGGCTCGGGCTGCCTTGCGGGGTTTCGCGGCCGCGCATCAAGGTGAAGGTGCCGCCGGTGCCCCATTGCTCGTTGTCGGACAGGTAGTCGGCGGAGGCTTCCACGCCATAGATGCGCTCGGCGGTGCGCGTCAGGATCAGGCCGTTGTTGAAGCTCTGCACGTCGCCCAGGTTGGAGGTGGTGTAGAACACCGCCAGCGAGGTCAGGGTGTTGCCGAAGGCGCCGCGCCAGCCGAGCTCGTAGTTGTTGGTCTTGACCGGCTGCAGGTCGGAGGCGCCGAGATCGAAGCCGGCGCGCGCATTGCGTACCTGCAGGCCGATGTCGGGCAGGTTGAAGCCCTGGCTGAACGCGGCATAGAGCTCGTGCCCCTTGACCGGCTTGTACACCACGCCGACATTGCCCAGCAGCGCTGTGTAGTCGACCGAGCCGCCCTTTACCGTAGCCGGCTGTGCCAGGCGCGATTGCGACAGCGGCACGAAGTCGTTGAAGCGGGCGTTGGCGTACTGATAGCGCAGGCCGCCCTCGGCCGACCACTGCGCGTTGAACTTGTGCTGCAACTGGCCAAAGCCGCCCAGGCTGCGCGTGGTGATCTGCGGCATGTAGGTGAGCGTGCCGGTCTTGTTGAAGACGCGGCCGCCGCTGGCGTCATAGGCCTTGGGATCGAAGATGTCGATCGGCATGTCGCTGCGTTCCTGCTCGAAGTCCAGGCCCCATACCAGGCGGGTGCGCTTGGCGCTGTCCAGCGGCGTCTTGATGGTGAGGCGGCTGCCGAACACGTGGGAGTTTTGCATGGACTGGTCGACATTGCCGCCGCGCGTGACGACCGCGCGCGCGTCGAAGGGCGTGAAGCGCGTGAAGTAGTCGCGGTAGTAGAGCTGCGCGCAGACCGCGCTGCCTGCCAGGTCCTTGTGCTCATATTCGAGATTGACCAGCGTGTTGCGGATCTGGTTCTGGTCGGCGAGCTGCAGGCCGCTGATGGCGCGTGCGGGCACGCTGCCCGGCGTCAGACGGGCTACCGATGGGTCGGAGGCGTAGTCGGTGTCCTGTGTGGCGTTGAAATGGCTCACCGCAAGCTGTACGCGCTGCTCGGGCGTCAGGAGCAGGCCGAGCTTGCCGCCGATGTTGTAGTTGTCCGACTGGAACAGGTCGCCCTGGCTGGGCTCCGGAGCGACGCGCTGGCCGCGCGCATCGTAGGCGCTGCCGATGCGGCGGGCACCGACGTCGAAAGCATAGTCGACCATCCCCTCGCTGCCGGAAACATGCTGCTGCAGCTGGCCGGACAAGCCATCCGCGCGCAGCCGGGACAGCGGCGAGGTGAGTGAAAACGTGGTCTCCGACAGCGGCGGGCCGCCGGCGGGGCGCGTGTTGATGGAGACGATGCCTCCGGTGGCCCCGCCGCCGTAGATGGCGCTGCTGCCGCGCAGGACTTCGATGCGTTCGATCAATGCGGGGTCCACGTTGGCGAGGTTGCGCGCCGAGTCCCGGTTGGTGTTCAACGGAATGCCATCGACGAGGACCAGCATGCCGCGGCCCCGCAGGGTCTGGCCGAAATCGGTCACGGTATGGCTGGAGTCGGCCATGCCGGGAACGACCTTGGAGAGCAGGGTGGCGACGCTGTCGGAGCCGGTCTTCAGCGCATCGAGCTCCTCGCGGTCGATGACCGTGACTTGCCGCGTGGGGCGCATCAGGTCGCTGGAGGTTCGCGAGGCGGTGACTTCCACGGCTTCGAGCATCCTGGCGGCCTCCGGGGCGGGCGCGGTCGTCGTTGCCGGGGTGGTCAACGTTGTGGTGGCGGCGACCGGTGCGGCGGCACCGGCCTGGCCCACGGGCTGCAGCACGATGCCGCTGCCATTGCGCTGGTAGCGGATGCCGCTGCCCTTGAGCAGCATATCGAGCGCGGCTTCGGCGGGCATGCTGCCATGCACGGCCGGGGCTTGCTTGCCTGCCACCAATGCGGGCGTGAAGAACAGCTGGAGCGATGTTTGCCGGCCGAGCTGCGTGAGCGCGTCGGCCAGGGGCTGGGCACGGATGTCGATCGCCACCGGCGATGGCAAGGCTGGCTGGGCAGTTGCCGGCGTGGCAACGGCGCCGATCAGCGCGGCGGCCACGGTGGCCATCAGGAGGGGCCTGGCGCGTGCGTGGCGGGCCGGGATCTGTTGCTGCTTCTCAGGATGTTGCTGGTTCACGTCGGGTCTTCTCGGAGAGGCCGGATTGGCACAAAGGCACGCAGGCCCGCGGCGCGCGGGCACGTTCCGGGAGAAGACGAAACGCGGAGCAAAAACCTGAATCTAGCGTGAAAATATTTCCGTGCTGCCGTCGGGCAGGGTGCGCACGCCCACCGGCAGGAACTGCGGCAGGGCGGCGAGCAGGGCATCGGTATCGTCGGCGCGGAACACGCTGCTCAGCCGCAGTGCGCCGGTGCCGGCGTCGCGGATCCTGACCGGGCTGCGCCGATAGCGGGAGACCTCGGCGGCTACCAGCGACAGCGGCTGGTCCTTGAACAGCAGCTTGCCTTCGCGCCACGCCACGGCGGCGCCGAGATCGACCGTTGCCGCGGGCGCGACCCGGCCGTCGCCGGCAATGCGCGTGCCAAGGCCGGCCGACAGGCGCGCCGCAGACGCAGCTGCACTGCGCCCTTGTACGCTCACCGACCCGGATTCGACCGCGACCGTGACCTCGGCGCCGTCCCGGCGCACGTCGAAGCGGGTGCCGGTGACCGTGACGCTGCCACTGCCGGCATCGACCACGAAGGGCCGCTCGTTGGCGTGGGCGACCTCGAACATAGCCTCGCCGTCTGCCAGCGTCACAGTGCGCTGGCCTGGCTCGAATCGTACCGATAGCCGCGTGCGCGTGTTGAGCTCGACGACGGAGCCGTCGGGTAGCGTCACGCGTTGCCGCTCGCCAGGCGCGGTGCTGAAGCTGGCTGTGTAGTGGCTCGCATCGCTGGCCACATAGGTAGCCGGGCCGGGCGCGGCCTGCTGGCGCATGAGCCAGGCGGCGCCAACGGCCACCGCGCAGAGGCTGGCCAGTATGGCGGCGCGCAAGGCAGGTCCCGATCTCCGGGCGGCGGCGGCCGGTGCTGGGTCTTGCGCCAGGGCGCGCAGGCGCTCCGGGTCGAGCACGCCTGCCACTTGCCAGATGCGCTCCAGCGCGGTGTATTCGGCCCGGTGCATGGGGCTGGCGCCAAGCCAGGCCGCCATCTCAATGCGTTCTCGCTCGCTGAGTGAGCCAGCGCGGACGCGCGCAAACCAGCGTGCCGCGGCTTCACGGGGAGCGTCCGGCGGCGGCGTCGGCGTCATTGGCGTCATCGGCGTGCGGCCCCAGGGAGGGGCGCGGGCAAGGAGGAGGGGGCAGGAGCCTGGATCAAGGCGTGGTACTCAATGGGGTGCTTGCGGGCCGAGCCGGTCGCGCAGATGGCGCATCGTGCGGATCATGTGTTTTTCGACCATGTTCCTGGAGACCTGAAGGCGCTCGGCGATCTCTTGCTGGGAGAGCCCTTCAAGGCGTTGCCAGACAAAGACCTGACGGCATGCCAGCGGCAGCTCCGCCAGCGCCTGCTCGAGCGCGGCGGCGAGCTGGATAGCGTGGAGCGCGGCTTCGGGATCGCCGGAGCTTGCGTGATGCGTGTCGATACTGTCAAGCGGGAGCGTCTGCCGGCCTCCCTCGCGCCGGAAGGCGTCAATGGCAAGGTGGCGGGCGGTCTGGTGCAGGTAGGCGCGGGGATGCTCGGGCGGGCTGTCCTTGCGCTCCAGCACCTTGAGCAGCGCGTCCTGAGTCAGGTCCTCGGCATCAAAGCGATTGGCGAGCTTGCGAGTCCAGGTGCCAACCAGCTCTTCGTAGTAGGCGAACAAGCCGAACGCGCGCGAGGGATGTGACGGCATGGCGTGCGCGCGGTTGCGGGTGGTTGCAAATGCGACGTATTATCATTTGCACGGGCAATGTTCGTCAATAGCTACATTGAGTGGCGCGACAGAGCAGCAATACGGAGCAGCAACATGGCGCCCGCCCGCCGGCGCGAAAAAAAAAGCCCGCGAACTGCGCGGGCCTTTGAAAGCGCAGCCGGTGTAAGCGGATCCGGCTGGCTCGCGATTGTCGCAATGGCCGTCGGAATCTCTTTCCCCTCTGGCGATGGGATCAGCGGAGCAGGAAGGCGATATCGTCGACGCTGATCTGCCCCGGCGCGACGCCGCGGCGCTGCTGGAAAAGGATGTGCTGGAGGACCTGGCGGCGCTGCCTGGCGAAGACGGCCAGGTCGATGGTAATGCCGGCCCGGGCGTAATGCTCGACCAGCAGCTTGTAGGCACGGTGGCGCATCTGCAGGGCTTCGCCCTCGGCGCGCAGCCGGCCGGTGTCTTCGGGCGGCGTCACCTCGGCCTGGCGCAACGCCTCCATGGCGGCGGCGTGCATGTCGCGGTAGCGGTCCAGTTCGGTTTGCGTGGCGTGCAAACGCTCGCGCAGCGCGCGGACCTTGCGCTGCAGCTTTAATGTCATGCCAACGCCGTGCTCGATGAGGGCGACGGTTTCCAGCGCGTGGCTGGCTGCGGCGATCGTGTTTTTCCAGATGCCCCTGTCCGTCACCTCGACGTCCGGCGCCCACCCGTTGCTGGCTCCGCGCAAGCTTTTCATAAGACCCCTTGACCCTAGTGTTGATGTCAGGCGGACAGCTTTATGGTTGCCGTCCTGTCCTGGACCACGGAGATCGTGCCACCGTGGTTGTGATGCGAATCGTACGGTCTGGCCGTGCGCGGGCGAAGTAGAAGATGCTTAGATCTGGTTTTCCCAACACCTATGTCGCGTCATGTCTGTGCGGCTCGACACCAGGTCATCGGTAAGCGATATGGCAATGAGAAGCGGTCTTCTCCAGACTTGCTGATGGGATAGTTGCCCAATCCGGCGCAAATACGGCAGTCCCGCCTTCTATACCGTACAGAGGGCGGCGAATCGGACTAGGATACAGAGATGGCACTTAATTTTCCCAATCCCAGCCGGAGTTACGACCCATCCAGGCATTGCGTATGTTTTTGGGGCTACGACAGTTCGCGTGAGATCTCCTTCGAGGTCGACCGAGCGGTACTCTCCAACCTCAGCCCCGAACTGCGCCCGGACGAGCCTGCCGTGCTGGAGGCATTCGACCGCCACCGCGACCACATCCTGGAACTAGCACGCGGGCTTTATTCCCGCAGCCGGCAGAACAGGTACACCATCTCCTGACGGCGGCACGATCGCTGGTGATTCCGATCGTGAGGGGCGCTCGCCCGTCACGATGCCTTTGCCGTGCGAGGCGGCAGCGGTGCGGGTTCCGCCGCCATCTTGTCCGCCGCATAGGGGCGCAGGAAACTACGCGCCAGTTCCGTATCCCGGCAGTTCAGCCAATCGTCCCAATCGGTGGGCGGCACGATCACGATCATCCTTTTTTCCTTGCCCGGCGCATGGAAGCGGCGCATCAACGGGTGGCGATCCGAGTTGATGGTCAGCATGGTGAAGCTGACGGCCTGCTGGCCATCCGCGCCTGGCCACGCGCGCCAGAGCCCCGCGATCGCCATGGGCGCGGCGTCCTTGAGCCGGATGCGCCAGCGCACAGCCTTGCCGGTTTCGTAGTTGGGCTCGTAGAAGCAATCCGCTGGCACCAGGCAGAACTGGCCGCTCTTCCAGGCGGCGGAGAAGGTTCGTTTTTCGGCCACCGATTCCGAGCGCGCGTTCGTGGTGTCGAACTTCGCCACGCCCGGTGGAATGCGTTTCCTGGGGACCATGCCGAAGGTAGCGACCAGGCATTGCCGCTGGCCATCATGGTCCGAGACGAGCAGCGGCGCCGCATAGTCGGGCCATGTTTCCGGCGGCCATTCCTGCGCCGGGCGGGTGACGCCAAATACGTCGCGGAGCAGGCCAGCCTGCGCGGGTGCGTAGTTGATGCACATGGGCTGCCTCCAGCGGGCGCCGCTTGCTAATGGGATTTACCAGTATGGAGGATGGGTGGGGAAGGCCAAAGCCCGGTACGGGCGAACGCCCGCTGATTGCCGAGCCGATGCGGTTGCGCGAGGCACGCAACCGGGCGCGGCCCGGCCGGCGCGAAGGTCAGCTTTCCTGCGCTTCCAGCGTGAAGCCGGCGCCGTCGTCCTGGCGCAGCATCGTCACCAGGGCCGGCATGGCTGCCTCCAGGGTTTCTTTCAGGCGCCACGGCGGGTTGACGATGAACATGCCGCTGCCGTGCAGGCCCAGCCCGCCGGCGACCGGGTGCTTGACGCGCAGGGTGACGTGCAGCCAGCTCTTGAGCGGCAGCTTTTTCAACTGCACCGGCAATTGCACGGATTCGCGGCGCTGCACTTCGGGATACCAGATCGCGTACATGCCGGTGGCAAAGCGCTGCAGGCAATCCTGCAGGCTGCGCACCACGCGGCCGTAGTCCTGCTTGTCCTCGTATGACGGGTCGATCAGCACCAGCGCGCGGCGCGGCGGCGGGGGCAGGATGGCGTTGATGCCGGTGAAACCGTCGCCGTCGTACAGCATGACGCGGCGGCCGGCGCCACGGAAGTTGTCGCGCAGCACCTGGATTTCGGTGCTGTGCATCTCGAACAGGCGCAGGCGGTCCGCGTCGCGCAGCATCTGCCAGGCGAGCCAGGGCGAGCCGGGATAGTGCTTCAGGTTGCCGTCCGGGTTCAGCGTGCGTACCTGCTCCAGGTAATCCTCGACCAGCGTCGGCATGGGCCGCTTGGCGGCGGCGGCCTGCCACAGCCGGGCAATGCCGGTCTCGAACTCGCCCTTTTTCTGCGCGTAGGCGTGATCGAGCGCATACAGCCCGGCGCCAGCGTGCGTGTCGATGTACCAGAAGGGCTTGTCTTTCTGGCTCAACTGCTCCAGCAACTGGACCACGATGGCGTGTTTGAGAACATCGGCGTGGTTGCCGGCGTGGAAGGCGTGACGGTAGCTGAGCATGGCGAGGCGGGAAAAGGGCGTGCGGGGCGTGCAGGTGCCGGCCTGGAGGGGCCGGCGGCACAGGGCGCTATGCTACCATCGCCGGGCTTTGGGGCGGGCCGGCGGCATGCCGGAGGGCGCGCCTGGCGGGCGATTGCCGATTGCCGATTGCCGATTGCCGGCTCCTTCGCCATCCTCCGGTCCCAATGCACTTCCAATGCATTGCGCGTCTGACGGTCCTGCGCATTTCCCATTCTCCCGACCCTTGTCACCTTGTTGCCTTGTCCATGTCCCGCAGCCTAGATCTCGCCGAGCCCGCATTTTCCGCCTCAGGCTTGCCATACTCGGCGCGCTACGACGAGGCCTATCACGGTAACGTTGATAGCCTGGAGCGGGCCCGTCACGTCTTCCTTGCCGGCAACGGTTTGCCGCAGGCCTGGGGTGGGCGCGACCAGTTCGTGATTGTGGAGGCCGGCTTCGGGTTGGGGCTGAACTTCCTGGCAACCTGGCAGGCATGGCGAGACGATCCCAAGCGTTGCCGCCGGCTCCACTTTGTGTCGATCGAGAAGCATCCGTTGACGAGCGAGGGGCTTGCCGCGATGCATGCCAGCCTTGGCGCGCAGGCGGCGCTCATGCCGTTGGCCGCCGAACTGAGGGCCGCGTGGCCGCTGGCGCTGCCCGGCCTGCACCGGCTGGAATTCGAGGGCGGGGCGGTCGTGCTGACGCTGGCGTTTGGCGATGTCGACGCCGTGCTGCCGCGGCTGGCGCTGGGCGCGGATGCGTTTTACCTGGACGGTTTTTCGCCTGCGCGCAATCCTGATATGTGGCAGCCGCCATTGATGAAGCGGCTGGCCCGGCTGGCTCGCCCGGAGGCCACGCTCGCCACCCACGTGGCGGACATCGTCTTCCAGCGGGGTTTGCAAGCCGCCGGCTTCGCGGTCAGTTCTGCACCGGGATATGGCTCAGAGCCACCGATGACCGTGGCGCGCTTCCCCGTCATGCGCGGCACGCGGCGGCAGCCGCCGCCATCCGCCGCCGCGTGGCCCGAGCGGCACGCGATCGTCATCGGCGCGGGCCTGGCCGGCTGCGCGGTCACGGAGCGGCTGGCCTTGCGTGGCTGGCGCGTGACCTTGTTCGATGCCCATGACGGCCCGGCGCAGCTGACTTCGTCCCACCGTGCCGCCGCCATGCATCCGCACTTGTCCTCGGATGACAGCGTCCTGTCGCGCCTGTCGCGCGCCGGCAACCTGCAGGCCCTGCGGACCTGGGCGGGGCTGGCGGCGGCGGGACATGCGCCCGGCTGGCAGGGCTGCGGCGTGCTGCAGACCGGTGCGGGCGTGGAGGACGCAGCTATCCAGCAGGCGGCTCTGGCCGCCCTGGGTTTTCCGGAGGCCTTCGCGCGGTGGATGAGCGCCGAGGAAGCGGCCAGCCGGCATGGCGCGCCGGTGCCCCATGGCGGGCTGTGGTTCGGGCAGGGCGGCTGGGCGCCGCCGCCCGAGATCTGCCGCGCGCAGTTGACGCGGGCCGGGACGGCGGTAACGGCGCGCTATGGCAGCCGCGTTGCGCGGCTGGCGCGTGTGGCGGATGGCTGGCAGGCGCTGGATGAGGCGGGCATGGTCATGGCAGCGGCGCCGGTGGTGGTCGTGGCCAACGCGTACGAAGCGCTGCGCTTGCTCGCGCTGCGCCATATGACGATCGACCGGGTGCGCGGCCAGCTCACCACACTGGAGCCGGCAGAGCTGGCGCGCCTTGGGCAATGGCCCGATTGCGTGGTCACCGGCACCGGCTACCTGCTGCCGCGCGCCGCGGATGGCACCGCGCGCATCGGTTCCAGCTACGAGCCGGATGCACAGGAATCCGGCGCGCTGGACGAGCGCCCCGCGGTGCACGCCGAGAACCTCGCCCGGCTCGCCGCATTGCTGCCGGCGCTTGCCGGCACGGCCGCCAGCCTGGATCCGGCAACGCTCAAGGGGTATGTGGGCGTGCGCAGCGTCTCGCACAACCGCCTGCCGCTGATCGGCCGCGTGGCCGACGAGGCCCAGGCGGCGCGGGACGCCGCGGCACTCAGCGGGGCACGCCTAAGGGATATCCCTCGGCTGCCGGGGCTTTACGCGGCACTTGCATATGGCTCGCGCGGCCTCACATGGGCCGCATTGGGGGCGGAATTGCTGGCCAGCCAGATCGAAGGGGAGCCATTGCCGCTCGAGCTCGAACTGGCCGAGGCCATCGATCCGGCGCGCCTGCTGGTGCGCGCCTTGCGCCAGGGGACCGTGGCAAGCGGTGATGTGCCCGCCGAGCCGGTTCCCGGGTAAAAACTGCCGGAACCGAATGAAAACCGTGCGATAATGCCCGTTTTCCGTTTGCGTGGACCTGCGCCCGGATGCTCTGGAAACGCCAA
Source organism: Cupriavidus sp. GW822-FHT02D05 (assembly GCF_058802485.1). NCBI lineage: Bacteria > Pseudomonadati > Pseudomonadota > Betaproteobacteria > Burkholderiales > Burkholderiaceae > Cupriavidus > Cupriavidus sp. GW822-FHT02D05. The sequence goes on along the minus strand of NZ_JBXAOE010000002.1, from coordinate 59,635 downwards.
TTTTTGCGCGTGTCCTGCGTGCGACGCGGTTTGCGTGCCGGGTATCGGCATTAGCCGTCGCTTTGCCTGTGTCTTCTCGGGCACGCGAGCGGGGTGCGCTTACGAACACAACAACACTCTGGATTGGATCAACGACCATGTCGAATGTCATTGAAAACCTTGGCAAACTGGACCGCAAGGTGACCCTGGCCATTCCCAAGGCCGAAGTCGAAAAGGAAAAGCTGGAACGTCTGGTTCGCCTGTCGAAGACGGTGAAGATGTCCGGTTTCCGTCCCGGCAAGGTACCGATGAAGATGGTCGAGAAGCAATACGGCCAGCAAGTCGAGTTCGAAGTGCGCTTCGACAAGGCTGCCCGCAAGTTCTTCGACATCACCAAGGAACAAGACGTCAAGGTTGCCGGCCAGCCGAAGTTCGAAGTCAAGACCGACGGCGTGAGCGAAGACGAAGTGGCCTTCGACGCGACTTTCGAGGTCTATCCGGAAGTCAAGCTGGGTGACCTGGCTGGCGCCGAAGTGACCCGCACCAAGACCGAAATCAGCGATGCCGAAGTCGACAAGACCATCGACATCCTGCGCAAGCAGCGCGTGCACTACCACACCCGTGGCGAAGCCGGCGAGCACGGCGACGGCGGTGCGGAAGTGGCCGCCCAGAATGGCGACCGCGTGACCCTGGACTTCGTCGGCAAGATCGACGGCGTGGAATTCCCCGGTGGCAAAGCTGACGACTTCGCCTTCGTGCTGGGCGAAGGCCGCATGCTGCCCGAGTTCGAGCAAGCCGCACTGGGCCTGAAGGTTGGCGAAAGCAAGACCTTCCCGCTGGCGTTCCCCGAGGACTATCACGGCAAGGACGTGGCCGGCAAGACTGCCGAGTTCACCGTCACGCTCAAGAAGATCGAGTGGGCGCACCTGCCGGAAGTCAACGACGAGTTCGCCAAGTCGCTGGGCATCGCCGACGGCAGCGTCGAGAAGATGCGCGCCGACATCCGCGAAAACCTGGAGCGCGAAGTCAAGCGCCGCACGCACGCCATGCTGAAGGACCAGGTCATGGACGCGCTGCTGAAGGCGAGCGAGCTGGAAGTGCCGAAGGCCCTGATCGAGCAAGACCAGGAGCGCCTGGTGGAAATGGCGCGTCGCGACCTGGAGCAACGTGGCATGCCCAACGCCAAGGACATGCCCATCCCGGCCGAAATGTTCACGCAGCAAGCTGAGCGCCGCGTCAAGCTGGGCCTGATCCTGGCCGAGATCGTCAAGGCTCACGGCCTGGACGCCAAGGCAGACCAGATCAAGGCCGAGATCGAAGACTTCGCCAAGAGCTACGAAGACCCGAAGGAAGTCATGCGCTGGTACTACGGTGACCAGCAGCGCCTGGCCGAGATGGAGGCCTACGTGCTCGAAAACAACGTGGTAAATTTCGTGTGCGACAAGGCCAAGGTCACCGACAAGACGGTGTCCTTCGAGGAACTGACTGCCGAAGGCAACAACCAGCCTCAGCAGGCCTGAGCCTGGCCCGTGGCCGGCGCGCGTGGCGCGTTGGCCGCAGCCTTGTCTCTTACCGAACTCCAGGAGAACTTGCATGACCCGCAATGATTTGCTTGACCGTCTGGCCACCACGCAGGCCTCCGCCCTGGAAACGCAGGGACTGGGGCTGGTGCCGATGGTGGTTGAGCAGTCCGGTCGGGGCGAGCGCGCCTATGACATCTATTCGCGCCTGTTGAAGGAGCGTCTGATTTTCATGGTCGGCGAAGTCAACGACCAGACCGCTAACCTGGTGGTCGCCCAGTTGCTGTTCCTGGAAAGCGAAAATCCCGACAAGGATATTTCGCTCTACATCAACTCGCCGGGTGGCTCGGTGTCGGCTGGCCTCGCCATCTACGACACCATGCAGTTCGTCAAGCCGGACGTGGCCACGCTGTGCATGGGCATGGCAGCCAGCATGGGTGCCTTCCTGCTGTCGGCTGGCGCCAAGGGCAAGCGTTCGGCGCTGCCCAACTCGCGCATCATGATCCACCAGCCGCTGGGCGGCGCGCGCGGCCAGGCCTCGGACATCGAGATCCAGGCCCGCGAGATCCTGTACCTGCGCGAGCGGCTCAACACGATCCTGTCGGAAGTCACCGGCCAGCCGGTCGACAAGATTGCCCGTGACACCGATCGCGACAATTTCATGAGCGGCGAGCAGGCAGTGGACTACGGCCTGATCGACAAGGTGCTCGCCCGCCGTGCCTGACAGACCGGCCCGGCTGCCGCAAGGCGGGCCGGGCCGGGGTCGGGTGGCGATCCTCAGGGTATCGCCGCCCGGCCGCAACGAAGAAGGCTATACAGAAACGAGGCCTTGTGCCTCGTTTTTTGCTTTTGCCCCACAGCTTGGGGGTCTACCCGCCGCGCCATTTTTTTTGGCGTATGATGCGTTTGAAGCGTATCCCCGCAGCGCTCCGGCACTGCGGCACGCACACTGCTAATGTGACTGATTCCTATGGCGGATAAAAAAGGTTCATCCAGCGAGAAGCTCCTTTACTGCTCGTTCTGCGGCAAGAGCCAGCACGAGGTAAAGAAGCTCATCGCGGGCCCGTCGGTGTTCATTTGCGACGAATGCATCGACCTGTGCAACGAGATCATCCGCGACGAGGCTGCTGCATCCGACAAGGACGCGGGGGCCACGGCCAAATCCGATCTCCCCACCCCGCACGAGATCCGCGAAAGCCTGGATCAATACGTGATCGGGCAGGAGCAGGCCAAGAAGATCCTGGCCGTAGCGGTGTACAACCACTACAAGCGCCTGAAGCACCTCGGCAAGAAGGACGACGTCGAGTTGTCCAAGAGCAACATCCTGCTGATCGGTCCCACCGGTTCGGGCAAGACGCTGCTGGCGCAAACGCTGGCGCGCCTGCTCAATGTGCCGTTCGTGATCGCTGATGCCACCACGTTGACCGAAGCCGGCTATGTCGGCGAGGACGTGGAAAACATCATCCAGAAGTTGCTGCAGAACTGCAACTACGAGGTGGAAAAGGCACAGCGCGGCATTGTCTACATTGATGAGATCGACAAGATCTCGCGCAAATCCGACAACCCGTCCATCACCCGCGATGTCTCCGGTGAAGGCGTGCAGCAGGCCCTGCTGAAGCTGGTCGAAGGCACCATGGCTTCGGTGCCCCCGCAAGGCGGCCGCAAGCACCCGAACCAGGACTTCCTGCAGGTGGATACCACCAACATCCTGTTCATCTGCGGCGGTGCGTTCGACGGCCTCGAAAAGGTCATCATGCAGCGTTCGGACAAGACCGGTATCGGTTTTGCCGCGCAGGTGCAAAGCAAGGAAGAGCGCGAGGCCAGCGAAGTGCTGCCGCAGGTCGAGCCGGAAGACCTGATCAAGTTCGGGTTGATCCCGGAACTGATCGGCCGCCTCCCGGTGGTGGCTACGCTGGCCAAGCTGGACGAAGCCGCGCTGATGCAGATCCTGGTCGAGCCGAAGAACGCGCTGATCAAGCAGTACCAGAAGCTGCTGGCGATGGAAGGCGTTGAGCTGGAAATCCGCCCGGCCGCGCTCTCCGCGATTGCGCGCAAGGCAATCCGCCGCAAGACCGGTGCACGTGGCCTGCGTTCGATTCTCGAACAATCGCTGATGGATGTGATGTACGACCTGCCTAACTACAAGGGCGTGCAAAAGGTGGTGATCGATGAGAACACCATCACCGGGGACGCTCCGCCGTTGCTGATGTACGAGGAACAGCCTAAGGTGGCTGGTTCGAACTGACGCGAACGCCGGCGCTTATGACGATGCCAGGCCGGCAGCGAGTCCTGAGAGGCCGTTCGCGAAAAGCGAGCGGCTTTTTTTCTTCATTTTCGTAAAACGAAGGGGAGGAAACGGGGGTATGCTGTTTGGACGGGTCTTGCAAGTGCGGGGAGCAGCATTTTGCAACTAGCATCGAATCGCGTGCAAAGGATGTCTTGCAATCGATTCATGAGACCCAATTTACGCCTAAATGACTGACTGGGGAAAATGATGTCCGGAACACAACTCCTCCCGGCTGAGCCGATCCGCTTGCCACTGTTGCCGCTGCGCGACGTGGTGGTGTTTCCGCACATGGTGATCCCACTGTTCGTGGGACGTCCGAAGTCCATCAAGGCGCTGGAAACTGCGATGGAGGCGGGCAAAAGCATCATGCTTGTGGCCCAGAAAACGGCGGCCAAGGATGAGCCGACCGCTGACGACCTCTATGAGGTGGGCTGCATCGCCAACATCCTGCAAATGCTCAAGCTGCCCGACGGCACCGTCAAGGTGCTGGTGGAAGGCACGCAGCGCGCGAATATCCGCGAAGTGAGCGAAGACGAATCGCACTTCATGTGCGAAGCCGTGCCCGTGCCGCCGGGTCCGGTCGAGACCGCCGAGACGGAGGCGCTGCGCCGCGCCATCGTGTCGCAGTTCGACCAGTACGTAAAGCTGAACAAGAAGATCCCGCCCGAGATCCTGACGTCGCTGTCGGGTATCGACGAGCCGGGTCGCCTGGCCGACACCATCGCCGCGCATCTGCCGATCAAGCTCGAGCAGAAGCAGAAGATCCTGGAGATGGTGAATGTCACCGAGCGCCTGGAGAGCCTGCTGTCGCAGCTCGAAGGCGAGATCGACATCCTGCAGGTGGAAAAGCGCATCCGTGGCCGCGTCAAGCGCCAGATGGAGAAGAGCCAGCGCGAGTACTACCTCAACGAGCAGGTCAAGGCCATCCAGAAGGAACTGGGCGAGGGCGAAGAAGGCGCTGACCTGGAAGAACTCGACAAGCGCATCAAGGCTGCGCGCATGCCGAAGGAAGCCAAGAAAAAGGCCGACGCCGAATTCAAGAAGCTCAAGCTGATGTCGCCGATGTCGGCGGAAGCCACGGTCGTGCGCAACTACATCGACACGCTGGTCAACCTGCCGTGGCGCAAGAAGAGCAAGGTCAACAACGACCTCGCCAATGCAGAGCGCGTGCTGGATGAAGACCACTACGGTCTCGAGAAGGTCAAGGAACGCATCCTTGAGTATCTTGCAGTGCAACAGCGCGTGGACAAGGTAAAGGCACCGATCCTGTGCCTGGTTGGGCCCCCTGGCGTGGGCAAGACCTCGCTCGGGCAGTCTGTTGCGCGTGCCACGAACCGCAAGTTCGTGCGCATGGCGCTGGGCGGCGTGCGTGACGAGGCCGAGATCCGTGGCCACCGTCGCACGTACATCGGTTCGATGCCCGGCAAGATCCTGCAAAGCCTGGCCAAGGTCGGCGTGCGCAATCCGCTCTTCCTGCTCGATGAAATCGACAAGATGGGCATGGATTTCCGCGGCGACCCGTCGTCTGCATTGCTCGAAGTGCTGGACCCGGAACAGAACCACACGTTCCAGGACCATTACATCGAGGTCGATTTCGACCTGTCCGATGTGATGTTCGTGGCGACCTCCAATTCGCTCAACATTCCGCCTCCGTTGCTGGACCGGATGGAAGTGATCCGCCTGTCGGGTTACACCGAGGAAGAAAAGGTCAACATCGCCCAGCGCTACCTGCTGCCCAAGCAGATCAAGAACAATGGTCTGAAGCCCGGCGAGATGGAAGTGAACGAAGACGCCCTGCGCGACATCATTCGCTACTACACGCGGGAAGCGGGTGTGCGTTCGCTCGAGCGTGAAGTGTCGAAGATCGCCCGCAAGGTGGTGAAGTTGCTGCTGCTCAAGAAGGAAACGGGCACGGTCAAGGTCGCGTCCGAGAACCTGGACAAGTTCCTTGGCGTGCGCAAGTACGACTTCGGCCTGGCCGGCAAGGAAAACCAGGTAGGCCAGGTGACCGGTCTGGCGTGGACGGAAGTGGGCGGCGATCTGCTGACCATCGAAGCCGCGATCATGCCGGGCAAGGGCAACATCACCCGCACCGGTTCGCTGGGCGACGTGATGAAGGAGTCGGTCGAGGCGGCACGTTCGGTGGTGCGCTCGCGGGCACGTCGTCTGGGCATTACGGACGAGATGTTCGAGAAGCGCGACATCCACATCCACGTGCCTGAAGGCGCCACCCCCAAGGATGGCCCTTCGGCAGGCGGTGCGATGACCACGGCGCTGGTGTCGGTGCTCACGGGCATTCCGGTGCGTGCTGACGTGGCCATGACCGGTGAGATCACGCTGCGCGGCGAAGTCCTGCCGATCGGTGGCCTCAAGGAGAAACTGCTCGCGGCGCATCGCGGCGGTATCAAGCTGGTGCTGATCCCCGAAGAGAACGTGAAGGATCTCGCGGAGATTCCGGACAACGTCAAGAACGCCATCGAGATCGTCCCGGTGCGCTGGATCGACAAGGTCCTGGAACTCGCGCTCGAGCGCAAGCCCGAGCCTCTGCCTGAAGAAGTGGCCAAGCCTGCCGATGTGGCGGACAAGGGCGCTGCCAAGGTCGAGATGATTCATCACTGATGATGTCTCGCTGATGCTGCCGTAGCTTGCTGGCAGCGCATGAAAAACGCCGCGGGTGTCCCCGCGGCGTTTTTCTATTCTGGCTCCTGTTCCGCCTTCGATCCGTGCCACCTTGCACAACGTGCAGGTGCATTTTCCGGCCTGTAAAAATGCCCGCGAAGAATACTTGGCAAAACGCTAAAGGCTGTATTACACTTGCGCCCTCGCAACGCAAACAGCAGTAATTACTCTGATATGTGCGCGGCGATGCTTGCAGCATGCAGTGCGGCTGCGGTAAGAGCGGGTGCTTAGCTCAGTTGGTAGAGCGGCGCCCTTACAAGGCGTAGGTCGGGGGTTCGAGCCCCTCAGCACCCACCATCGCTCCTGCCGCAAGACAAGCCCGACACACAGAGGCATACTGCAACACCGATTCAGGAGTGGTAGTTCAGTTGGTTAGAATACCGGCCTGTCACGCCGGGGGTCGCGGGTTCGAGTCCCGTCCACTCCGCCAAACAAGCAGTCAGCAAAACGGGCCCTTAGTGGCCCGTTTTGCTTTTTGCGCATCACATCGCTTCACACATTCCGCGCTCCGTTCTTGATCAAGCCGGCTCCGGCTTGCAGTGTCCCGGAGCACACGCCACGGCATGGGCAGATACGGCTCGCCAATTGCAGCCACAGGGCTGCAAATCGCGTGAAGCCTGCCGCTCCTGATAGAATCCCGGAGTTTGCCGTTCGTACAACCCTTTTCCTGAGTCAGCATGCTTGATTTCGTACGCAACAACCGGCGCTTGATGCTTTTGCTGCTGCTGGTGCTTGTCTTCCCGTCGTTTGTGTTCTTCGGCGTGGAGAGCTACTCGCGTTTCATGGACAGCTCGCACGACCTCGCCAAGGTCGACGGCCGCGCTATCACCGCGCAAGAAGTGGATAACGTGGTACGTGACCAGAGCGAGCGCATGCGCCAGATGCTTGGCACGAACTACGACCCGCGCCAGTTCGAAGGCGCGCAGGCACGCCAGCAGGTGCTCGACCAGCTGATCCTGCAGCGCGTGGTAGCGGATGAGGTGGCCAAGAAGCACCTGACCGTTTCCAACGAACGCCTGCTCGAGACGATCAGCAGCATTCCCGCCATCGCTCAGTTGCCGAAGAAGAAAGACGGCACGATCGACGACAAGGCCTATGTCGGCCTGCTGGCCCAGCAGGGCATGACGCCGGAGCAGTTCGACGCCCGCATGCGTTTTGACCTGGCCACCCAGCAGCTCAGTAGCTCGGTTGGCGCTACCGCCTTCGTGCCGAAGTCCTTGCTGGACCGCCTGATCGCCATTCGCGACCAGCAGCGCGACGTGCAGGCGCTGCAAATCAAGGCGGCCGATTTCACCGCCAAGGTCAATCCGGATGACGCCGCGCTGAAGGCCTACTACGAAAGCCACAAGGCAGCGTTCTCGGTGCCCGAGCAAGCCAAGGTCGAATACCTGGTGCTGTCGGCCGACGCGCTGGCCGCGTCGACGCCGGTCACGCCCGAAGAGCTCAAGTCCTACTACGACAGCAACATCGCGCGCTTTCGCACCGACGAGCAGCGCCGCGCCAGCCACATCCTGATCGGCTCGCCCAAGGAAGCCCCGGCCGCAGAGCGCCAGGCTGCCAAGGAAAAAGCCACCAAGCTGCTCGAGGACCTGCGCAAGCATCCCGAGACGTTTGCCGACGTGGCCCGCAAGCAGTCGCAGGACCCGGGCTCGGCGGAGAAGGGCGGCGACCTCGGCTTCATGGGCCGTGGCGCGCTGGTCAAGCCGTTCGAAGACGCGATGTACGCGCTCAAGGATGGCCAGATCAGCGACGTGGTCGAGACCGACTATGGCTATCACATCATCAAGCTCACCGGCATCAAGCCGGCCGAGACCAAGCCGCTTGACCAGGTCCGTACCGAGCTGGAAGTGGAGCTGCGCAAGCAACTCGCCGCCAAGAAGTACACCGAACTGGCTGACACGTTTGGCAATACGGTCTATGAGCAGTCCGACAGCCTCAAGCCGGCCGCCGACAAGTTCAAGCTGACGATCCAGAGCGCCGACAACGTGACCCGCCAGCCGAACCCGGCCCTGGGCGCGCAAAACCCGCTCAATAACGAGAAGCTGCTCAAGGCGCTGTTCAGCGATGAGTCCGTCAAGAACAAGCGCAACACCGAGGCCGTGCAGGTTGGCCCCACCACGCTGGTGGCGGCGCGCATCGTCGACTACCGCCCGGCCACGGTGCGCAAGTTCGAAGACGTGCAGGCCAAGGTGCGTGAAGGCTATATCGCGCAGCAGGCAGCCGAGCTTGCGGCCAAGGCGGGCGCGGAACGTCTCGAAGCACTGAAGAAGAGCGGCGGCGCCGACGGCTTCGGCGCATCGGTAACGGTCTCGCGTGCCAAGGCCGACGGCCTGGCACCGAAGGCGGTGGAAGCCGTGATGCGTGCCGATACCGCCAAGCTGCCCGCGTATGTCGGCGTGGACCTGGGCGCCGATGGCTACGCGATCTATCGCATCGGCAAGGTCAGCCAGCCGGCGCAGGCGGATGCCGCGCAGCGCCAGGGTGAGGCGCAGCAACTGGGCCAGATGCTGGGCCAGAGCCAGCTGGAAGCCTTCTACGAAGGCCTGAAGGACCGGGCCAAGGTGAAGTTGCTCAAGCCCGCTACCACCACGGAAGCGGGTTCGGCCAGCGGGGCTGGCGCGCAGTAATACTGCCGCTCGCAGCCATAAAGAGAAAGGCGCCTTCGGGCGCCTTTCTCTTTATGGCAAAGCCGCGGACAACTAGCGGGTAGCTGTCTCGGCCGCCGGCGCCTTCAGCAAGGGCTTGAGCTGCGGCCAGACGGTATCGAGCAGCGTGCCCTGCGCCTGCGCCGTGGGATGGAGGCGGTCTGCCTGGAACCACTCTGGCTTGGCGATGACTTGCTCCAGCAGGAAGGGCACGAGCCGGACCTTGTACTCGCTGGCCAGCTTGGGGTAAAGCGAGAAGAACCGTTCGGTGTAGTCCGGCCCGTAGTTGGGCGGGATGCGCATGCCCACCAGCAGCACGCTGGCCTTGGCCTGCTGTGCGCTGGTGACGATGCTGCGCAGGTTGGCCTCGGTGGTCTGCAACGGCAGGCCGCGCAAGGCATCGTTGGCGCCAAGCTCCACGATGACCACGGCCGGATGGTGCCTTGCCAGCAGGTCGGGCAAGCGCGTCTTGCCGCCTACCGTGGTCTCGCCGCTGATGCTGGCATTCACGACGTTATAATCGAAACGTTCCGCCCGCAGACGCGCCTCCATCAGCTTGACCCAGCCTGTATCGCGGGCCAGGCCATACTCAGCGGACAGGCTGTCGCCCAGCACCAGGATGGCGGGCGTTGCCGCACGCGCCATCGACGCCGTGGCCGGCACCATCGCGGGCAGCAGCGTGGTCACGCACACCGCCAGCGCCAGCTTTCGCCAACCGCACCAGAACTTCTTGCTCATGTCTTCATCCATTCTTGCAGTCGAGTCATTAGGAAAGACCGTAGCCGACACGACAGGTTCGCTGACGATTTTGCACGACGTGTCGTTTTCCGTCACGCCCGGCGAAACGCTGGCCATTGTGGGCGCATCCGGCTCGGGCAAATCCACCCTGCTGGGCTTGCTGGCGGGCCTGGACCTGCCCACGACAGGCACCGTCAAGCTCAACGGGCAGGACCTGTTCCAGCTTGACGAAGACCAGCGGGCAGCGCAGCGCGGACGCCATGTGGGCTTTGTGTTCCAGTCGTTCCAGCTGGTCGGGCACCTGAGCGCCCTGGAAAACGTCATGCTGCCGCTGGAGTTGCGCGGAGAGACCGCTGGCGTGAGCGAGCGCGCCGCCGACATGCTGGCCCGCGTGGGGCTGAGCGGGCGCCTTTCCCACTATCCGCGCACGCTCTCCGGCGGCGAGCAGCAGCGCGTGGCGCTGGCGCGGGCGTTTGTGGCCCGTCCCGACATTCTCTTTGCCGACGAGCCTACCGGGAGCCTGGATACGGCCACCGGGGAGGCCGTCATTGCGCTGATGTTCGAGCTGAACCGCGATGCCGGTTCCACCCTGGTGCTGGTCACGCACGATCGCTCCGTGGCGGCCCGCTGCGGGCGCATCCTGACCATCGAAGCCGGCCGGGTTGCCAGCGACGAGTGGATGACCGCGCCGGTTTGATAAAACGCTGCGTCAGGCGTTGCCGAGCGCCGCGCGCGCGCGCGCAATCAGGCTGCCGGTCGATGCGTCGTGCTGCCCGGCGGCGGCACTTTCCGCATGGTTAAGCTCGCCCTCGATCGGCTTGGCCAGGATCTTGCCGAGTTCCACGCCCCACTGGTCGAACGAGTTGATGTTCCAGACCACGCCTTGCACGAAGGTGCGGTGTTCGTAGAGCGCGATCAGCGCGCCGAGGGTATGCGGCGTGATGTCTTCCATCAGCAGCGTGTTGCTCGGCCGGTTGCCCTCGAACACCATGTGGGCGATACGGATCTCGTCGGTGAGGCCCGTGGCGCGCAGTTCCTCGGCCGTGCGCCCGAGCATCAGCGCCTCGGCCTGGGCAAAGCAGTTGGCCAGCAGCTTGGCGTGATGGCCGGGCAGCAGGCGCGGCGGCCGCAGCGGCGCCACGAAATCCACCGGCACGATCTGCGAGCCCTGGTGGATCAACTGGAAATAGGCGTGCTGGCCGTTGGTGCCAGCGGAGCCCCAGACCACCGGCGCGGTATGGGCGCGCACGTGGCGGCCGTCAAGCTGCACCGATTTGCCGTTGCTCTCCATCTCCAGCTGCTGCAGGAAGGCAGGGAACAATTCGAGCGAGGTGGAGTACGGTGCCATGCAGCTGGTCGGCATGCCGAAGAAGTTGCGGTACCAGATGCCGAGCATGCCCAGCACCACGGGCATGTTCTGCGCCAGCGGCGCGCTGCTGAAATGCGCATCCATGGCGCGGCCACCGATCAGCAGGTCTTCGAATGCATCGAAGCCCACCGCCAGCGCAATCGACAGGCCGACCGAGGACCACAGCGAGAAACGCCCGCCGATCCAGTCCCAGAATTCGAACATGTGCGCCGGGTCGATGCCGAAGGCGCGCACTGCCTCCACATTGGTCGACACCGCGGCAAAATGGCTGGCCAGCTGCTCCTGGGCCACGCCTTGGTCGAGGAACCACTGGCGCGCGCTGCAGGCGTTGGCCATGGTCTCGAGCGTGGTGAAGGTCTTGGAGCAGACGATCACCAGGGTTTGCTCGGGGTCGAGACGGTCCAGGCATTCGGCCAGTTCGGTGCCGTCCACGTTGGAGACGAAATGCATGCGCGGGCCGTTGCCGGCCAGGTGCGAGAGCGCGCGGCACACCATGCGCGGACCCAGGTCCGAGCCGCCGATGCCGATGTTGATGACGTCGGTGATGCGCTTGCCGGTGAAGCCGGTCCAGTCGCCGCTGCGCACGCGCTGCGAGAACACGCGCATGCGGTCCAGTACGGCGTGGATGGCGGGCATGACGGGCTTGCCGTCAACCTTGAACGCTGCGCCGGCGCCGGCGCGCAGCGCGATGTGCAGGACCGCGCGGTCCTCGGTGGCGTTGATGTGGTCGCCGGCAAACATGGCATCGCGGCGTTTCGGCACGCCGGCTTCATCCGCCAGTTGCATCAGCAATGCCATGGTCTGCGGCGTGATGCGGTTCTTGGAGTAATCGAGATACAGGCCTGCGGCTTCCAGCGAGAACTGCTCGACGCGTTGTTCCGCGGAGCCGGCGGCAAACCACTCGCGCATCGGCGTTTCGCGAATGGCGTCGTGGTGTTGCAGAAGTGAGTGCCAGGCGTGGAGGTCTGTGGGCATGCGTGCGGAAATCTTTGAAGGACAGCGCGGAAGTACCGTTTCAAGCTTGGTTTTTCGGCTAGATATCATTGCTCCCCGGCAGCCAGCCCGGCTGGCCTTGCGCAACGGTCAGGAGCCTCTCAAGTATAACGCGCCCATCTGGCACGACTCGGCGTTTTGGCGGCAAAAGACGGCATTAGTGCTTCCGAGGGGATCGATCGCCGGGCGCATTCCTTCGCGCGCTGGCGCCGTTCTCCCGTCAGCCGGGGCGCCCGAGCCGGCGCGCAACCGCCCGCAGCGCTGACTCGCCCCCCGCCACGCACACCCCGCCCACGCAGATCACCGCCACGCCGAGCGCGGTGATCCAGTCCGGGAACTGGCCGAACGCCAGGTAGCCGATGGTCGTCGCCGACAGGATCTGCAGGTAGAGGAAGGGACTGAGGAATGACGCATCCGCGTACTGGAACGCGCGAATCACAAAATAGTGGCCAATCGAGCCGGTGATGCCAGTGCTCAGCAGGAGCACGGCTTGCAGCGGCGTGGGCGCCGCTTCGAACCAGAAGAAGGGCACCAGCAGGGTGGTCAGGGCGGCGCCGGTCACGCCGCTCTGGATCAAGGTGGTCATGGGCGCGTCATGCGCGGCAATGCGCCGCGTCAGCATCTGCATCAGCGCGAACACCAGTGCCGACAACAAGCCCAGCGTAATGCCGGCCCCGCTCAGCTCGCCGCCGGGGCGCACCACGATCAGCATGCCAATGAAGCCGATCGCCACGCCGCTCCAGCGGCTGACGCGCGCATGCGCGCTCGGGCGCTCGCCGAGCAGCCAGGGCGACAACGCCACCACGAACAGCGGCGCGCAGAAATTCAGCGCCGTGGCCTCGGCCAGCGGCATCAGCTTGAGCACGCTGAAGAACACCAGCGTGGAGACCAGCATCATGCCCCCGCGCAGCCACTGCAGGCCCGGTTTCACGGGGCGCCATTGCTGGCGGAAACGCACCGGCCCGAGCAGCAGGAAGATGGCGGCCACATGGCCCACGTAGCGTACCCACGCCACGCCCACCACCGGCAGGCCCTGCTGGGTCAGCGTCTTGCTGCTGGCATCCAGCAGGCTGAGGATCCATTGGCCGAGCACCAGCAGGGCCACGCCGGTCAGCAGCTGGCGCCGGGCCGGCGAGCCGCTGGCGGCCTGCAGGCGGGCGCCGCCATCCGTCGCCTTGCTCATGCCTGCTGCGCCCGCAGCAGGGCATTGAACAGGTCGCGCACCGGCAGGTAGAGCTCGCTCGCGGTCAGGCCGGCGGGGCCGGTGCCCTGCGCCACCAGGTGGTCGGCGGCGCGCCCGTGCAGCCAGACCGCGGCCTGCGCGGCCTGCAGCGCTGGCATGCCTTGGGCCAGCAGGGCGCCAATCATGCCGGCGAGCACGTCGCCGGTGCCGGCGGTGGCCAGGCCGGCATTGCCGGTCGGGTTGATCGATAGCGACATGCTGCCAAGCGCATCCGGTGGCGACGCGATCACCGTGCCCGAGCCCTTGAGCACGACCACGGCCTGCCATTGGGCCGCCAGCGAGCGCGCCGCCGCCAGGCGGTCGCGCTGGATCTCGGCCACGCTGATGCCGGACAGGCGCGCGGCTTCGAGCGGGTGCGGCGTCATCACGCGCACCGGCGGGCCGCCGCCAAGCATGGCGGCAAGCGCGGGGTCCGCGGCCAGCAGGTTCAGCGCATCGGCATCCAGCACCAGCGCGGGCGGCTCGGTGGCGGCCACGCTGGCTTGCAGCAACTGCGCCAGCTGCTTGCGCGCCGCCGTGCCCGTGCCCATGCCCGGGCCGATCACCAGCGCGGACATGTAGGTCAGCTCGATCTCCGCGATCGGGTGCAGCATCAGCTCCGGGTGCACAAGGTCGATCAGCGGCGCGGGCTGCGCCAGGAAAGCGATGTGCACGCGCCCGGCGCCAAGGTGCTGCGCGGCACGCGCGCCAAGCAGCGGTGCGCCGGTCATGCCGATGCCGCCGCCGATCACGGCGAGCGAGCCGAACGTGCCCTTGTTGGTGGCATGGCGCCGCGTGGGCAGCGCCGATGCAAACGACGCCGGCACGTTGACCGTGGCGCAGGCAGACTGGGCCGGCGGGTAGCGCAGGCCGAGCGGGGCGATATCGACCTCGCCCGCGCAATCGCGCCCGTCGAGCGTGAGCAGGCCCGGCTTGGCACCGATGAAGGTGAGGGTGCGGCGCGCGCGTACCGCCGGCGTGCCGGCGCCGGTATCGGCGAACAGCCCGCTCGGGATGTCGAGCGAGAACACTGGCAGCCGGGATTCGGCAAGGTGCGCGATCCACTGCGCCGTGAAGCCATCGGCGGCGCGGTTCAGGCCAATGCCGAACAAGCCGTCGACCAGCGCGCAGGTGTCCGGGGGAAACGGCGGCAGGGTGCCATGGCAGGCGGACTCCGGCATGGCGTGCAGTATCACGCCGGCCGCGCGCGCCTCCAGCCAGGCACGCCCGGCGTCGGCGGGCAGGCGATCGGGCTCGGCCGTCAGCCACACCTGCACCTGCCGCCCGGCCTGGTGCAGGCGGGTGGCGGCCACCAGCGCGTCGCCGCCGTTGTTGCCCGGGCCGGCCAGCAGCAGCAGCGGGCCCGCTGGCGCATGGTGCGCCAGCCAGGCCGCCGCGGCAGCGCCGGCCCGGGACATCAGCGCGAAGGCGGGCAGGCTGGCCATGGCGGCCGCTTCAATGTGGCGGATGGTCGCCACGTCGTACAGCGGGATCACGCTGGCGCTTGCCGCGTCCAGGGGCAGCCAGGCATCGTCGGGCAGCGCAGCGGCCAGCGTGGGAGAAGTCGGGGCAGAGCTTTGCATGGTCAGCGTGGGCCTAAGCCGTAGCGGTCGGGGGTCAGGCCATCCAGGTCGATGCCGGGGCGATTGCCTGCGATCAGGTCGGCGGCAATGCGCCCGGAGCCGCATGCCATCGCCCAGCCGGTGGAGCCGTGGCCCAGGTTGAGGTAGAGCCCGGGCACGGCCGTGGCGCCGATCAGCGGCGGGCCATCGGGCAGCATCGGGCGGGCGCCGGCCCACAGCGTGGCCGTGCCATAGTGGCCTGCAACCGGGAACCAGTCGCGCGCCACCTTGAGCAAGGTGTTGATGGCCGCGGGGCGCAAGTCGAGCTTGCGCGAGCCGAGCTCGGCGGTGCCGGCAATGCGCAGGCGATTGCCCATGCGGGTGATGGCGACCTTGTACGACTCGTCCATCAGCGCGCCCAGCGGCGCCTGCAGCTCGTCGCTGACCTGCACGGTGGCGGAATAGCCTTTGACGGGGTAGAGCGGGATGCGCAGGCCCAGCGGGCGCAACAGCGCGGCGCTGGCTATGCCTGCACTGACCAGCACGCGATCGGCGGTGAGCGTTTCGCGCGCGCCGCGGGCATCGCCGGCACCGGTGCTGCGCAGGTCAAGCGAGAGCTTGCCGCCCGGCAACGGCCGCAGCGCGCTGGCGTCGCAGTCCATGACAAAGCGCACGCCCGCGGCCTCGGCCAGCACGCGCAGCCGGCGCACGAACATCGGGCAATTGCCGGATTCGTCCTCGGGAAGATGCAACCCGCCGGCCAGCGGCGTGTCGGTGGTCAGGCCAGGCTCGATGCGCCGGCAGCCGTCG
This sequence comes from Cupriavidus sp. GW822-FHT02D05, assembly GCF_058802485.1. NCBI lineage: Bacteria > Pseudomonadati > Pseudomonadota > Betaproteobacteria > Burkholderiales > Burkholderiaceae > Cupriavidus > Cupriavidus sp. GW822-FHT02D05. Next base: position 43,831 of record NZ_JBXAOE010000002.1, on the reverse strand, counting down.
GCGTCGACCAGCCGGTGCGGCACCTTGTGCTCGCGCAGCAGGGCCAGCGCCGGCTCGGCGAGATCCCGGTCGCGCTGGGTACGGAACAGCTGCAGGTAGCCTTGAGATTGCTCGTAGTCGATCTGGAGCTGGCCGCGCAGCGCATGCAGGCATTCGCGGCTGTAGAAGGCCAGGCGCTGCATGCGCAGCTTGTTGAGACGGTAGCGCTCCAGCGTGCATTCGCCCAGCCAGCGCGCGATCCAGCGCCACATGGCCGGATCGGCGCTGGGCCGGAACAGCACGGGCGAGGTGCTGGCGAAGAGGTTGCGCAGCACCTTGCCCGGCATGCCGGGCGCCGCCCAGGGTGTGACATAGCCCGGTGCGATCACGCCAGCGTTGCCGAAGCTCGACTCTTGCGCCGGCGCGGCGCGCCGCTCGACCACGGTTACGTCGAAGCCAGCCTCGCGCAGGTACCACGCGGAGCACACGCCGATGACACCGGCGCCGATGACGATCACATGCATGGCGCTCCGTAGGTTACTTCAGTTACTTCAGCTCTTTTTGCATCACCACATCGGGCAGCCAGGTGACGATCTCCGGCCACACGGTGACGATGCCGATGGCCACCACCATCATCATGAAGAACGGCAGCGAGACCCGCGCTATGTAGTTACTGTCCTTGCCTGTCATGCTCTGCAGCACGAACAGGTTGAACCCCACGGGTGGCGTCACCTCGGCGATCTCCACCAGCAGCACGATGAATATCCCGAACCATACCAGATCGAAGCCCGCGGCCTGCACCATCGGCAGCACCGTGGCGGTGGTCAGCGCGATCATGGAAATGCCATCGAGCGCGGTGCCCAGCAGGATGTAGATCACGGTCAGCACGGCGATCAGCGCCCAGGGCGACAGGTGCATCGAGGCCACCCATTCCGCCAGCGCGCGCGGGATGCCCGTAAAGCTCATGGTCACCGACAGGAACGAGGTTGCGCCCAGCACGAACATGATCATGGCGGTCAGCCGGGTGGCCGACATCAGGCTTTCCCAGAACGCCTTGCGCGTGAGCGAGCCGCCCACCCACGCCAGCGCCAGCGACGCCACCACGCCGTAGGCGGCCGCTTCCGTGGCGGTGGAGTAGCCGGTGATCATGATCCACGTGATAAAGGCGATCAGCACGATGCACGGCATCAACTGGCGGATCGAGGCGAGCCGCGAGCGCCAGTTGAAGACTTCCGCCTTCGGCGTCTTGTCCGGGTTCGACAGCGCCCACACCACGATGTAGCCGGAGAACAGCAGCATCAGCAGCAGGCCGGGCAGGAAACCGGCCAGGAACACGCGGATGATCGACACATCGGCCGAGACCGCATAGACCACCATGGTGATCGAAGGGGGGATCAGGATGCCGAGCGTGCCAGCGCACGACAGCGAGCCCAGCGTCACGCGCTCATCGTAGCCGCGCCGGGTCAGCTCGGGCAACGCCGACTTGGCGATGGTGGCGCAGGTGGCGGCAGACGAGCCCGACACCGAGCCGAAGATGCCGCAGCCCAGGATGTTGACGTGCATCAGGCGCCCGGGGAGCCAGTTCAACCACGGCGAGAGCCCGTTGAACATCTGCTCGGACAGCTTGGTGCGAAACAGTATCTCGCCCATCCACACAAAGAGCGGCAGCGAGGCCAGCGTATACGACGCGCTGGACGACCACCACGCATTGGCCAGGTTGACCAGCGCATCGCGATCGGCAAACACCACCAGCCCCACCCAGGAGGTGACGGCAATGGCCACGGGAATCCACGCGCCGATGACCAGGAAGCCGATCATCACCACCAGCAGGATCAGGGAAATCAGGACGGTGCTCATCAGACGGTCTCCCCGAAGTCGCCGGCGGCCAGCTTGGCTTCCTGCGCCAGCTGGTAGCGCGGCTTTTGCTTGCGCGCCACGCGCAACAGTTCGTCCAGCACCGCCAGCATGAAGCCGGCGCAGCCCAGCACCGCAAAGCTCTGCGGAATCCACAGCGGCACCACGATCTGGCCCTGCGACACATCGCCGATCTCCCAGCTCGCCCAGGCGAAGCTGAACAAGGCCCAGGTCGCGTAGGCGGCGAACACCGCGCAGATGGTCAGCGAGATCAGCTCCAGCCACCAGCGCACGCGCGGCTTGACGGCCTCCAGCAGCATTTCCACGCGCACGATGCCGCCGTGCTGGAAGGTCTGGCCAAGTACGAGAAAGGCGGAGGCGGCGCACAGCCACGCAACGATGTCGTCGCCGCCCTTGAAGATAAACGTGGTCTCGCGCGAGAACGACATCAGGATCATGATGAGGCAGACCCCGAGGATGCACAGCGCGCCGAGCACGGCGAACAGGTCAAGCAGCCGGTCCAGCCAGCGCTTGTTGACGGAAGTGGCTTCCATGGCGAGTGGGGAGGGTTGATGCGGTGAAAAAGAGGGCGCGGGAGGCTTGCGGCAGCAGGGCCACGCCGGCGTGCAACGCCGCCGTGGCCGGATACGGATCGCTTGATTCTCGCTAGGGCACTGACTACGGCGCCAACTACAGCGCCAACTATGGCAATGACGGCAACGCCTACTTCTTGTATGCGTCCAGGATGGCCTTGCCGTCGTCGCCGGCGCCCTTGGCCCAATCTTCCACCATCACCTGGCCAAGCTTCTGCATGTCTTGCTTCAACTGGGGCGAGGGCGGCTGCACCGTCATGCCGTTCTTGCCGAGCACGGCCAGGTATTCACGCGTCTTTTGCTCCGAGATCTGCCAGCCGCGCTTCTCGGCTTCGGCCACCGTCTTGAGCAGGGCATCCTGGGTTGGCTTGTCCAGCGCCGCGAAGGACTTCTTGCTGACCACCAGCATGTTCTTGGGCAGCCAGGCATCGACGGTGTAGAAGTACTTCACGCTCTCCCAGACCTTGGTGTCCACGCCCGTGGCGCCCGAGGACATGAACGAATTGACGGTGCCGGTGGCGAGCGCCTGCGCCAGGTCGGCTGCCTGGATGGTCACCGGCTGTGCGCCCACCAGTTCGGCGATCTTGGAGGTGGCGGGGTTATACGCGCGCCACTTGAGGCCTTTCATGTCGGCCGCGGTGTTGATCGGCTTGTTGGCGTAGATGCCTTGCGGCGGCCAGGCCACCGCGTACAGCAGCTTCATGCCTTGCTTGTCCAGCACCTTGTCAGTGACCGCGCGCGAGGCCTGCCACAGCTTGTAGGAGTCCTGGTAGCTGGTCGCCAGGAAGGGCACCGCGTCCACGCCGAACACCGGGTTCTCGTTGGCCAGCAGCGACATCAGGATCTCGCCCATCTGCACCTGGCCGGTCTGCACGCCGCGCTTGATCTCGTTGGCCTTGAGCAGTGAGCCGTTGGGATGGATCACGATCTTGAGCTTGCCGCCGGTGGCCTTCTCCACGTCGGTGGCCATCTGCTGCAGGTTTTCGGTGTGGAGGTTGCTCACCGGGTAGCCGGTTGGCAGGTCCCATTTGGTATCCGCCCGCGCGGCCGACGTCATCACGGCGGCGGTGGCAAGCACCCCGCCCAGCAACATGCACTTCAGTGTGGCCTTCCCTTGCATCGATCTCTCCTGGTTTGTCGTTGCGGCTACGTTTGTCTTGGATTTTGTTCTGAAGTCGTCTTGCCCGCGCCACCTGGCTCAGGGGTGGCGCGGGTTACCTCTGTCCTTGCCGCGGCGCCTCAGGCCGCCGGCTTGATGATGGATTCCAATGCAATTGCCGTGCCCAGCAGTTGCGCGTCGCGCAACGCACCGTGCGAGAGCATCAGGCCCACGGGCAGCTCGTCCGGCTGGTGGCAGGGCAGCGAGATGGAGCAGCCATCGAGGAAGTTGAACGCCGACGTATTGCGCAGCAGCAGGGCGTTGGTGCGGAAGAACAAATCGTCGTCCGCCACCAGGGGGGCGATCGGCGGCGCCACCATCGGCACGGTGGGGCAGGCCACGGCGTCGAAGCCTTCGATGCGAGCCGCTACCCGCGCGATCCAGTCAAGGCGGGCGCGCATCAGGTCCACGTAGTCGGCCGCGCTCATGGCCGCGCCGCGGTCGATGCGCGAGGCGACGCGCGGATCGTATTGCTCGCGCCGCGTGGCCAGCACGTGGCGGTGGATGGCATGCGCCTCGGCGGCGGTGAAGCCGCCGCCGGCGTTGATGCTGGCCAGCTCGGCCAGCTCCGGCAGGTCGATGTGCTCGATCTGCACGCCGGCCGCGGACAGCCGGCCGAGGGCGCGGTCGAACGCGCGCGCCACCGTGTCATCGAGTCCGTCGAGCAGGACCTGGCGCGGGATGGCCAGTCGGATACCCGCCGCGGCCTTGATGACGGGGAGCACCGCCTGGTCGGCGATCACGCTGTCCACCAGCACGCAATCCTGCACCGTGCGCGCCATGGCGCAGGCGGTGTCCAGCGTATAGGAGAGCGGGAAGGCGCCATCCAGCGGCACGCGCCGGGCGGTCGGCTTGAAGCCGGTCAGCCCGCACAGGGCAGCCGGGATGCGGATGGAGCCGCCGGTGTCGCTGCCCAGCCCCGCCGCGGCCAGGCCCAGCGCCACGGACACCGCGGCGCCCGACGACGAGCCGCCGGGAATGCGCGCGACCTGCTTGTCCGCGGGGTTCACCGGCGTGCCGAAATGCGGGTTGATGCCCACGCCCGAGAAGGCGAACTCGGTCATGTTGGTGCGCCCGACCAGCGCCGCGCCGCTCTCGCGCAGCCGGCGCACCACCGTGGCGTCGGCCGTGGCCGCCAGCGCGTCGCTGCGCACCGGCGAGCCTGCGCGCGAGGTTTCGCCGGCGATGTTGAACAGGTCCTTGACCGAGACCGGCAGGCCGGCCAGCGGATGCAGCGGCTTGCCCGCCCGGCAGGCCGCGTCGGCGGCCTTGGCGACCTGCACGGCGGTGTCGAAGGTGGTGTGCAGGAACACGGCGTGCGCGTCCGGCTGCTGCGCGTGCTGCGCAGCCTGGGCGATCACGTCGGCGCGGGAGATCGCGCCATCGCGAAGTTTTGTCTGTAATGTTTGGATATCCGTGGGCATGGGGCTCGCGATCAGTCGCGCTCAGGAGGGGTCCGATCGAGTCTATCGAGTGCGTCCGCGCTGCGCAACCAGCCCATGGCGGGGCACGCCTGCGTCCCCGCGATAGTGCGCAACCCGCGTTCCCCGCCCTTTTTTCGTGCAGAATCCACGGTGACATCCCCGATGTTTTGCTTGGATTTATTTTGTGTTTATCCTCATAATTTGTTAATAAACTGTCAAGCCAAATATGGTGGCCGGGACATCGGGGATACACCTAGTCATCCTTGTCGTTCCGTGCGTACACCGACCCCTGAAAGGAGTGAAGACATGGCGCGTAAGCCAGCAACTCAGCCAGCAACCGAGCCAGCAACCGAGCCAGTAGCCGATCAAGCCGAGGGTGGCCAAGCGCCCGCCAGATCTGCGGCCAGCGCGCTGGCGCATCCGTCGGGCCCCAATATCGTTTCGTCTTCGCACCTGGTGTCGGAGCGCAGCCCGGAGCTGTCGGAGTTCGAGTTCGGCCTGAACACGGCCTACAACGCCTACAGCCGCTGGGTGGTACGCTGCATGGGCGCCTCCGGCGTGCGCGACCTGACCTTCCTGGACGTGCTGGTGCTGCATCACGTCAACCACCGGGCGCGCCCCAAGCGGCTCGCCGATATCTGCTTCGTGCTCAACGTCGAGGACACCCACCTGGTCACCTACGCGCTCAAGAAGCTGCAGGGCCTGGCACTGGTGGAGGGCGAGCGCATCGGCAAGGAAGCCACCTACATCACCACCCCCGCCGGCACCCAGGCCTGCGCACGCTACCGCGAGATCCGCGAGCAATGCCTGACCAGCAATTTCTCCGCCGGCAGTGCCGAGAACGTGGAGATCGGCGAGCTGGCACGGCTGCTGCGTGTGCTGACCGGCCTGTACGAGCAGGCCGCACGCTCGGCAACGTCCCTGTAGCAGCAAGCACATCGCGCGCGACCGGCCTGCGCCCCGGCCGCGCCGCCGCATGGCCGCCCGTTTTTTCCCGACATCTCCATCACGCCCTAGAAGGAAGCCCCCGTATGCCGAAGTCGCTGCCATCCTCCGCCGCCGTTGTTTCGGACCGTCGCCGCTGGCAATTCTGGATAGATCGCGGCGGCACCTTCACCGATGTGGTGGGGCTCCAGCCGGACGGCACGGTGGTCACGCACAAGCTGTTATCCGAGAACCCGGAGCAGTACAGCGATGCCGCCGTGGCCGGCATCCGCCACTTGCTGGGGCTGGCGCCGGGCGAGCCGGTCACGCCGGCGCAGGTGGAAGTGGTGAAGATGGGCACCACCGTTGCGACCAATGCCTTGCTGGAGCGCAAGGGCGAGCCGGTGGCGCTGTTCATCACGCGCGGCTTTCGCGATGCGCTGCGCATCGCCTACCAGAACAGGCCGCGCCTGTTTGACCTGAACATCGTGCTGCCGGAGCTGCTCTACCGCGAAGTCGTGGAGGTGGGCGAGCGCCTGGATGCGCAGGGCGAAACGGTGACGCCGCTCGACGAAGCCGCGCTGCGCGCCGATATGCTGCGTGTATTCGACAGCGGCATCCGCGCCATCGCCATCGTGTTCCTGCACGGCTACCGCCAGGCGGCGCACGAGCAGGCCGCCGCGCGGATCGCCCGCGAGACCGGATTTACGCAGATTTCCGTCTCGCATCAGGTGTCGCCACTGATGAAGCTGGTCTCGCGTGGCGATACCACGGTGGTGGACGCCTACCTGTCGCCCATCCTGCGCCGCTATGTCGGGCAAGTGGAGCAGCAGATGCCGGGCGTGCGCCTGCAGTTTATGCAGAGCAGCGGCGGCCTGACCGATGCGCACCGCTTCCAGGGCAAGGACGCCATCCTGTCCGGCCCGGCCGGTGGCATCGTCGGCATGGTGCGCTCGTCGCAGAGCGCGGGCTTTGGGCGCATCATCGGCTTCGACATGGGTGGCACGTCGACCGATGTCTCGCACTTCAACGGCGATCATCCCAACGATTTCGAGCGCGTGTTCGAGACCAGCGTGGCCGGCGTGCGCATGCGCGCGCCCATGATGAGCATCCACACGGTGGCCGCCGGCGGCGGCTCCATCCTGCATTTCGACGGTAGCCGTTTCCGCGTCGGCCCCGATTCGGCCGGCGCCAACCCGGGGCCGGCGAGCTACCGGCGCGGCGGCCCGCTGGCCGTGACCGACTGCAATGTCATGCTCGGCAAGATCCAGCCGCGGCATTTTCCCGCGGTGTTCGGCCCGCGCGCCGATGCCGCGCTGGACCGCGACACGGTGGTGGCCAGGTTCGCGGCGCTGGCGCAAGCGGTAACGGAAGCGACTGGCGATCAACGCAGCGCCGAGCAGGTGGCCGAAGGCTTCATCGAGATCGCGGTCGGTAATATGGCCAATGCCATCAAACAGATCTCCGTGCAGCGCGGCCACGACGTGACCGGCTACACACTGACCACCTTCGGCGGCGCCGGCGGGCAGCATGCCTGCCTGGTGGCGGACGCCCTCGGCATGCAGACCGTGTTCGTGCATCCGCTGGCGGGCGTATTGTCGGCCTACGGCATGGGCCTGGCCGACCGAACCGCCATGCGCGAGCGCGCCGTGGAGACGCGCCTGGACGACAGCGCATTGCCCGCGTTGCAAGCCACGCTCGATGCGCTGGCAAGCGAAGCGCGGCAGGAACTGCTGGAGCAGGAAGTCGCGGAGGCGCAGATCGATGTGGTGCGCCGTGCGCACCTGCGCTATGAGGGCACGGATTCGGCGCTGGTGGTGCCGTTCGGCACCTTGCCTGCCATGCAGGCGGCGTTCGATGCCGCGTACCGCCAGCGCTATGCCTTCCTGATGCAAGGCAAGCCCCTGGTCGTGGAAGCCCTGTCGGTGGAAGCCATCGGCAGCAGCGAGCCGCCCGAGGAGAAACTGCCCGACGCGCAGCCGCGCACCGGCGTCCCCGTGCCGGCGGAACTGGTGCGCGTGTTCAGCGGCGGCGCCTGGCACGACACCGGCCTGTTCCCACGCGATACGCTGCGCCCCGGCGACGTGCTGCCGGGCCCCGCCATCATTGCCGAGCGCAACGCCACCACGGTGGTCGAGCCCGGCTGGCAGGCTGAGCTGACCGCGCGCGACCACCTGGTGCTGACCCGCGCCGTGCCGCGTCCCCAGCGGCGCGCCATGGGCACCGACGCCGATCCGGTGATGCTGGAAGTGTTCAACAACCTGTTCATGTCGATCGCCGAGCAGATGGGCCAGCGGCTGCAGAACACGGCGTACTCGGTCAACATCAAGGAACGGCTCGACTTCTCCTGCGCCATCTTCGATGCCGGCGGCAACCTGATCGCCAATGCCCCGCACATGCCGGTGCACCTGGGCTCGATGGGCGAGAGCATCAAGACCGTGATCACGCGCAATGCCGGGCACATGGCCGATGGCGATGTCTACGTGCTCAACGACCCGTACAACGGCGGCACGCACCTGCCGGACGTGACGGTGATCACGCCGGTCTTCGACGAGGCTGGCGCGGAGATCCTCTTCTACGTTGGCTCGCGCGGCCACCATGCGGATATCGGCGGCATCACGCCGGGCTCGATGCCGCCGGACTCCACGGTGGTGGAGGAAGAGGGCGTGATGATCGACAACTTTCCGCTGGTGAAGGCCGGTGTGCTCGACGATGCCGGCATGCGCGCACTGCTGGCGGGCGCGCGCTACCCGGCCCGCAATATCGACCAGAACATGGCCGACCTGCGCGCCCAGGTGGCGGCCAACGCCAAGGGCGTGGAAGAGCTGCGCAAGATGGTGGTGCAGTTCGGCCTGCCGGTGGTGCGCGCCTATATGGGCCATGTGCAGGACAACGCCGAGGAAGCCGTGCGCCGGGTCATCACCGCGCTGAAGGACGGCGCCTACCGCTACCCGCTGGATAATGGCGCGCAAATCCAGGTACGCGTGACCGTGGATCAGGCCAGACGCGAAGCCGTGGTGGACTTCACCGGTACTTCGGCGCAACTGCCCAACAACTTCAACGCGCCGCGCGCGGTCTGCATGGCGGCCGTGCTCTACGTGTTCCGCACGCTGGTCAACGAGGACATTCCGCTCAATGCCGGCTGCCTCAAGCCGATCAACGTGATCATCCCCGAAGGCTCCATGCTCAATCCGCGCTATCCGGCCTCGGTGGTGTCGGGCAATGTGGAAACGTCATCGTGCATCACCAACGCGCTGTATGGCGCGCTGGGCGTGGTGGCGGCCAGCCAGGGCACCATGAACAATTTCACTTTCGGCAACGCGCGCTACCAGTACTACGAGACCATCTCCGGCGGCAGCGGCGCGGGGCAGGGTTTCAACGGCTGCGACGTGGTGCAGACCAATATGACCAACTCGCGCCTGACCGACCCCGAGGTGCTGGAATGGCGCTTCCCGGTGCGGCTGGAGAGCTATGAGATCCGGCCCGGCTCGGGTGGCGCGGGGCAGTGGCACGGCGGCAACGGCGGCATCCGCAAGGTGCGCTTCCTGGAGCCGATGACGGCGTCGATCCTGTCCAACAACCGCTTGCATGCGCCGTTCGGCATGGCCGGCGGCGAGCCCGGCGCGATGGGCCGCAACTACGTGGTGCGGGGTGACGGGAGCGAGCAAGCGCTGGGCCATGTCGGGCGTTGCGAGATGCAAGCGGGCGATGTCTTCGTGGTGGAAACGCCGGGAGGCGGGGGCTACGGCAAGGTGTAAGGGCGTGGCGGGGCGAGCCGGGGTGCAACGCGCCGGCTCGTCGCACGGGCTTCGCGGGCGCGGCGAATTTACATTCGCATTCATTTCCATTCATTTCCAACAGATCAGTCTTTCGTCACTTCCTGAATTTTCGATCCATCGTTTTCACCAGGTTTGGCGCGCCGGGCGTCGCTGCCGGACACATCGCGTTGCAGCAAACTCCTTGACTTATCCTCAGGTGATTCCTAGGTTTATGAAGACCCTGGGGGGCGAGGCCATCGTGCAGCAAGTGGTCCTTCCCGGGGGGGCAAGGGAGGGACCGCAGTGACGCCACGCAGCAGATCAATCGTTCTTGGTATCGCATTGATTGGCGCATTGATTGGCGCGCTCGCCGCGGGCGGGTGTACCAAGCCGGAGCCGGGCCGCGTCCTTGACGAGGCGAAGCAGGCCGGCCGGGGCCCGGAAACGTTCCGGCACGCATCGGAAGACTATTTCCACGACATGGATCGTGGCGTTGCGCTGACCCAGGAAGAAATCGCCGGCCGCAATATGTGGCTGGTGTGGAGCGGCGGCAACGACCGGTTCTGGGACGACATGACGAACTTCACGTTCGGCGCGTTCGACCTGCTCAAGTCCATCAGCTCGCATCCGAGCCAGGGCTATTCCCGCGACACCCGCTGGCGCTATCTGGGCCTGCTCAACGAGCCCTGCTTCGAAAAACCCGCAGGGCCCGATCCGCAGCGCTTCGGGCTGTGGCTGGACCAACGGGTCAAGGATTGCCCGGCCGATCCCTTCGAGAACGAGCAAGCCTATCCGGGCGTCAAGATTGGCGCGCGCGGCACCACGTTCGCCAATGGCGCGAAGCTGCCGGTGGGCTCTTACTACGGCTACCCCACGGGCATCGTCGGCTTGCGGCTGTTCCCCAACCCGGCCTTTGACGAGAAGGCTGCGAAGGCATGGGATCCGCAGCGCTATTACACCGATCCCAAGTACTACAATCGCGCAGATCTCGTGCGGCCCTACCGCGTTGGCATGGCCTGCGGTTTTTGCCACGTGGGCCCGAGCCCGATCCATCCCCCCGGGGATCCCGCGCACCCGCAATGGCCCGAGCTGAGTTCCACGGTGGGTGCGCAGTACATGTGGGTGGACCGGCTGTTCATCCATAACGCATCGACGCCCGAAGGCCGGCAGAACTTCATGTTCCAGCTCGTGCATACCTTCCGCCCGGGCACCATGGATACTTCGCTGGTGTCCACGGACAACATCAACAACCCCCGCACCATGAACGCACTCTACGACCTGATGTCGCGCATGGGCGTGGCCAGGCGCATCGGCGAAGAAAAACTGGCCGGGGGCGAGCTGAACAACCGGCAGCTCAACGACTTCGTCAAGACCGGCGCGTTGACGCAGTTCTACACGCCGCCCGACACGGTATGGACGCCGCATGTCCTCAAGGACGGCGCCGACTCGGTCGGCGTGCTGGGCGCATTGAACCGGGTGTACCTGAATATCGGCCTGTTCAGCGAGGAATGGCTGCTGCACTTCAATCCCATCCTCGGCGGCAAGGCGATCTCGCCCATCGAGCTCGCCGTGGCGCAGAAGAACTCGAGCTACTGGAAGGCAACGGAAGCCGGCACGATCAATATGGCGCTGTTCCTGCTGAAGGCGACTCCGCCGGACCACTTGAGCGATGCCCCGGGCGGCGCTGGCTTCCTGGCGGATACTTCCACGCCGGCCGGCGCGCAGATGCTCGACCGGGGCAAGGTCGTGTTCGCCGACACTTGCGCGCGTTGTCATTCCAGCAAGGCGCCGCCGCCGCCGGCCAGCCTGAACCTGCAGAACTGCGCGGGCCCGAACTATCTCGCCTGCTTCATGCGGTACTGGAAATGGACGCAGACGGACGAATTCAAAACGCAGATGCGCGACGTGGTCAAGGCGCCGGACTTCCTGGCGGGCAACTATCTGTCGTCCGATGCGCGCATTCCCGCCACGCTGCTGCGGACCAACGTGTGCAGCCCGCTCGCGACCAATGCACTGCGCGGAAATATCTGGGACAACTTCTCGTCGGAGTCGTACAAGACGCTGCCCTCGGTGGGTAGCGTTACCCTCAACGACCCCTTCACCGGCGAGCGCTGGCAATACCGGATGCCGGCGGGCGGCCGTGGCTATACCCGCGTGCCCTCGCTGATCAGCATTTGGTCGACGGCGCCGTTCCTGCTTAACAACGCGCTTGGACCCTTCAGCGAGGATCCGTCGGTCGCCAGCCGTATCCAGGTCTTCGATGCGTCCATCGAGCAGCTGCTCTGGCCCGAGAAGCGCGTGCATGACGACATCCTGGGCGCCAAGGTGCCGGGCACCATCGATCGCACTACCGAGCGCAGCCAGATTACGGTGCCGGAGGGCTTCGTGCCGGACGCGCTCCAGCCATTGCAGGGCTTCATGCACCGCTATGCGCCGTGGCTGGTGGGGGCGAGCGGCGATGTGACGATCGGGCCGGCGCCCAGGCAGATGCCGGTCAACCTGCTGGCCAATATCCAGCCGCTATCGGAGACCACCGACGTCGGGGCCAAGGCCGAGCATGCGGCCAAGGTGGTGGGCCTTGCGCTCAAGCTGAGATCGGACCTGGCCTCCGTGCCGGAGGGTGCGACCGACGCGGATCTGGGCAAGACCTACGCCGATCTGGTCAAGCCGATGCTGGCACTCAGCAAGTGCCCGGATTTTGTCGTGAACCGCGGCCATTACTTCGGCACGGCGGAGTTCAACAACCAGGCCGGCCTGAGCGCCGATGAGCAATCGTTCGGGCAGGAGCCGGTATTGAGCGATGACGACAAACGGGCCTTGATTGCCTTTCTCAAGACGTTTTGACGTAGGCGGCGCGGCGGGGATATGTCTGCTCCAGGCGAACAAGCATGGGATTACGTGATCGTCGGTTCCGGCGCGGGGGGCGGCACGCTCGCCGCGCGGCTGGCGGAGGCCGGCATGCGCGTATTCCTGCTCGAGGCCGGCAACGATGCGCGCGAGCCTGGCACGGCTTGCATGCCGGAGGATTACGAGGTGCCGGCGTTTCATGCCTGCGCCTCTGAGAATCCGGCCATGAGCTGGAATTTTTTCGTGCGCCACTACGCGGACGATGCGCAGCAGCGCAGGGACCCGAAGTACGGCAGCGAAGGCGTGCTCTATCCCCGGGCGGCGACGCTCGGCGGCTGCACCGCGCACAACGCGATGATCTTCCTCTACCCGCACGACTCGGACTGGGACGGCATTGCCGAGCTGACCGGCGACCACTCGTGGAAAGCCGCTCGCATGCGCCGGTATGCCAAGACGCTGGAGCAATGCCGGCACCGTCCGCTGTGGGCGCTCGCGCGCCGCCTTGGCTTCGATCCCACGGCGCACGGCTGGGACGGATGGCTCAGCACCGAGCGCGCGTTCCCGCTCGAAGCGCTGGCCGACAATGCGCTCACGCGCCTGATCCTGGGCTCCATGGAACTGGCGGCGCGCAGCGTGCCGCGGCGCCTGCATGCGGTCCTGAGCTTCTTGCGCTGGCAGGGCGATCCGAACGCCAGGATCTGGGCAAGGCGATGTTTCAAAGGCGTTTGCTATACGCCGCTTTCCACGCGCGGGCATGCGCGCCACGGCGCGCGCGAACGGGTGCTGGATGTGGCGACCCGCCTGCCGTCGTGCTTGCATATCGAGATGGACGCGCTGGCCACGCGCGTGCTGCTGGACGCGCACGGCACGGCGACCGGTGTCGAATACCTGAAGGGCAAGCGCCTCTACCAGGCCCACGTCTCGCCAAGCACGGCGCCGGGCGTACGCCATGAAGTGCACGCGCGCCGTGAGGTGATCCTGGCGGGCGGGGCGTTCAATACGCCGCAACTGCTGATGCTGTCAGGCATCGGCCCTGCCGAGCACCTTCGGGCGCACGGCATTGCCGTGAAGGTGGATTTGCCGGGCGTCGGGCGCAATCTCCAGGATCGCTATGAGGTGGGCGTGGTAAGCCGGATGGCGCAGCCGTGGCGCATCCTCGATGGCGCCCGCTTCCAGAAGGATGATCCGGCCTATTGCAGCTGGCGCGACCGCCGGCATGGGGTCTACACCTCCAACGGCGTGGCGATCGCGGTCGCACGGCGCTCGCGCAAATCCGCGCCCGCACCGGATGTGTTCTGCATGGCGCTGGTTGAGCATTTCACCGGCTACTTCCCGGGTTACTCCAAGCTATTCGCCCAGAGCGACGATGCGCTTACCTGGGCCATTCTCAAGGCACACACGCGCAACCGCGCGGGCACGGTGCGGTTGCGCTCCGCGAATCCGCTCGAGCCGCCCTTGATCAATTTCCATTATTTCGAAGAAGGCGGGGCGGGGGCGGACGAGGATCTGCGCGCGGTGATCGACGCCATCCGCTTTGTGCGCAAGCTGGCAGCGCCGCTGGCAGAGCGCGGCGTGATCGCGCAGGAGCAGCTTCCTGGCGCGCACCTGCGCAGCGACGATGAGCTGGGCGGCTATGTGCGCGACAACGCCTGGGGGCATCACGCCTCGTGCAGTTGCGCCATCGGCGCGCGTGCGGCGGGCGGCGTGCTGGGCAGCGATTTTTCCGTGCATGGCACGCGCGGGCTGCGGGTTGTCGACGCGTCCGTCTTCCCGAGGATTCCCGGCTTCTTCCTGGCCAGCGCGGTCTACATGATCGCCGAGAAGGCTGCCGACGTGCTCTTGCACGAAGCGAACGCCGCGGCGAAGGCGACGGCGGCGGCGAAGGCGGCAACGGTGTAGGCAGGCGCGACATTGGAGGTGCAAACATGGCATACGACGTACGCACGCTGCTGGAAATGAGCCAGGACCAGCTTGACGATCTGTTTCGCAACAGCCCGGCCGGCGATATTCCGGATGGCGAGGCCGCAGGCACCGCGATCATCTCGCCCGGCACGGTATTCACCGAGAGCATCGCCAAGATGATCAACCTCTTTGCCTGGCAGGGAAAGGTCTTCGACGCCAAGCGCGGCGTTCTCAAGAACCGCGTCTCCATCTTCGGGCTCGAGGCGATCCTGGCGAAGGTGTACAAGGGCGAGAGCTGGCTTGACCAGAAGGAGTGCATTGTCCTGGACTATTCCGCCACATCGCTGGTCGCGCATTGGATCCGCGACGAGATTCGCTGCATCGCGCCTGGCGTGTATCTTGGCAAGGTGTACTGGGACAAGCATCGCCTGATCGATTTCTGCCTCGAGTTCTGATGAAGCGCAGAGCGTTCCTGGTCGGTGGCATCGGCGGCATCGGGGCAGTCGGTGCGTTGCTGATCGGCTGGTCGGTGCTGCCGCCTCGGCAGCGGCTGGCCACGTCGCAGCCGTTGCCGGCGGTTGGCACGCAGGTGGGGCTCAATGGCTGGGTCAAGATCGCAGCGGACAACACCGTCACCATCATGATGTGCCGCTCGGAGATGGGGCAGGGCGTGCACACCGGCCTGGCCATGGTGCTGGCCGACGAGCTGGATGCCAGCTGGGCGCACGTGAAGGTTGAGCACGCGCCCGTGGACAAGATCTACAACAACCTGGAAGTCGTCGTCGAGGATCTCCCGTTCCGCGCGGACGACGACAGCGTGGCCAGGCATCTGGCCGCCTGGCTGACCGCCAAGCTCATGCGCGAGATCGGCGAGATGGTGACAGGCGGCTCGTCGAGCCTCAATGACTTGTGGGACCCGATGCGCGAGGCCGGCGCATCCGCCCGCGCGATGTTGATCGGCGCGGCAGCCGCGCGGTGGAACGTGCCAGCGGGCGAGTGCCGCGCGCAGGACGGCAAGGTACTGCATCCGTCCGGGAAAACAGCCACCTTCGGTGAACTGGCGGCCCAGGCCGGGAAGCTCCCGCTGCCGGCAAAGGTGGCGCTGAAGACGCCATCCGAATTCAAGCTGATCGGCAAGGACATACGCCGCCTGGAGGCCGCATCCAAGATCGATGGCACGGCGCGCTTTGGCATCGACGTGCTGCCCGAGGGCCTGCTGTACGCCAGCGTGACGATGTGCCCGACGCTGGGCGGCACGGTGGCGAGCTTCGACGGCGCGGTTGCCGCCGCGATGCCGGGCATCGTCAAGGTGCTCGCGGTGGATGCCTACAACGGCGGCACCGGCGGGGTGGCGGTGATCGCCGACAACGCGTACCGGGCCATGAAGGCGCTGGATGCGGTCAAGATCGTGTGGAACCCTGGCCCCGCCGCCTCGCTGTCCAGCCCGGAGGTGAGCCGGCGTCTCGCGCAGGCGCTGGATGCCTCCGACGGCCACGCCTATTACCGGCACGGCGATGTCGAAGCGGCATTGAAGTCAGCCGCCAAGCCCGTCAGCGCCGAGTACAGCGCGCCCTACCTCGCGCATGGCGCGGTGGAGCCCATCAACTGCACGGCGCAGGTGCGCGACGGCGCGGCCAGGGTCTGGGTCTCGACGCAGTTGCCTGGCCTGGCGCGCCGGGCGGTGTCGAAGGTCCTCGGCATCGATGCCGACAAGGTCGATGTGCAGCCGCAACTGATCGGTGGCGCGTTCGGGCGGCGGCTGGAGGTGGATTTTATCTCCCAGGCCGCGGCAATCGCGCGCGCGGGCGGTGGGCGGCCGGTGCAGACGATCTGGTCGCGCGTCCAGGACACCACGCACGACTTCTACCGGCCTGCCTGCCTCTCGCGCTTCAAGGCCGGGCTCGACGGCGCGGGCAACCTGGTGGCCTGGCACAACACGTCGGCCAGCCAGGCGATCGTGCCGGCCATGCTGGCGCGCTTGCTTGGCCTGCCGGGCCTGGGCATCGACAAGACCACGACGGAAGGCGCGTTCGACCGGCCCTACGAATGGCCGAACGCGCGCGTCGGGCACGTGATTGTCGACCTGCCGGTGCCGGTGGGTTTCTGGCGCTCGGTGGGCCACTCGCACCAGGCATTTTTTACCGAGAGCTTTATCGACGAACTGGCGGCGGCCGCCGGCAAGGATCCCGTTGCCTTTCGTGCCAGCCTGCTGGTCAGGCATCCGCGTCATCTGGCCGTGTTGCACATGGCCGCGGACAAGGCCGGCTGGGGAACGCCGTTAGGGAAGACAGCCGACGGCGCCGCACGCGCACGCGGGGTGGCGCTGCACGAGGCATACGGCAGCATCGTCGCGCAGGTGGCGGAAGTATCCGTGGCGCCGGACAAGACCGTGCGCGTGCACCGGGTGGTCTGCGCGATCGATTGCGGGCTGCCGGTGAACCCGAACCTGATTCGCCAGCAGATGGAGAGCGCGATCATCTTTGGCTTGTCGGCCGCGCTGTTCGAGGAGATCACGATCGTCGACGGCCAGGTGCACCAGAAAACGTTTGGTGACTTCCCCGTCATCTTCATGAACAACTGCCCGGCCATCGAAACCCACATCATGCCAAGCCAGGACCATCCCCAGGGTGTAGGTGAACCGGGCACGCCCCCCATTGCGCCGGCGGTGGCCAATGCCCTGTTTGCGCTGACGGGACAGCGCCTGCGCGCGTTGCCTTTGAAACTGGCCTGAGTCCCGGGAGAAAGCCATGCTGCCCCTGAACATCAACGGTAAGACAGTGTCCGTGCAGTCCGATCCGGACACCCCTCTGCTGTGGGTGCTTCGGTGCGAGCTGGGGTTGACCGGCACCAAGTATGGTTGCGGCATCGGCGTTTGCCGGGCCTGTACGGTGCAGTTGAACGGCGCGCCGCAGGTCGCCTGCATGAGCCCGGTCTCCACGCTGGCCAATATCCGGATCGTGACCATCGAGGGCTTGCGCGGTCCGCAGGCGCAAGCCTTGAGGGCCGCCTGGCTCGATCTGGACGTGGTGCAGTGCGGCTACTGCCAGAGCGCGCAGCTCATGACCGCCAGCGCGCTCCTGAGAAGCAACCCAAAGCCCAGTGATGCCGACATCGATAAGGCGATGGAGCACATTGTCTGCCGCTGCGGCACCTACCCGCGGATCCGCGCTGCTATCCACCAAGCCGCCGGGCAGCCACGCACCTGAGGCAGCCCCGCCCGGCGAGGGTTTTTACCGATAACGTGAACGCAGGGGGCGACAAAGAATGAAACCCCAATTCCTGTTCAGGTTATTCGCGCCATGCCCATCGCGGCGAAACCGCCCTTTGCGCTCACAAGCGGGTTGCGTTCGATCATCCATGGCATGGCGTGCCGATTCACGCTGTGCTGACCGATCCCGGCGCTGTTGATGCCGCTATTGGCGGCGCGGTTGGCTTACCTGAGCATCGTCAACGCGCCACCAAGGAGACCCCATGCCGGACAACGCAAGCTGTGCCCACGCGGCCACGGCTGATTTTCATCGCCTGCTGGCGCGCGAGCTGCCGGAGCACGACGAGCAGGACTGGGAAGACGCGCAGCGCGGCTTCGTCGGCACCATCCCCAATGCCAAGGTGGCACGCGCCAACGGGCACGGCGTGTGGAACATGGAAGCCTATGGCTTCCTGGATGCCGCCGAGGCGCCGGATACCGTCAACCCCAGCCTGTGGCGGCAGGCGCGCCTTAACCGCATCCACGGCCTGTTCCAGGTCACGCCGCGCATCTTCCAGGTGCGCGGGTTCGATATCGCCAATATCACCTTTATCGAAGGCGACACCGGCGTGATCGCGCTGGACGCGCTGACCTGCCCGGAGACCGCCGCAGCCGCGCTCGCGCTGTACCGGGCGCATCGCGGCAACCGCACGTTGCACACCGTGATCTACAGCCACAGCCATGCCGACCACTTTGGCGGCGTGGCGGGGCTGGTTGACGAGGCCGACGTGCGCGCCGGGCGGGTCCAGGTGATTGCGCCCTCCGGCTTCATGCACCACGCCATCGCCGAGAACGTGATCGGCGGCGTGGCCATGGCGCGCCGCGCGCAGTTCCAGTTTGGCCACACGTTGGCCAAAGGGCCGGCAGCGCAGGTGGATGCCGGCCTAGGCAAGACGCTGCCGATGGGCCGCTCGACGCTGATCGCGCCAACGCGGTCGATCGAGGCCGAGCACGAGATCCACGTGATCGACGGGCTGGAGATCGAGTTCCAGCTCACGCCTGAGACCGAGGCGCCCTCCGAGATGCACCTCTTCATCCCGTCCGAGGGCGCGCTCAACCTGGCCGAAAACGCCACCCACAACCTGCACAATCTTTGCCCATTGCGCGGCGCCAAGGTGCGCGACGCACTGGCATGGTCCAAGTACCTGCACCGCGCGCTGCACCGCTACGGCCCGCGTACCGTGGTGGTGCTGGCCCAGCACCACTGGCCGACCTGGGGCGCGGAGCGCGCCCGGCGCTTCCTGTCCGAGCAGCGCGACCTGTACCGCGTGCTGCACGACCAGACCGTGCGGCTGATGAGCCATGGCCTGAAGGCCGGCGAGATCGCCGAAGGGCTGCAACTGCCGCAGTCGCTGGCCAGGCGCTGGCACACGCGCGGCTACTACGGCACCGTGTCGCACAACGTCAAGGCGATCGTGCAGCACTACCTGAGCTGGTACGACGCGCATCCGGCCAACCTGCATGCGCTGCCGCCGGTGGCCGCCGCGCGCAAGCACCTGGAATACATGGGCGGCATCGACGCCGTGATGGCCAAGGCCCGCGCCGACTACGAGCGCGGCGAGTTCCGCTGGGTGGCCGAGGTGCTCAAGCACGCGGTCTACGCGCATCCGGCGCATGCCGAGGCGCGCGAGCTGGCGGCCAGCGCGCTGGAGCAGATGGGCTTCCAGGCCGAGTCGGCGACGTGGCGCAATGCCTACCTGCTGGCCGCGCGCGAGTATCGCGAAGGGCCGCCGCAGGCCAATCCGCAGGGGCCGCCGGCCAACGCGCTGATGGGCGCGATGAGCAACGAGCTGCTGTTCGACGCGCTGGCGGTGCGCATCCACGGCCAGCGCGCGCAGGGCATGGCGTGCCAGATCGGCTGGCTGTTCACCGACAGCGGCGAGCATTGGGTGAGCACGCTGTCCAACTGCGCGCTGAGCAGCCTGCTGGTGGAGGCGGCCGATGTGGCGGCCGATGTGGCGGCTGATGTGGCGAACACGGCTGACGTGGTCATCGAGACCAGCCGCGACACGCTCGACGCCGTCCTGACCCGGCGCTTGACGGCGGCCGAGGCTGTGGCGCAAGGCCGGCTCACGCTGCGCGGCGATGTGTCGCTGCTGCCGCGCTTCATGGGCCTGCTGGACCAGTTCAGCGGCAGCTTCCCGGTGGTGGACGCGGCGCCATGGCCGGAGCGCTGAGCCGGCCACCGGCCCGTCGTCGGCGAATCGCAGCCGTTCTGGCTGTGCAAGGTGACGGTGGCGGGCAAGGCTGTGGCGTGGGCGGATTGGGGGGATTGGGTTCGGGCTGCTTAAGTGGTTTATGAAGCGCAATTGGCCCGGATGTCGCCCGGCCTGCGTGATGGCTGCGGAGCTTGTCCGGGCCACCACCACCTTTTGTCCGTCAAGCCACCTCTGCTGCAACGCGGGAACCCCCTCTCGACAAGGTATAATCCCGGTTTCCCGCCAGCACGGCGCCCCAACCAGCGGCGCCGGCCGGTAGCAGCCCCTACCTCCTGCCCTCCCGACCGCTCAGACCATGGCGCATTTCTCGTGCTTCCCCGGTGCATTGGCGCTTTCCGCCTTTCGCCAGCAACGCCTGCTCACCGCCCTCAAGCAGATCGACGCCGACATCGAGTCGGTGCACGGCCAGTTCCTGCATTTTGTCGACACCGACGTGCCGCTATCGCAAGACGACAGCGCCCGCATCGCCGCGCTGTTGACCTATGGCGCGCCTTTCGAGGCACAAACCGACGGTGATCGCTTTGTGGTGATTCCGCGCTTCGGCACCATCTCGCCGTGGGCCAGCAAGGCGACCGACATCGCGCACAACTGCGGCTTCGAGCACGTGCACCGCATCGAGCGCGGCATCGAGATCACCGTGATCTGCAAGAAGGGCCTGCTGCGTGGGCGCAAGACGCTGGATGCCGGCACGCGCGCCGCGGTGGCTGCCCACCTGTTCGACCGCATGACCGAAAGCGTGGTGGCTTCGCGTGAAGACGCCGCCGGCCTGTTCCAGGAACTGCCGGCCAAGCCGCTGCGCTTCATCGACATCTCCGGTGGCCGCGCCGCGCTGGCGCAAGCCAATACCGAAATGGGCCTGGCCCTGTCGGAAGACGAGATCGACTACCTGGTCGACGCCTACGCCAAGCTGGAGCGCAACCCGACCGACGTCGAGCTGATGATGTTCGCGCAGGCCAACAGCGAGCACTGCCGCCACAAGATCTTCAACGCCACGTGGACCATCGACGGCGTGCAGCAGGACAAATCCCTGTTCGCCATGATCCGCAATACCCACCAGCTCAACCCGCAAGGGTCGATCGTGGCGTACTCGGACAACTCCGCGGTGATGGAAGGCGATGTGGCTGAGCGCTGGTTCCCGCGCGGCACCGAGCAGAAGTACGGCCGCCATGAGGCGCTGACCCACACGCTGATGAAGGTGGAGACGCACAACCACCCGACCGCCATCTCGCCGTTCCCCGGGGCCTCCACCGGCGCCGGCGGTGAAATCCGCGACGAAGGCGCCACCGGCCGTGGCGGCAAGCCCAAGGCTGGCCTGACCGGCTTCACGGTCTCCAACCTGATGCTGCCCGACGCCGTGGAAGGCTGGGAAAACGCGCGTGACGCCGCCCAGCCGGTGGCGCACCGCAACCCGGACGACAAGGTGAGCGTGACCGGCAAGCCGGACCGCATCGCCTCGCCGCTGCAAATCATGACCGAAGGCCCGCTCGGCGGCGCCGCGTTCAACAATGAATTCGGCCGCGCCATCCTGGGCGGTTACTTCCGCGTCTACGAGCAAAACGTGGGCGGCACCGTGCGCGGCTATCACAAGCCGATCATGATCGCCGGCGGCATCGGTAACATCGACGCCGGCCACACGCACAAGAAGGCGCTGCCGGCCGGCTCGCTGCTGATCCAGCTGGGCGGCCCGGGCATGCGCATCGGCATGGGCGGCAGCGCCGCCAGCTCGATGGCGACCGGCACCAATACCGCCGACCTGGACTTCGATTCGGTCCAGCGCGGCAACCCGGAAATGGAGCGGCGCGCGCAGGAAGTCATCAACGCCTGCTGGCAGCTCGGCGACGACAACCCCATCCTGTCGATCCACGACGTGGGCGCGGGCGGCATCTCCAATGCCTTCCCCGAGCTGGTGGACGGCGCGGGCCGCGGCGCGCGCTTCGACCTGCGCCAGGTGCACCTGGAAGAGTCGGGCATGAGCCCGGCCGAGATCTGGTGCAACGAGTCGCAGGAACGCTATGTGATGGCGGTGGCGCCGGAGTCCTTCCCGCTGTTCCAGACCATGTGCCAGCGCGAGCGTTCGCCGTTTGCCGTGGTGGGCATCGCCACCGAAGAGCAGCAGCTGCAACTGGTCGATGCGCATGTCGACGCGGCGCTCAAGGAACACTATGCCGTGAACATGCCGATGGACGTGCTGCTGGGCAAGCCGCCGCGCATGCACCGCGACGTCAAGCACGTGGCGCAAAGCCTGCCCCCGGTGGACGTGACCGGCATCGCGCTGGACAAGGCCGTGCGCGACGTGCTGCGCCACCCGACCGTGGCCAGCAAGTCGTTCCTGATCACCATCGGCGACCGCACGGTTGGCGGCATGAATGCGCGCGACCAGATGGTCGGCCCCTGGCAAGTGCCGGTGGCCGACGTGGCGGTGACCACGCTCGACTACAAGGGCCGGGCCGGCGAAGCCATGACCATGGGCGAGCGCACTCCGCTAGCCGTGATCAACGCCCCCGCCTCGGGCCGCATGGCCATCGGCGAGGCGCTGACCAACCTGGCCGCCGCGCCGGTCAAGGACCTGGCCAAGGTCAAGCTGTCCGCTAACTGGATGGCCGCCTGCGGCGTGGACGGCGAAGACGCCAAGCTGTACGACACCGTGCATGCGGTTGGCATGGAACTGTGCCCGGCGCTGGGCATCAGCATCCCGGTGGGCAAGGATTCGCTGTCCATGCGCACCAAGTGGCAGGACGACGGCGTCGACAAGGAAGTGGTCGCACCGGTCTCGCTGATCATCTCGGCGTTTGCCGCCGTGGATGACACCGACCGCACCCTGACCCCGCAACTGCGCACCGATGCGGGCGACAGCGTGCTGATCGCCATCGACCTCGGCCGCGGCAAGAACCGCCTGGGCGGCAGCATCCTGGCCCAGGTGACGCAGCAGGTAGGCGACACCGCGCCGGACGTGGACAGCGCCGAAGACCTGAAGAACTTCTTCAACGTGATCCAGCGCCTGAACCGCGAGGGCAAGCTGCTGGCCTATCACGACCGTTCCGACGGCGGCTTCATGGCTGCCCTGGCGGAAATGGCCTTTGCCGGCCATTGCGGCCTGTCGCTCAACGTCGACATGCTGGCGCTGGACCCGGTCCAGGAGCAGGACTTCGGCGACGCCAAGAACTGGGCGCAGCAAATCTCCGGCCGCCGCGACGAGCAGACCCTGCGCGCGCTGTTCTCGGAAGAGCTCGGCGCGGTGATCCAGGTACGCCAGGAAGAGCGCGATGCCGTGTTCGCCGTGCTGCGCGAAGTCGGCCTGTCGGCCTGCAGCCACGTGGTGGGCAAGCCCAATGCCACCGACCAGATCGAGATCTACCGCGACGCCAAGAAGGTCTTCGGCGCCGCGCGCAGCGAGCTGCAGCGCACCTGGAGCGAAGTCAGCTGGCGCATCGCGCGCCTGCGCGACAACCCGGCTTGCGCCGACAGCGAATACGATCGCGTGCTCGACGCGGCGGACCCGGGCATCTCGCCGGTGCTGACCTTCGATCCGGCACAAGACATCGCCGCACCGTTCGTGGCCACCGGCGCGCGTCCGCGCGTGGCGATCCTGCGCGAGCAGGGCGTCAACTCGCAGATCGAAATGGCGTACAGCATGGACCGTGCCGGCTTCGACACGCACGACGTGCACATGAGCGACCTGATTGCCGGGCGTGCCAACCTGGCCGACTTCTCCGGCTTTGTCGCTTGCGGCGGCTTCAGCTACGGCGACGTGCTGGGTGCCGGCGAAGGCTGGGCCAAGACCATCCTGTTCAACGCGCAGATGGCCGAGCAGTTCGCGGCCTTCTTCAACCGCCAGGACACCTTCGCGCTGGGCGTGTGCAACGGCTGCCAGATGATGAGCAACCTCGCCCCGATCATCCCCGGCGCGGGCGCATGGCCCAAGTTCACCCGCAACCAGTCGGAGCAGTACGAAGCGCGCTACGTCACCGTGCAAGTGCAATCCTCGCCGTCGATCTTCTTCGCCGGCATGGAAGGCAGCCGCATCCCCATCGTGGTGGCGCACGGCGAAGGCTTCGCCGACTTCTCGCAGCAAGGCGACAAGAGCCAGGCCCAGGTGGCGCTGCGTTTCGTGGACAACCACGGCGCGCCGACGCAAACCTACCCGCTGAACCCGAACGGCTCGCCCGACGGCATTACCTCGGTGACCACCACCGATGGCCGCTTCACCGTGCTGATGCCGCACCCAGAGCGCGTGTTCCGCACCGCCACCATGAGCTGGGCGCCGGACGCCTGGAAGCAGGTGGAAGACGGCGGCAGCCCGTGGATGCGCATGTTCCGCAACGCGCGCAAGTGGGTGGGTTGAACGGCCTGCTGTTTTTCGCGCTGTAGAAAGGAAAAGCCCGCTTCGCGCGGGCTTTTCCTTTTGTCGATGCGGGATTCACTGAGCGGGTTGGCTGCCTCAGGCAGGCTGCATTTCCGTGCGCGCTCAGCGGGTGACACAGATAAGTGCTGAAAAATGCCCAAACAAGACCTTCGGTTTGGACGCGCTATCATGAATCGCTATGATTCACTGTGATTCAACCCGCATCGAAAAGGACTACATATGGCACAGACCGAAACCAAGGTGCTGACCGTGCATGTGCCGTTGCCACTGGCCGAGAAGGTCGATCAGTTGGCGGCCCGCCTGGAGCGCTCGCGCGGCTGGATCATGAAGCAGGCCCTATCTGCCTGGATCGATCAGGAGGAAGAGCGCAGCCGTCTGACACGTGAGGCCTTGGCCGACGTGGATGCAGGTCGCGTTATCGATCATCAGGCCGTTCAGGCTTGGGCCGACGGTCTTAGCACGGACACGCCCCCGCCGGTCTCGCGCTGATGTTGATGGACCTGAAGTGGACCAGCAAGGCGCTCGCCAAGTTTTTGGCCCCCGTGAATAAGCTGGCAGCTGCGCGAACCGTCCAGGCGCTCGCGGCGGCACCTGCAAATCTCCTGGCTCACCCACGCATCGGTGAGCAGCTTGATGAATTCGAGCCCCGCGAGGTGCGGCGGATTCTTGCGGGGCATTATGAGATGCGCTATGAGATTCGGGATTCGACAATCTACGTGCTGCGGGGGTGGCATACCCGAGAGGATCGCTAAGACGACTTGCCTCAAGTCATCCGCCGTGTACTCCAGGCCTGATAAACGTAATACAACGGCCGCTGCGGATCCGATTGCCTGGCCGATGCCGGCGCCGCGCCGCGGATCTGCATGGTGACCAGCACCATGCGCGCGGCTTTCACGGGGGAGTAGCGGTCGCGCAGCGGCAGCATGGGCAGCACGGCGCGCCATTCCGGGGGCAGGCCATCGTGGCTGAAGGTGCCGAGCGCGCAGTAGCCCCATCCTTCGGATGTGAGGTGCCAGAGTTGCCGGTAGGGGCTGCCGCCTGATGCCACTGAAGCCACTGAAGCCATGGTCTCCCTCGTTCGCATGCCGGTGCCCGCGGCGGGAGATCAGGCGGGCTTGCGCTAATCAGACTGCGCCACGGCCAGGGTGGCGGCACGCATGACCTTGATATTACCCATGTGCGGCGATGGTGGGAATGCTTGGCGCGCTCGCCAGGTGCGGCAATGCGTACACCAGGCAACGTGTTTGGTGCCTGGCGTACCGTGCATCACCCAGGGGTCGTCACTTGCAGGCAGCGGTGCGTTCTTGTCCTACAGCCCGCTAAACCAGTTATACCCCTGGTCTTCCCAGTACCCGCCCGGATTCTCGTTGGTCACGAAGAGCGCGGCGATATGCTTGGGGTTCTTGAAGCCGAGCTTGGTCGGCACCCGTAGCTTGAGCGGGTAGCCATAGCGGGCGGGTAGCGGCTCGCTGCCGAAATCCAGCGCCAGCATGGTCTGCGGGTGCAGCGCGGTTTCCATGTCGAGGCTGGAGTAATAGCGGTCCGCGCATTTGAAGCCGATATAGCGGGCGGTGGTGTCCGCGCCGATGCGTTCCAGGAAGGTGCGCAGCGCAACGCCGCGCCATTCGCCGATCGCGCTCCAGCCTTCGATGCAGATATGCCGCGTGATCTGCCCCGCCTGCGGCAGCGCGCGCAGTTGCGCCAGGCTCCATGCGCGCTTGTCGGCGACCAGCCCGGAGACTTCGAGGCGGTAGCCGGCACCGTCGACCTCCGGCACGTCGTACTCAGGATAGAAGGCGTTGAACGGGAAGGGCTGCGTGATCTGGCTGCGCGCGTAGGTGGGGGCGAGCCGGTTGCGGTTGAACAGCCAGGCTTGCACGCGATCGTTCCAGCGCGACATTGACCACAGCACCTTGTCCACGGCATCGCCATCCTGCAAGGTGCAGCCCGCTAGCATGGACAGGGCGCCCAGCGACAGCGAGGAGCGCAGCAACAGGCGCCGCTGGAGTTGCACGAGCTGGGGCTTGAAATCAGCCGCGCTTGCCGGCTCCGAGGCCGGCATCCGCTTGTCATCGTTGGGGGCGCTCATGCTTCGACATCTCCATGGCCAGCGCGCCCGGCGCGTCCGGTCAGCATTGGCAACAAGGTGGCCGGCACCAGGATGACCAGCGCCAGGTGAATCACGACGAAACCCACGATCCCCGCCATGGCAAGGAAATGCACATGGCGCGCCGTGTCGAACCCGCCAAACAGCGTCGCTAGCCAGTCCAGCTGCACGGGCTTCCAGATGGCCAGCCCGGACGCCACCACCAGCACGCCCAGCAGCAGCACCGCCACATACATCAGCCGCTGCACCGCGTTGTAGGCGCCGGGCCGATGCGGCAGGCGCAGCCGGATGGCAAGCGACGCGTCACGCAGGACGCCGCGCGCGCTCAGCGGCAGGAAGTGGCGCCGGAAATGCCGCGTGGCGAGGCCATAAGCCAGGTAGACCAGGCCATTGGCGGCCAGCAGCCACATGGCCGCGAAATGCCATGCGATCGCGCCGCCCAGCCAGCCGCCTACCGTCGCCCAGGCCGGAAATTTGAAGGGAAACAGTGGCGAGGCGTTGTAGATCGCCCAGCCGCTCATCACCATGCAGGCCATGGCGAAGGCGTTGATCCAGTGCGTGGCGCGCACGACCAGCGGATGGACGATGGCGCGCCGCGCGGGTGAGGAGGAGGGGAGCTTGCGCATGACGGGGAACGTTGGCGGGACAGCAAGGATCCAGGCCGGACGGCGCCGGCCCGGGCGGGTCTTACATCGGAGGCACCACGCCTTCCTTGCCGGCCGAGATAAAGCGCGCGGTCAGCCCGCCGTCGGCGCCTTTGCTGGCAAACAGCACGATATGCGCGCCGGGGACCAGCAAGGAGCGGTCGCCGGGTTCCAGGTTGACGATGGGCACGTCGTTGGGGATCACGATGCGCTTTTCGCCGTCGGGGTACTTCACGGTGATGGTGCGGCCGTTGCTGACCACTACGTTGCCCACGGTGCCGTTGGTCATGCTGCTGTTCTTGCCGAGGTCCCACGCACGATGGCCTTCGCCGCTGCCGCGCATGCTCGGCGGGAACACGTGCACCTCGAGCGCCTTGAGCGAGCCATCCGCCTGCGGCACGGCGGCCGAGCCGATATAGCTGCCGGGCTTGATCTCATCGACCTTGGCCAGCGTCACCGCGCGCACCGCGGTGTCCTTGGTCAGGCCCACTTCCAGGTCCTGTCCCGAGCGCGTGCGCACCTTCAGCGTGTCGCCGGCGAAGGCGGTCACGGTGCCGCGCACGCCGGTAGGCGTGGCGGCGGGAGCGGGCTGCGCCAGCACCGCGGGCGCTGCGGCAAACATGGCGCCGGCGAGCAGCGCCGGGGCCACCAAGGTACGTGTCAAATTACGCGAAACGATCTTCATCCTGGAACTCCTGGTGCGTGGAAAGTGCTACGTAGGTTAGGGTGATGGCCGGGTCGCTCGGATGACTTTTTGATGACCAAAATGTCATGAATCGGGGCTCCGGCCACCGCTAGAATGGCGGCATACCGTTGAATGGCATTGCGCATCATGAGCATCCTCGTCATCGAAGACGACCCCAAGACCGGCGATTACCTCAAGAAGGGTTTGCGCGAAAGCGGCTACGCCGTGGATCTCGCGCGCACCGGTACGGACGGTCTGCACATGGCGCTGGAGCACGCCTACGACCTCGTCGTGCTCGACGTGATGCTGCCGGGCATCGACGGCTGGGAAATCATGCGCACGCTGCGCGCGCGGCGCGACCTGCCGGTGATCTTTCTGACCGCGCGCGACCATGTCAACGACCGCATCCACGGGCTTGAGCTCGGCGCCGACGATTACCTCGTCAAGCCGTTTTCGTTCATCGAGCTGGTGCTGCGCATCCGCACGCTGCTGCGCCGCGGCGTGGTGCGCGAGGCGGAGCTGTTCGAATTCGCCGACCTCAAGCTCGATGTCCTGCGCCGCAAGGTGACGCGCCAGGGCGTGGAGATCGTGCTGACCAACAAGGAGTTCCTGCTGCTGCACCTGCTGGTCAAGCGCCAGGGCGAGGCGCTGTCGCGCACGCTGATTGCCGCCGAGGTGTGGGACATGAACTTCGACAGCGACACCAACGTCGTTGACGTGGCCATCAAGCGGCTGCGCGCCAAGGTCGACCAGCCCTTCGACAAGAAGCTTATCCATACCGTGCGCAGCATCGGCTATACCTTCGGCGAGGGCGCGTGAAAGCCTGGTCCTCGCGCTCGCTGACCGCGCGCACGACGTTGTCGTTCGCCGCGATTGCCTGCGTGGTGATCGGCGCGCTGGGCGCGTATTTCTACCAGTCCGTCAAGACCTCGATGGAGGCCCGCGCCGATCTGCAACTGATCGGGCGCGTGGCGCATTTCCGCCGGCTGGCCAGCGATGTGTACACCGTCGGCGAGCTCAAGGACCGGCCTTTGCTGTTCGAATCCATGCTCGGCGCCGAGCGCGACGTGCTGATTTTCCGCAAGCCGGGCGAGCCGCCGTTTATCCACGTCAACCCGGACAACCTGCCGGTGCCGGCAAAGCTTGAGGCATCCCCGCCGGGCGACGGCGCCGGCCTGAGCGCGGCCAGCATCCTGCGCACCCGGCTGGACAACGGCGTGCCGGTGCACTGGGCGGCCGCGATGGCGCGCTCCAGCGAGGATGGCGGCGTGGTCGAGGTGATCGCCGCGCATCCGATGAGCAACGAAGTGCGGATGCTCGCCGCCTACCGCGACCGCGTGGTGCTGGCCGCGCTGGTCGGCATGCTGGCGGCGACCGCGCTCGCCTTCTTCGCCATCCGGCGCGGGCTCAAGCCGGTAGGCAGCATCGCCGCGCGGGCCGCCGAGATCAGCCCCGCCAGCCTCGCCGTGCGCCTGGATGAGCGGAATGCCCCCGCCGAGCTGCGCGGCCTCGTCGGCGCGTTCAACGCCATGCTGGACCGGCTGGCCGACGGCTACGAGCGGCTGTCCCAGTTTTCCGCCGACCTGGCCCACGAGATCCGCACGCCCGTGGGCGCGCTGATCGGCCAGACCCAGGTCACGCTGAGCCAGTCGCGCCGGCCGGAGGAATACCAGGACGTCCTCGAGTCCAACCTGGAGGAGCTGAACCGGCTCGGCCATATCGCCGAGAACATCCTGTTCCTGGCGCAGGCCGACCATGCCGGGCTGGTTATCGAGCGCGCCCCGGTGTCGCTGCCTGACGAGCTCAACAAGATCGCCGAGTATTTCGAAGGGCCGGCGGACGAGAAGGCGATGACATTCGAAGTGGAGGCACTCGGCACGGTCTGGGCCAATCCGCTGCTGTGCCGCCGCGCCATCAACAACCTGGTGGTCAATGCCGTGCGCTACGGCGCGCCGGGCAGCGTGGTGCGGCTGAGCAGTACCGAAGAGCCTGACGGCATCGTCGTTGCGGTGGAAAACCAGGGCGAGGCCATCCCGCAAGGCCAGCTCGACCGCCTGTTCGACCGCTTCTATCGCGGCGATGCGGCGCGCAGCCGGGTCACCGAGTCCAACGGCCTCGGCCTGGCCATCGTGAAGGCCATCATGGTGCTGCACGGCGGCGGCGTGATGGCCAGTTGCCCCGCGCCGGGGCTGGTGCGGTTTGCGCTGCGGTTCCCGCGGCAGCAAGGGTTGGCTTCCTGAGAGCTTGTGGCGGCCGGCGCCTGCAAGCCGTGCACGCGGGATCCCCGCGCGCTTCATTGCCGTCTCGTTTCTAGCGTTACAGCAGCGTTACAGCAGCGTATCCAGCAGATCCGGCCCAAACACCTCCCGGTGCACCCGTTCCGCCCTCACGCCACGCGCCTGCAGTGCCGCGCGCTGTGCCTGCATGAACGGCAGCGGCCCGCACAGGTAGAAGTCCGCATCCGCAAGATCTTCGTCGGCCAGAATCACATCGATATCCATGCGGCCAGGCAGGGCGGGTTGCGCCAGAAATTCCGCCGGCTCCTCGGATTCCAGGAAAAAGTGCGTGCGCAGCTTGGGCAGCTTGCGGGCGGCATGCTTGACGTCCTTCAGGTGCGCCACGTGCGAGGCCATGCGCGCGGCGTGGCCGAATACGACCTTGCGTGAAGGATTGCGCTGCGCGACGGTGTTCAGCGCGCTGATCATGGGCGTGACACCGACGCCGGCCGAAAGCAGCACCATGGGGGTGCTGGGCTCGATGCGCGGGGCGAAGTCGCCGAAGGGCTGGCTGACCAGCAGCACGTCGCCTTCGCGGGCGTTTTCGTGCAGCCAGTTCGAGACCGCGCCGGCGGGCAGGTCCTCGCCATTGCCGCGGTCGCGCTTGACCGAGATGCGCCAGGTCTTGCCGTTGGGCGCGTCGGACAAACTGTACTGGCGCTGCTGGAAGGCGCCGGGGGTGAGTTCCACCACCACGGAGATGTACTGGCCGGGCAGGAAGTCGGCCAGCGTGGTGCCGCCCACGGCTTCGAGCGTGAAGGCGGTGATGTCGGCGCTTTGTGCTTCGCGCGCGACGATGCGCACGGGCTGGCGGTGATCGGGGCCGGTTTGCGCGCGCTCGTAGAGGCGGGTTTCCGCGGCGATCAGTTCGGCGGCGAGCAGCCAGTAGGCTTCGTCCCAGGCGGCGACCAGCGCCGGGGTGGCGGCATCGCCGAGCACTTCGCCGATGGCGCCGAGCAGGTGGCGCGCGACGATGGCGTAGTGGCTGGGCTTGATGCCGACCGAGGCGTGCTTGTGGACGATGCGGCTGACCACCGGTGCCAGGGCGCTGTTGTCGCCATAGTTGGCGGCGTAGGCAAACACGGCGGAGGCCAGCGACTGCTGCTGCGAACCGTTGGCCTGGTTGCCCATGTTGAACAGGTTGGTCAGCTCGGGCCGATCGGCAAACATGTTGCGATAGAACGTCTGGGTAATGGCCAGGCCATGTTCGCGCAGCACGGGCACGCTCGCGTCGATCAGGGGTCTCGATTGTTCGGACAGCACGGCAACCTCCAAAGATGTGCAGAAAATGCAACAAAAAAGAAAAAAGACTCCGCAACGTGGTGCGGTGGCGGCGTACGGTCTGGGTGCAGTCCCGGTTCAGCCTGGACGCGGCCAGGTGGCGACGCCTTGAAATCGATTTTATTAAACATGCATTTGCAATGCAACATAAAATTTGCGGCAGCGCGCAAAGATGCATCTTTGGTCCATGTTAGACTGCGGCAGCCGTCACACTGAGGCTGCAATGCCTGCCGGGGCCCCATCCTGGCTACCCCATACATCATCGCCGCAAACCGGATTTTTCCATGAGACTGACCGACTACACCGACTACAGTCTGCGGACCCTGATCTATGTGGCGGTCCATCCGGGCGAACTGGTCACCATCCAGCACATCGCGGATGCGTTCGGCATTCCCAAGAACCACCTGATCAAGATCGTGCAAAAGCTCGGCCAGGCCGGCTTCCTGCATACGGTGCGCGGGCGCGCAGGTGGCATCGAGCTGGGCCGGCCGGCTGCGCAGATCAATGTGGGCGAAGTGATCCGGACCATGGAGTCGGATTTCAACCTGGTGGAGTGCTTCCAGGGCGATGACAACCACTGCATCATCACCCGCGTATGCGGCTTGCGCGGCGTGCTGTCCGCGGCGTTGCGGGCTTATTTCGAGGTGCTGGACGCGTATAGCCTGCAGGATCTGGTGGAGAAGCCTGCGGCGCTCACGCGGGCGTTTGGCGACGGTGGCGCCGCCACCCTGACCGGCATCCCGATCAAGAGCGTGACGCGCAAGGCCAAGGCCTCCCAGGCGGCAGCCGAGGACGCTGGCGAGCAGTAAGCCCGCGTTGCGCCGGTCTCCCGGCTGGCGGGAGCGGCGCCGGGGCGAGGTCGGCCCGGGTTCAGGCCGGCGTCTTGCGAAACGAGATGGCGAAGCGGTTCCAGCTGTTGATCGTGGCAATCAGCAGGGTCAGGTCGACCAGCTCGGCGTCGCCGAAGTGGGGGCGAACCGCTTCCCATGCAGCGTCGGGCACATGATCCTGGGCGACCAGCGTGACGGCTTCCGTCCAGGCCAGGGCGGCGCGCTCGCGGTCGGTGAAGAAGGGCGTTTCACGCCAGACCGACAGGGTGGCCAGGCGGCGGTCATTCTCGCCGCCCTTGCGCGCATCGGTGGTGTGCAGGTCGATGCAATAGGCGCAGCCATTGATCTGCGAGGCACGCAGGCGCACCAGTTCTACCAGCGGTTTTTCCAGGCCGCTCTTGCCGACGCGTTCTTCCAGGCCGAGCACGGCCTTGATGGCGGCGGGGCTGGCTTTGTAGAAGTCGAGACGTTGTTCCATGGTTTGCTCCTGCTTTGCGTTTTGCGCCATCGGTGTGGAGGCGCGACAGGAACAAGAATAGGACGGCGACTGGCTATGCAAAATAGCCAGTTTTCTCTAATTTGAGGTAACCAGTGGCGGGCCGTCCGCCGCTAGCGCCCCGGCCAGCTTCTCCATGCCGGCGTGGATGTCCGCCACGCTGATGCCACCGTAGCCCAACAGGATGCCAGGCACCGGCGCCTGCCCGCCGTACATGCCTGCAATGCCATACAGGCCGACCGATGCGGCGGCGGCGCGCGCGATCAGCGCGGTTTCATCTTGCGGCATCTTCAGGTGGGCCACCATATGGATGCCCGCGGCCGGCGCGTGGGGCATGAACCACGGGCTCAACGGGCCCTGCAGGTGCGCAAGCAACGCGGCGCGGCGTGCGGCGTACTCCTTGCGCATGCGCCGCAGGTGCTTGGCGAAGTGGCCGTCGAGCATGAACCTGGCCAGCGCCGTCTGCGTCATGGTGCAGCTGTGCCAGTCACTGACCTGCTTGGCCCTGCGCACGGCTGCGCCCAGCGGCGCCGGGGGGATCACGTAGCCGATGCGCAACTCGGGGAAGATCGTCTTGGAGAAGGTGCCGACGTACGCCACCACCCCTGTCTTGTCCAGGCTCTTGAGCGACTCCACCGGGTGGCCCATGAAGCGGTACTCGCCGTCGTAGTCGTCCTCCAGCACCAGCGCGCCACGGCGTTGCGCCCACTCGAGCAGCGCCACGCGCCGCTCCAGGCTCATCGCCATGCCCAGCGGAAACTGGTGGGACGGCGTGACGTAGACAATGCGCGCGTTGTCCGGCAGGGCGTCCACTACCAGCCCCTGCGCATCCACGGGGACATAAGCCACCTGCGCGCCCAGCGCGGAAAACGCAATGCGCGCGGGCGGATAGCCGGGATCCTCCACCGCCACCACGTCGCCGGGGCGGATGACCACCCGCGCCATCAGGTCGATCGCCTGCTGCGCACCCTGCGTGACGATGACTTCCTGCCAGTTGCTCACCACCGCGCGGCTGAACGCCAGGTAGCGCGACACCGCAAGCCGCAATTCCTGCTCGCCGGCGGGATCCCGGTAGCTGCCGCGCCCGCGGGCCTGCACGCGTAGCGCGTGGCTGACGCAGCTGCGCCACTTATCGAAGGGAAACATGCCCTTGTCGGTGACGCCGCCCACGAAGTCGAACGCTGGCGCGGCGCCGGGTGGCGTATGGGGAAGGGTGTCGGGCAGCGCCTCCCAGATCGAGCCGGAGCCCGCGCTGGGGGACAGCGATGATGGCGATGGTGCCAGGCCCGTCATCTCATGCGCGACGAAGGTGCCGTCGCCGGCGCGGGAGCGCAGGTAGCCCTCGGCAATCAACCGCTCGAACACGTCGAGCGTGGTCTTGCGCGATACCCCAAGCTGTGTGGCAAGGTCGCGGGTCGACGGCAGCCTTTCGCCCGGCGCCAGGCGGCCGTCGACGATGCCCGCCCGCAACTGTCGATAGAGTTGGCCGGCAAGGCCCTGCCGGCCGTGAATGCTCAAATGGACATCCATCTCTTGATCTTTTGTTGGTGGTTACCCGGGCCCGGCACAACGCCAAAGGCTGAGGCGGGCAGGTGGGAAGAGCGGGGAGCGTGGTCTTGTTCGGCGAGCATCGCGGGAAGCC
Organism: Cupriavidus sp. GW822-FHT02D05; assembly: GCF_058802485.1. Taxonomy (NCBI): domain Bacteria; kingdom Pseudomonadati; phylum Pseudomonadota; class Betaproteobacteria; order Burkholderiales; family Burkholderiaceae; genus Cupriavidus; species Cupriavidus sp. GW822-FHT02D05. The sequence goes on along the minus strand of NZ_JBXAOE010000002.1, from coordinate 9,601 downwards.
TTAACCTTCCCGCCCGTCGGCCCGGGGCCGGGTCAGGTAGGGCACGTATTTCAGCAGGTACAGCGCGAAGGCCGCCATCCAGAGCGCCGCCGCGCTGGCGATCCAGAACGGTTTGTATTGCGGCAACAGCAGCGGCCCGATCACGCGGACGACAGCGGCCAGGCCGATGCACGCGTAGGCGGCGTTCTCCATCGCACCCGCTTCCAGCTTGCGGCCGGTGTGGCCCAGCGCGGTGCGCGTGATCATCCCCAGGATGGCGCAGCCGATCGCGCCCACGGTGAGGGCGTGCAGCGCCGTCGAGCGGTCGGCCCAGCCCAGGGCGGATGCCGCCAGCAACACCAGGCCCAGCGGCAGGCAGGCATACGCCAGGTGAAGGATGGCGATCAGCGGCTTGCGCACCGTGTGCCACGAGCGCCAGCCGCCAAGCCGCAGCGCTTGCGCCAGCGCAGCTAGCAGCGCGATGGCTGCGGTTGCCATGCCGCGCGGCGCCAGTGTGCAGGCGATCATCGCGGCCAGCGTCAGCGCCACCACGCTGCGCTCCACCGGCATCGAGCGCCGGATGCGTACGCCGGGCACGGTATTGGCGGTGAACATCGGGATCACCCGCCCGCCGATCACGGTAATGAAGATGACGACCAGGCCGATGCCGGCATCGGCACTTTGCAGCGCGACGTGCACGGCGCCTCTCGCCATCGCCAGGTGGAACACCACGTTCAGCGACCACAACAGGAACAAGGCTGCGGCAAGGCCGTAGTTGCGCGCGCTGCCGGCGCGCACCAGCACGCGCAGGAAGGTGGCGGCGCACAGCAGCAGGAAGGCGAGGTCCAGCACGGCCGCGGCAGGAGCGGGCCCGGTCCACATCGCCACGCGCGCCGCGACCCACACAGCGGCGAGACTACCCAGCAGCCAGCCCTGCGGCGTCTGCTGTCCCGTCCAGTTCTTGCCGGCGGTAAACAAGAAGCCGGCCACAACCGCGGCGGCAAAGCCAAACACCATCTCGTGCGCATGCCACAGCATGCCGCCGATGGCCGGCTGTGCGCCAGACCACGGCCACCAGCCCAGGTAGATGGCTGCCCACACGCCGATGGCCACCACGGCGAAGCTCGCCGCCAGCAGATAGAAGGGCCGGAACGCGAGCGCAAGCACGGGGTGGCCGTGGTATCCGGCGCCGGCTGGTGGCCGCGTAGGTGGCCGGGCAGATGGCCGGGTCTGTGGCAGGGGCAGCATGACGCCTCTCGCAAAGGGTTGGATGAAACGCGGATTGCCGTTGGTGTTTGTCGGTGTTTGTCGGTGTTTGCTGGTGCTTCCAGGTCTTTGTCTGTGTGCTTGCCAACAGAACTCGCATATCGTGCGCCGCAGCAACCTGTGAACGATTCTATAAAACAAGCATTTCAAATGCAACATAAAATACGGGTGTGTCAGCGGGGTGATACACGGCGCGGCGACGCGACAATTTGCCGCTAAGCCGCCCGCGGCCCTGGCTGCACAAAGGCGGGGTCGGTGCCGCGCCTGCCCGCCCGCTAGTGGTCACCAGAAAAATCTGGAAAGTGGCTATGGACGGCTTAGCCATTCACTACCTACTCTGCACGGGACGGGGCCTGTGACGTACCCGGGCAAGGCCGTTTTTTGCCCAGGCGACGCCGCCCGCCAAAAAAAGAGCTAAGTTTTGATGAGCATCTTGAAGAAGGCCCCGGGGGGGAGGCCTTGGCCGCCGGCCGCCGCCGGCACATCCGCAACAAAACCATCCACAGGGTCGAGCGCTTTGCCAAGCTGGTGGCCCGGCGCCCGGCAATCGTCGCCACGCGCCTGATGCGGCAGCAACCGAAACGTCCCATGAGCACCATCGCCATCCTGCTATCCGCCTTCCTGCTCTCGGTGGTCGCGCTCGCGGCCTTTATCTGGAGCATGCAGAAGGGCTTCTTCGATACCTCGCCAGCCGCGGCCAACGTGATCTTCGACCGCGGGGAGGCGGGGCGGCCGGAAGACCCTGCCGCGGACAAGCCGCACGGGGCCGCAGGCGACGCCGCGTACGACACCTCGCGCGATATCGCGGACGAATCCTCGGCGCCCGTGGTCTTCCTGTTCATCTGCTGCGCCATGGTGTGGCTGGTGGTGGCGTCGCTGGCGGGGCTGACGGCCTCGGTCAAGTTGCACGAGCCCGACTTGCTGGCCACGGTGCCGTGGCTGTCGTTCGGCCGCATCCGCACCATCCACCTGAACGCCGTGGCCTATGGCTGGGCACCGATGGCCGGCTTGTCCATCGCGCTGTTCCTGCTGCCTCGCCTGCTCAAGACGCGCCTGGCCGGCGCGAAGTACGCCGTACTCGGCGCGGCCTTGTGGAACGCCGGGCTCATTGCCGGGCTGGGGAGCATCGCGGCCGGGATCTCGGACGGCCTGGAGTGGCTGGAGATCCCGTGGCAGGTCGACATCCTGCTCGTGGCCGGCGGCGCGCTGGTGGGCATGCCGCTGGTGCTCACGCTGGTGAACCGCAAAGTGGATCACCTCTACGTCTCAGTCTGGTACATGGGCTGCGCGCTGTTCTGGTTCCCCGTGCTGTTCCTGGTGGCGAACATCCCCGGGCTGCATTTCGGCGTGGAGCAGGCCACCATGAACTGGTGGTTCGGCCATAACGTGCTCGGCTTGTTCTACACGCCGCTGGCGCTGGCTTCCATCTATTACTTCCTGCCCAAGATCATCGGCCAGCCCGTGGGTTCCTACGGCTTGTCCTTGCTGGGCTTCTGGGCGCTGGCGTTCTTCTATGGCCAGGTCGGCGGCCATCACCTGATCGGCGGGCCGGTGCCGGGCTGGCTGATTACCTTGTCCATCGTGCAGAGCATGATGATGCTGGTGCCCGTGATCGCGTTCTCGATCAACCAGCACCAGACCATGCGCGGACATTTCCACCGGCTGATCGATTCGCCCACGCTGCGCTTCGTCACCTTCGGCGGCATGATGTACACGCTGAGCTCGGCGCAAGGCTCGTTCGAGGCGCTGCGGGCCGTCAACCGCGTGACCCATTTCACGCACTACACGGTGGCGCACGCGCATCTGGGACTGTACGGCTTTGTCAGCTTTGCGTTCTTTGGCGCCATCTACTTCATGGTGCCGCGCGTGACCGGCCGCGAGTGGCCGTACCGCTGGCTGATCTACGCGCACTTCTGGCTCGCGGTGGCCGGCATCGGCGTGTACTTCATCGGGCTGTCCATCGGCGGCACGCTGCAAGGCTATGCCATGCTCGATGCCAGCAAGCCCTTCATGGACTCCGTGGCCGTCACCATCCCTTACCTGAAAGCGCGCTCGGTCGGTGGCGGCATGATGCTCCTTGGCCATCTCTTCTTCGTCGCCAATTTTGTCTGCGCCATCCTTGGCCTGGGACCTAACCGGGACCGGCCCGCCTTGTTCCACCAAGGCCGCAAGCGGGCACTGGGAGCCTGAATCGTGAACAATGAAAAAGCCCTGCTGGCCGGCGGCATGACCATGCTCGCGCTGGCAACGAGCGCGCTGGTCGTGATCCCCTATCTGCAACTCCGGGACGTCAAGCCCACCGAAGGCGTCAAGCCGTATTCCGCCGCGCAACTGCGCGGGCGCGAGGTCTATATCGCCAACGGCTGCGTCTATTGCCATTCGCAGCAGCCGCGCGACGCCTCGTTCGCGCCGGACGCCAAGCGTGGCTGGGGCCGGGTGTCGGTGGCCGGCGATTACTACTACGACCACCCGCACTTGCTTGGCACCATGCGCACCGGGCCTGACCTGATGAACATCGGCGTGCGCCAGCCGAGTGCCGACTGGCACCTCGGCCACCTGTTCCAGCCGCGCGCCTACGTACCCGGCAGCATCATGCCAAGCTATCCGTTCCTGTTCGACGTGAAGGACAAGGCGGACCCCGGCGACAAGGTGGTCAACCTGCCGGAGGCCTTCAATCCGCCGGGCAAGATCGTGGTGGCCACGGCAACCGCGCTCGACCTGGTTTCGTACCTGCAATCGTTGAACCGCACCGGCGCCGTCCTGCCCGCGCCGCCCGCGGCCAAGGCCGCGCCGTAGCCCCCCCCCCGGAGACACAGATGGACAGCCCATCGGAAAAGCGCCGGGCCGCCGCGGCCCGATCCCGCGAGAATGCGGACCCGCATGAAAACCGCGCACCCATGCCCAAGGTGGTGCTGGTGCTGGTGGTGGCCCTGGTAGCCTGGGGCTGCTGGTATATCGCCACCGCGCCCATCAACGCGCCGGCAGAACTGGGCGACCGCCGCACCTTGGCCGATCTCCAGGGCAGCGGCAAGGCCGCTGGCGGTGCCGTGGATGGCGCCGCCGTGTTCCAGGCGCGCTGCGTGGCTTGCCACCAGGCCACGGGGCAGGGCTTGCCGGGGGTGTTCCCGCCGCTGGCCGGCTCGGAATGGGTCAACGGCAAGGACGCCAAGGTTGCCTCCATCGTGCTGCGCGGCATCACCGGCAAGCTGACGGTCAAGGGCACCACTTACAACGGCGCCATGCCGGCATTCGCGGATCAGTTGAGCGATGCCGAGATCGCGGCGGTGCTCACGCATGCGCGCAGCCAGTGGGGCAACACCTCGCCGGCGATGACGGAAGATATCGTCAAGGCGGCGCGCGCGCAGACCGCGGCCATGACCGCACCGTTCGACGGCGATGCCGCGCTTGGCGCGCCGGGTGGCTAGCATGCTGTCGCGCATTCGCCCGGCGTGGCCGGCATTGGCCTTGTTGCTGGTGCTGGTGCTGGCCGTCGCGGGTTTGCGCTATCTCACCTTGGGCTTTACCGCCTGGACGCTGGACGACCGGCGCGAGACGCGCATTGCGCAAGGCGCGCTGGTGCTGCCGGTCATCGAGACGCGCAATCAAGCGGGCGAGCCCGCGCGGCTGTTCGGCGCCGGGCGGGACCAGGGCGCGCGGCTCTTCCTGGTGGATTTCATCTACACGCGCTGCCTGAGCGTGTGCCGCGCGCTCGGCTCAGAGTTCGAGCAATTGCAGGGCCGCATCCGTGCCGATGGCATGGACGGCCGCATTGGCCTGGTTTCCCTGTCTTTCGATCCCGCCGGCGACGACACCGCCAGCCTTGCCGCTTATGCCAGGGAGCACCATGCGCAACTGCCTGGCTGGCAGGTGGCCGCGCCCGTCGCCGCGCCCGCCATGCAGGCGCTGCTGCGCGACGCGGATGTTATCGCTATCCCGGACGGCCTCGGCGGCTTCGAGCACAACGGCGGCGTGCACGTGACTGACGCCCATGGCCGGGTGCTGGCCGTCTACACGCTGGCCGATTACCAGCAGGCCTACGATTTCGCGCGCAGGCATCTGCCATGAGCCCGCAAGCCACCGTGCAGCAGCCGTGGCTCCGCCATTGGCGGGCGCGCCGGGCCGGTCTTGCCGGCGGGCTGGCGGCGCTAGCCGTGGCGCTGTGCGTGCCGCGTGCGCATGCCTTGCTGGAGGGCTCGATGACGCTGCAGATGCTGGTGCTGCTGCCGGGCCTGTTCTGCGCGGGCTGTGCGCTGCCCTGGCTGATCTCGGACGCGCGGCGCGAGCGGATCACGGCGGCGTTGCGGCCCTACGCGCTGAGCCTGCTGGCGTTTGCCCTGCTGGCCTACGGCGCATGGATGCTTCCCGTCGCGCTGGACCTCAGCCGGCTGGAATTTCCGACCCTGGTGGCCAAGTACGCGCTGGTGGTGGCAGCGGGCGTCGCCGCGCATTTCGGTTTCAAGGCGAGCGCGTGGCCGCCGGTGCTGTTCTTCGGCGGCAACTACGTATGGATGGGCCTGACCGTCGGGATGCTGTTCATCGATAGCGAGACGCGCCTTTGCGCCAGCTACCTGCTGGCCGACCAGCGCATCGCGGGCGTGGGCCTGGTGATCTATTCGGGCCTGCTGGGCATGTGGTTGCTGCTATGGGCCGCCAGGAGGGCAGAGCAGCCCCACGGGACGGCGGGGCAAGGCGGCAAGTAGGCAAGTAGGTTGGTTTGCCGCCCGTTCCTGCAAGCTTCCGCGCGCCTTTAATGCGCTGCCGCACCAGCGGCAGCATTGCCGCCCTTGGCCGGCTTGGTGAACCAGATCAGCGGAATGATCACGATGAAGATCACGCCCGAGATCCAGAAGATATCGTTCAATCCAAGCATGGCGGCTTGCGTGGTGAGGCTGCGTTCGAAGAACGCCATCGCCTGGTCATGGCTGAAGCCGGCCGTCGCCTGCAAGGCTTCCAGCGCGTGCACAAAGGCCGGGTTGTGCTGGCTGGCCTGCTCCGCGAGTTGCGAGTGGTGCAGGACATTGCGGTCGTTCCAGGCCGTGCTGGCCAGCGACGTCCCTACCGCGCCGGTGAACACGCGAGCAAAGTTCGACAGGCCCGCTGCGGCCGGAATCTTGTCCGGCGACAGCCCCGACAGGATGATCGCGGTCAGCGGCACGAAGAACAGCGCGGTGGGGATGCCTTGCAACAACGTGGGCAGCACCAGCGTCCAGGTGTCCACGGTGGTGGTGTAGCCCGAGCGCATGAAGAACACTGCGGCGAAGCCGGCAAAGGCCATGGTCGCCAGCACCCGCGCATCGGAGCGCGGCATGATCTTGCCCAGCGCCGGCGCCAGTATCACGGCGAAGATGCCCAGCGGCGCGGTCACCAGGCCGGCATTCACGGCCGGGTAGCCAAGGTACTGCTGCATCCATTGCGGCAGCAGGACCAGGTTGGCGAAGAACACGCCGTAGGCTACCGAGATCGCCACGGTGCCGCCCAGGAAGTTGCGCCCGGCAAACAGCTTGAGATCGACGATCGGATGTTCCTCGGTCAGCTCCCAGATCACGAAGAAGATGAAGCTGATCAACGCAACGACGCCCAGGCCCACGATCAGCGACGAATGGAACCAGTCGAGATCCTTGCCCTTGTCGAGCATGATCTGCAGCGCTGCCACCCAGGTGATGAGCGAAGCCAGGCCAACCTTGTCGATCGGCAGCGCGCGCGTCGGTGTTTCACGCGAGCGGTAGATGATCCAGGTGACGGCGGCGGCGAACAGGCCGACGGGAATGTTGATGTAGAAGATCCAAGACCAGGAGTAGCGGTCGGTCATCCAGCCGCCCAGCGCCGGGCCGGCAATCGGGCCCACGGTAGCCGTCATGGCCCACAGCGCCAGCGCGGTGGAACTGCGTCGCTTGGGATACGAGCCAAGCAGGATGGCCTGCGAGAGCGGAATCAGCGGGCCGGCCACGGCGCCTTGCAGCACGCGCGCGGCCAGCAGGATCGGCAGGTTGGGCGCAATGCCGCACAGCCAGGATGACAGCACGAACAGCAGGATGGCGCCCACGAACAGGCGGATTTGCCCGATGCGCTGGGTCAACCAGCCTGTGAGCGGGATCGATACCGCGTTGGCGGCGGCGAACAGCGTGATGACCCACGTGCCTTCGTCCACCGACACACCGAGGTTGCCGGAGATGGTGGGAATGGCCACGTTGGCGATCGACGAGTCGAGCACGTTCATGAAGGTGGCGAGCGCTACCGCGAAGGTGGCGAGCACCAGCTTGCCGCCGGTAAGCGGCGGGGGCTGGAGCGGTTCGGCTGTGTTGGCGTTTTCCATGTTGAACTCGACGTGTCTCTGGCTGGTGTCGGCCGGCTCTTGCCGGATTTGATTGCTATTTAAAAATCTGAGTTATCAGATAAATAACGAAGAAAAATCCTGGCAAGGCATTACAGGACAGCACCTTTGGCCGGCTTTTCAGCCGTCTTCGCGGCAACCGCAGTGGCCTGTGCGCCCTGGCTGGATGCGCCCGAGGTGCTGTTCAGCGCGATGATGCGAGCGATTTCAGCATCGGCTTGCTCCCCATAGCCACGGTAGACATTGGTGCTGTAGGTGGTTTTCTTGACCGCGCCGAGTTGCGCGCCGCTGCGGTCCCTGGTGTCCACGTCGACCTGCATCGACAAGCCGATCTGCAGCGGGTGCGCACGCAGCTCCGCCGGGTCGAGCTCGATGCGGGCGGGCAGGCGTTGCACGACCTTGATCCAGTTGCCGGTGGCGTTTTGTGCCGGCAACGCCGAGAACGCGCTGCCGGTGCCGGCGGAGAAGCCCACCACGCGGCCGTGATAGCGCACGCTGCTGCCGTACACGTCCGCGCGCAGCACAACCGGCTGGCCGATTCGCATGTGCTGGAGCTGTACTTCCTTGAAGTTGGCATCCACCCACACGCCATCCAGCGGGACGATGGCCATCATCGGCGCGCCCGGGGCTACGCGCTGGCCGACCTGCACCGAGCGGCGCGCCACATAGCCCGTGACCGGCGCCGGCAGCGTGTTGCGCGCCAGGGCGAGATGCGCGTCGCGCAGCTTGGCGGCGGCGGCCTGTACGGCAGGGTGCTCGGCGACCGTGGTCTGGTCGGTCATGGTGCGGTTGGAGGCAAGTTGCTGGCGGGCGGCTTCGAGCGTGGCCTCGGCGGTCTTGACCGCGTCGCGGGCGTGGGCCACGTCTTCCGCGGACACGGCCCCGGTTTCCGTCACCTGGCTGCGGCGCTGGAAGTCGTCGCGGGCCTTGGCCAGGTCGGCCTGGCGCTGCTGGATCGCGGCTTGATAGACGTTGTTGTTGACGTAGAGGGCGCTGACCTGGCGCACCGTTTGCGCGAGCTGAGCCTGGGCATTGCCCAGCGCGACCTGCGCATCGGCCGGGTCGAGGTTGACCACGGCTTCGCCGGCCTGGACGATTTGCGTGTCGTCGGCGTTGACGCTGATCACGGTGCCGCTGACCTGCGGCGTGAGCTGCACGAGGTTGCCGTTGACGTAGGCGTCGTCGGTGTCTTCGTGATGCACGGCGTAGGTGAAGTAGTAGCCAGCGTAGCCGCCGGCAGCAATCAGGGAGGCCAGGCCCAGCGCGGCGAGCAGGCGCTTGCGGGTGGCCATCTTGCTGGCGGGGGCGGTGCTGCTGCTGTTGTTGTTGTCGGCGGTGGTTTCGGTCTGGGTAGCTTCGGTCATTTTGATCACCTCGGTCGCTGTATCGGTGGCGTTATCGGCGTTGAGCGGTTATTGCGGTTATTGCGGTTGTTATGGCTATTGCGGCTGTTCGGGAGCGCCCGGCGCGGCGGCGCGAAGGACTGGCGGCGTGGCGCCCGCCGCGGTGGGCGCCACGCCGGGCGTATCCGTGTAGCCGCCGCCAAGAGACGCCGCCAGCGCGATCTGGCGGTCGCGGCGCGTCATGCGCAGCTGGGCCACCGCCTGGGTGCGGGCCAGCGCGCTGGTTTCCGCGTTCAGCACGGTGAGCTGGGTCGTCAGGCCCTGGCGATATTGCGCAAGGGCCAGGTCGCGCGCACGGCGGCTGTTCTGCTCGGCGCGCAGTGCATCAACCAGTTGCGCATCGATCGTGCGGATCTGGGCCAGTTGCGTCGCCACGTCGGTCAGGGCGCCGATCAGCGTCTGGTTGTAGTTCGCCACCGCCAGGTCGAATTCCGCGTAGCGGCCCTTCAACTGCGCGCGCAGCGCGCCGGCATCGAAGATCGGCAGGTGAATGGCCGGGCCGGCGCTGGCGGTGCGGCTGGCGGCGGTGAGAAAGCGGCCAAAGCCAAAGAGGGTGAGGACAAATTCAGGCATTGGACAATCGGCGTACGAGCAAACGTGCCTGAGATAGCCAGACCCAGGC